>JBGOUJ010000270.1:0-9749 GCA_041477005.1 Terriglobia bacterium | reverse complement strand
GTTTTCCGCGAGCATTGCCAGCAGCACGTCCGCGCGAGGCACGCAGAGCTTCCAGAAATCGAGGTAGCTGGTATAAAACAACCACGTCTCGCGCCAGCCGAGGCCGTCCGCATTCGCAACACCGGAGAACTGCGAGTGAGGAAGGAAGGCCCCCACCAGTAGCGGCGCTGCCACCAGGCAAAACAGGACAGCCTGCCGGAACGCCCGGCGATAGAAAGCAGCGGCGGCGATCCCGGCGATGACGGCCACTCCAAAACTGCGGGTCAGCACGGAAAGGCCGGCCAAAATCCCTGTCGCCACCACGGGCGCCGCTCGGCCTTGCGGGCGCATGGCCGAGTCCGCCGCTACCGCCGCCGTCAGCGCCAGCGCCAGGAACGGCACGTCGCTCAAGACAGCGCCGCTCAGCAATACTGTGTTCCGCTGAAACGCGCACAACGTCACCAGCAGCAGCGCCGGCCAGTCCCCAACCCCGACCAGGCCACGCAGCAACTGAAAGGCGGCAATGAGAAACCAGCAGGCAAACAGCGCGGTCATCCACACCGCCGGCGCGATGTTCGAAGGAAAGGAAGGCCACCACCTCCAGATCCACGAGAGCAGCCAGGGATAGAGCGGCGGATATTTCGTTTGCCGTGGCGGGGCGCCCTCCGGGCCCGGAAGACTCGGCAGAATCCGGCCCCGCCCCTCGGCGAGCGCCTGCGCGGCGCTGAAATAGACCGTATCGTCGTGATAAAAGCCGAACAAAGCACCCGGGTGCCACCGGTCCAAATACCAGAGAAACACCCCCAGTACGACGGCCAGGCAAACCCAAGGCGCGAGTCGCTTCCACATGGCGGATTCCAGTATAGGGGATCGACCCTTGAGGGCAGGCCTCCCCCGCGCGCATTACGAGAAAAAACCGAGCAAACTAGAGTGGGGTCCTGATGGGTCTCACAGGTCTACTCCCGTATACTACGTGCCGATTGTCTTCTCGTAGGGACATTCCGTGACCCAACTGGAAACACCCCTGGCCGGAACCTCGCCGCGCGAGCTGCGAATGGAGCGCTATGTCCGCCGCTTCCTCCTCGTCTCTACAGGCGCAGTCGCTCTAACGCTCGCCGCCCACCTGGCGCTGCTGTTTTGGTCTCGGCACGAGTTCACTCAGGCCGAGTCGGTGGTCGCGAATCACTCCCGCAATCTGGCAACCGGGTTCGGCATCTACCATCGACTCGATCGCTATCCCTACACGGTCACGGCTTATATGCCGTGCTTCTACCTGCTTCAGGCCGCAGCTTATCGACTCGGGCTGCCCATCTTCCTCGCCGGCCGCATTTTTTCATTCGCCGCCCTTCTCGGCGTGCTGGTCGTGGCCCGGCGTCTGCTGGCCTTGCTGACCGAAGACCGCCTTGCCACCTGGACCGGCACGCTGCTGATCGCTTCCACGGCAAACCTTGCCGCCTGGGCAACGGTCGGCCAGATCGACATGCTCGGCGTCTTCTTCTCGCTTTTCGCCGTCTATCAGTATTTCCGCTACCGCAAGACTCGGAAACCGCGCCCGCTGGTATGGACCGGTTGCTTCCTCGCCCTGGCCCTCTCGACGAAGCAGACCATGCTCGCCGCCGCCGGAACCATTTGTCTTTTTCTGCTGATCGAGGAGCGCCGCCGGGCCGCCATATTGCTTGCCGCCATCGGAGTCCCCCTCGCTACGCTGGTGCTCGCTTTGAACCACTGGACCGCCGGCGGCTTCGTCGAAAACGTGCTGTGGGCCAACCTCAATCCTTTCAGCTTCCGGAAGCTTCTGGAGCATTTGCGGTACCTGGCGCCGGCCGCCGGCGGCTTGATCGTAATCGCCCTGGCAGGGGCGCCGGCCGCCTTCCGGCGCGGCCTTCATCCTCTCTACATGTACCTGGCGGCGTCGGCCCTGCTGCTGCTGGCCACGAGCTCCAAGATCGGCTCCGATCTGAACTATCACCTCGAAACGATGGTTGTGCTGGGGATCTGCGCCGGCTGGACGCTGCACCAGCTCCGTTTCTTCCCGCTCTCGTTTCGCGGATCTCCGAGCGCCGTGACGCTCCTCCAGATCCCTCTGTTGTTTCACATCGTTTTGAATCTCGTCATCAGCGGGAGGGTATTGCTCGAGAAGGCAGTTTCGGAAACACTGCATCGCGCCGAATATGCCCAGCTCCAGCCCTATCTGGCGGCGGATCGAGGCCGCATCCTGTCGGTCCAGCTCGGTCCACTGGTCCAGGCTGGTCGTCGCCTCGAGGTTGAGCCGCTGATATACACGCTGCTGGTGGAAGCCGGCCGCCTGGATCCCGAGCCGGTTCTCCGGGACTTGTCGGAAAAAAGGTTTGGCCTGGTGCTGCTCTACGAAGACGTCTTCCAGCCGAGGAACGGGCCGCGGCCTCCGGAACTGCCGTCATTACCGCCTTCTCAGCTCGAAGCGATCCGCCGGAACTACCGCTTCGTCGAGCACATCGACGGGCCTTTCTTGCAAGGAGACTATCTCTATTCGCCCACCGGGAACTAAACTGAGGGCCCGTCATAGAATTACCGTGCCAGCACGCCGAGTCGGCTTGCTCACGCGCGTGGCTCAGAAAGCCCTTCCGCGACCGTCAGGGAGCGGTTGGCACTGTTATTTCTTGACAGGCCCTAACCAGCCCGCCCGGCGTCTCTGCAAGGCGAGGCCCAGCCACGGCCGGGGGAACCGGAACATGAAAAACTTATCGGACGGGGCCGCCCGTCGTGGTCGCGACCAGGGCCGTGGCCTGGTCGTCCTCGAGCTCGAGCGAGCCGGCATCCATGCGCCGGCCGTACATGGCCAGCTCGAAGCGATCCTTTACGCCCGTCTTCTCGAAGATATGCATCAGGTGGACCTTCACCGTCCCGGTGGTGATGCAGAGGGCGTCGGCGATTTGCTTGTTCTTCAGCCCCCGCGTGACCAGGGCGACGATCTCTTCCTCGCGCGCTGTCAAGTGAGGCGTGTTACGGCGGTTGATGAACCCCACGAACTGGTCCGAAATCGAGTTCTCGATCCAGATGTTACCGCGCGCCACCGTGCGCAGGCAATCGAGGATGGTGTTGACCGGCAGGGTTTTCTTCAGGATGCCCCGCGCCCCGACCTGGAGCGCCCGGAACGACTCGATCTCGCTGATCTCCGCCGCCCAGAGAATCGGCTCGGTCTGCGGCGAGCGCGCCTTCATGTCGGCGATGAGCTGAAACACGGCCTTGGTGCCGAAGGCCTTGTCGATGAGGTAAACCAAAGGCTTCTGTTGGTCCACCAACTCGAGGGCGGCTTTCGGGGTCCCCACCGCGCCGACGAACTGCAAGTCCTTGGTTGCCTCCAGGCTTCGACGCAGGCCCTCCACAACGATCGGTTGCGATTCACAAGCAGCGACAGTGATCATGGACACTCTCTCAGGAAAAGACTTATGACCTCGATGCTAAGGCATAAGCCATCTATGAGTACCATAGACAGTTTGGTACTATATCAGATTTTTCCTAGGATGCAATCAGAATTTTCCTAGCCTGGGAGGAGCCAGCTCGAAGTCTTCCGATCCCATTGTCTGACCCTAAAAGTCTGATAACATTAACCTTAGAAGTTGTACGAACCCCTCGACCGCGGCCTGGTACCTTTTGGGGCCAAGTTAAAAATATATAAAGATCTAGGGCGGAACCCCCGGGGTGGTCCTCAGGCAGATCCCTACCTGCTCCACTGACTACGGCGGCCTAGCCCTTTTCTCTCGCGACCCTAGGCAGAATGACTGCCGGGCTAGGGGTGGAACTCCGATGGGACCCGTCCCGTGTTTTTCCTATACTCCGAACGGGTCCCGTGGAGGTTCTGATCCCAGCGACGGAACGGTTGGCCGCCGGCGCGCCCGCGGCCGGAAGAGTCCGCACGGATGTCCTCGAGAGGGGCATCTGCGCCCTGGCGTTGGCCCTGGGCGTGTGCCTGCGCGTATTCCGGTTTTGGGGGCCTAGTCTCTGGCTGGATGAGATGGGCACGGCTCACGTCGCAGCGGCTCGCGGTTGGGCGACGCTCGTCGAGCGCTGCCGGTTCGACTGCAACCCTCCGGTGAGCCATCTGGTGGCCAGGATATTTCTGCTCTTCGGCCACACGGAATTCTTTTTGCGATTGCCGTCGGTGCTGTTCGGCCTGGCCTCGCTCGTTCTACTGATGCGGATTCTTTCCCGCTGGATCGGCGCTCGGGCGGCGTGGTACGGAGGCGCCCTGCTGGCGCTGAACTCGCGCGGCATCCTCCACAGCCAGGAAGCGCGCATGTATTCCCTGGCGATATTTCTGGCGCTGGCTTCCCTCTACCTGTGCCTCCGGGTGATCGAAGACGCTGGCTGGCCTTACCTGGCGGGGTATGCGGCGGCGACCCTGCTGCTTGGTTATACACACCTGATCTTCAACGCGGTGCTGGCGGGGCAGATCGCCGTGGCCCTGGGATTCCGGCTCTGGTCGAGCGGGCGTCCCGGAAACCTCGACCGGCTGCTGGCCACGCAGGGCTTGCTGCTCGCGCTGCTCGCCCCGCTCGCGCCGCTGGCGCGTTCCGTGGGAGGAGCCAGCAGGGCCTACTATGCCTGGATCGAGCGGCCCGACGCGGCTTGGTTCGCCGGGTTGCTGGAGTGGCCGGAAATCTCCTTGGCCGTGGTCCTGGCGCCGGGGCTGCTGCTGTTGTGGAGGAAGCGGGCGCAGCTCCAAAACCGCACGGCGGCCGAGAGATTCCTGCTGTGGCTGGCTGCGGCGTATCTGGCGATTTTCCCCGCGGCCGTTGCGGCGGCCCGGCTCGGAGTATTGAATATTCTCCAGCCCCGTTATCTGCTGCTGCCGCTGCTTGGCGCATTCGTTCTTCTCGCCGCGGCGGCCGGCAAGGGGAGCGAACCGGCGCTCCGGGTGGGGTTGTGCGTCTATCTCGGGCTGGGAGCCTATTTCCAGATCGCAGTCGCGCGGCAATTCGGACCGTGGGTGGGAATTTTTCCGAACCAAGACTGGCGGGCCGCCAATGAATGGGTCGAAACCCACTACCGCCCCGGCGATGTGGTCCTGCTGCGGGCCGGGCTGACGCCGGTGAAGGTCCTCCGGCCCGATGAGCCGGGGGTGCAAGACTTTCTTTCCTTCCCTCTCAAAGGCTTTTACAACCGCCGCCCCCTGACGGTCTTCAATCTGCCTTGGGACGCGGCGGATCTCGGCTCCAGCCCTTACACGCCGCCGGCGGTGTTAAACCAGGCCCGTCAGGCCGGGCAGGTGTTCGTTCTTGTCAACCCGCAACGCGACCCTTGGGAGTGGGGATCGTTGGAGAGGTGGCTCGGCTCGCCTGGCCATCCGGTCTCACCAGTCGAGAAGCGCCGGTTTCTGGGCCTGGAGTTGCGCGTCTACCGCCTCTAGTGGAATCGCGCCAAGAAGCGCAGATTGTGCTCGTACCAGTTGTAGTCGCTGCTGTTGTAGCGTGGGGTGGCGTACTCGATCCAGCGGTTGCGGTCGGTATTGATCGTGGGCCGAAGTTGCTCGACCATCCGCTCGACGCCCGCCGGGCTGACCAGTTGCGCATGGCACAGGCGGTGGACCAGTTTGGGAAGGTCCTCCGGGGATTGCGTCAGGCCCTGGGCGAGGACTGCCAGGCGCCGTACGCGCTCCTCTTCCAGCACTTGCGAATGGTCGGTGGCGGTGATCATCCCCTGCCCGCCGAACACCCACAGGCTGACGCAGGGGAACACCGCACGCGCCGTGGCGATCGCCGAGCCGACCTCTTTGGGGCTGATGTGGTGGAGCTGGACCCACTGCTGGAGCACCCCGCCCGGCCGCAGGCGATTCCTGGCCAGTTCGTAAAACTCCTTCGAATAGAGATTGGTCGCTCCGGCGAACCAGATGCTGGTCAGCTCGATGGTGATCAGGTCGTAGGCCGTCCGGGTGTCGGTTAGCAGCACGTTGCGGCCGTCCTCGAGAAGCAGCCGCACGGAGGGATCGTCGAGCACGTGCTCGTTGAGGCCGGCGAAGGACATCCTCGCGGCGTTGACAATGCCCGGTGAGTACTCGGCGATATCGACCTGACGGTATCCGACGCGCTTCAGCGCGTGCGCGCTGTGACCGGTCCCGAGGCCGATCAGCAGCGCCCGGTCAAAACCGCTCACAAAGAACGACGGAATGACGGAAAACCCAATCTGCGCCGCCGCCTCGCCCCCCGCTGAATCATCGCCCTGGAACTTGCCGTTGGTGTAGAGCGTCCGGACCGTCTCCCTCTTCAGCCCCGTCTCCGTGGTCGTCTCGATGACAGTGGTCATGCCCCCTTGCGCTGCCTCGTGGAAATACACCATCTTGGAGGAAACAACCCGGCCCTCGTCGGGGCCGGCCGCAGGCGCGGGCGGAGGCGGCGTGCGGCCGAAGTACACGTTGATGCCCGAGGTGAGAATTCGCCGGTCCCACTTCCACGCCACCGCGTAGCCCATTACCAGGGCCGACCCCAGCGCCGCGCGAAAGATCAGCTTTCGGCTCGGCCTTTCCCGCCAAAGGAAGAGCGCCGAGACCAGCAACATCGCGGCCACAATCGCCTTGATGGCAACCTCGGAGCCGACGACCGGAATCAGAAAGAGGATTCCGAGCAGCGCCCCCGCCAGGCACCCGATAGAGTTGAAGGTGTTGACGTAACTCACCAGATACGAACGCCCCGGCTGCTTCAACACTGGGCTCGCCAGCAACTGCGGGTAGATGGTTCCGAGAATCACGGCCGAGGGGACGATCAGTAGCGCCGCCACCAACAGCTTGTACAGTTCCACGGCGTAGAAACTGTGGAGGAACGATGGTAACGGCACCACGAACAGGGCCTGCGTCCAGTCCCAGCACCGGAACTGGCAGACCAGCAGCAGTGCCGCGAATTGGAACAGCCTGGAGTAGACGATGGGCTGCTGCTTTTCGAGAATGCGCCGCACCCGAAACGCTCCCAGCAGCAAGCCCAGCAATACCAGGACGAGCATTGACGAAAAGGCGTAAATGCTGCAGCCGATGGCCACGCCGATCAGGTGGGTCCAGATGATTTCCAGCGCAAAAAACGCCAGGCCGGAGGCGAATGCCGCACCCATCAGCAGCCAGGTATCCTGGCCGGCCGTCTCAAGTTTCTCCGGTGCGGGAGTCTCGGCTGCCTGGGTCCCCGCCCCGGCCGGCGCGCGGCGCAGGGTCAGGGTGAGAGCGAAAACGATCGTGCCGATCGCGAAGCACAGCCAGAAGGACCCTTGGATCCCCAGCGCCGGGATGATCGCGTAGGACCCCAGCAGAGCGGCCGCCAGCGCGCCGGCAAGATTCACGGCGTAAGCTTCGGTCCAGCGCTTGCCGCCCGAGGAGTCGTCCTGGTCGACCACCTGCGCGACCAGTGGGAAGGTCGCCCCCATCAGCGCCGCTGTCGGAAGCACCAGGGCACTGCCGAAAACGAATCGAACCACGAGCTTCAGCGCCGGACTTGTGTAGTAGGCCTGAAACGGCGCCAACCAGCCGACCAGCGGGTGAAACGCAAACGTAAACGTCACGCACGAGAGACCGACCAGGCACTCCAGGAGCCCGTAGAGCTGGAGCGGCCGTTGGATGCGGTTTCGCCCGATCAGCTCACCTGCCAGCCAGCTTCCCAGCGCAAAGCCCAGGAAGTAAGCAAAGATTACAACCGCCGAGGCGGAGGCGGTGGCGCCCACCAGCAGCGCGATGTATTTTTCGAATCCCTGCTCGGCCAGCAGCCCGGTGAACCCCGTCAGCCCGTATAGTAGAAATACCCAGCGCAAGCTGCGCTCTCGCGGGGCGATGGCCATAGCGTCCGTCATTGGAAGCTCATCTTCTTTGCGCCGGTCTGGCGAGCCGCGAGGAGTAGCGGCGCCAGCCCATCCAGCCGGCGGCCGCGAATACGTAGATCCGGCTTTGTGTTCCCAGCGGAAGGTGGCCGGTGCAGGCGACTCTGATCACCGGCGGTCCGGAGAAGTGCTCGCGGGCCCGGCATGCTGCCGCTCGAGCGCCCGCCCCAGGGCCTCGAGACCCGGCATCAGGATACCGAGCGGCGAATCGGCGGGCAATCCGGGCGTGCGCCAGGCCAGAGGAGCGGCGGGGGCTGCCTTGCGAGGCTCCGGCGGGGACCAACTCGTCCGCTGCCGCCGATGGAGGCCGAAACGGTAGCCCAGGACCAGCGCAATCATCTCCAGCCCCAGCCAGAACGCTTTCCAGAAGCTTCCCGTGACCGACGATTTCCCGACACGGGAGCGATAGTTTACCGGCACTTCGACGAAGGGAATGCCGTGCGCGATCACCTCCAGCAGCAATTGCGCGCCGAATTGCGATCCGCCGATGTCAAGTTGGGGGCGGATCAGCGCGAGAGCCTCCCGGCTGAACAGCCGCTTGGTGCAGCCCATGTCGGTCAGGATCGTGGTGTTGAACACGAACTCGGTCATCTTGGCGACCGCCCAGTTGCCCCACTTCAGGAACCGGCCCATGTTGGCGCCTTCCCAAATGAACTCGCGGCTGGTGCGGGTGCCGAAGACGACGGGCATGTCATCGGAATAGGCCAGGAGCTTGAGCACGTCGTGTCCGCTCAACGTTCCGTCGGGCTCGGAAAGGATGACCAGGTCTCCGGAGCAGTGGTCGATGCCGCACAGCAGAGCGTGGCCGTAACCCTGCCGGCGCTCGTGGATTTCCCGCGCGCCGCTGCCGGCGACCTGCTCGGAAGTGCCGGCCGCGGCGTTGTTATTGACCACGACGATCTCGTCCACCAGCTCGGTCGAGAAGTAATCCAGTGTGGCGGCGCGGATCGAGTCTTTCTCGTTGTAGGTGGGAAAGATAACCGAGACTTTTTTACCGCGCCACATATTCCACCGGTCCGGTCGGCGCCTCGGCCACGACCAGAAACTGGCCCGCGCGGGGCCGCCAGGGCAGCGCCAGATACAGCTCGACGAGCCAGCCCCACTTGGGCAGGCTCGACTTCATCGTGAGGGGCAGGAAGCGCGGCTCGCAGTGCGCGATCCGCCAGCCGAGAGACCGTAGAAAATCAGTGAAGCCGCAATCGGTGAACGGGGTGACGTGAGTGTAATCGTCGAAGTAACGGCCCGGCTCGAGGCGGAAATTCGGCTGCACCGCCACCAGCCTTCCCCCCGGCTTCAGCACGCGCCGGACCTGGCCGAGCACGGCACGGCACTCGGCGAGGCTGAAGTGTTCGAAGAAATTCGAGGCGAACACCGTCGCCACGCTGGCCGGATCGAGCGGCAGAGGATCGAGCGCCGACTGAACCACGGCGTGAACATCCTCGGGCCAATAGGCCACCAGCCCCGGATTGACATCCAGCGCCCATTTTCCAGTGGCGTGGATGAACCGGGAAAACTCCCCGTAGCCGGCGCCTAGCTCAAGCACCGGCTCCTTCTGGTCGATGAAACGTTGCAGGTAGCCGCAGATCACGCGCCACACCGCCGCCCGCGCCGGGTCGTAGGTGAAACGCACGTCGTGGTAGGTAGGTGGCGCTTCTGGCTTGGCGGGAGTTACGATTTGCGGCTTCACGCAACCGTATTCTAGGCTGCGTGCCGGATCGAGGGGAATCGGGTATACACCCTAAGCTTTGATAGTTTCCCGGCTAAAGTCCCATTCCACCAGCTTCCGGGTTTCGGCCGCGCGGTTGATCATGTGGGCGCAGGCGGCGGCGCGATGGCCGGCCAAGGCGTCTTCCACGGTCGCTTTACGGCTGCGAACCGAGTCGAAGAAGTGCTGGAAGTGGACGATCGTCGCTTCCAGGCCCCGCTCGCGGAACGTCTGG
>JBGOUJ010000269.1:0-9766 GCA_041477005.1 Terriglobia bacterium | reverse complement strand
TTCAAAAAGAAGGCTGGATCGGGGCGCCGGAGAAGTGGCCCAATGCCGGGTTCTTCATCCACGCCGGTGAGGTCACCAACACCTGGCCGAAGTCGTTCGAAGTGCAAGGGCACTACGGCGAAGCGGCCAGCCTTTTCGGCGTGCGGGGCGGGAAGATCCGGGGATCGAAGCGCGGCATCATCGTGCCGCTGAAAGAGCGGCCCCTGCTGGGCGATTGGGACCGCCTGGAGGTTGGGTCCATCAATGGCGGCGTGGTGGTGGTGCTGAACGGGAAAGTGGTGAATGCGGGGGTGGGCCCCGAGCCGTCGGCAGGCAACGTGTGCCTGCAGTCGGAGGGCTGGCCGGTATTTTACCGCAACGTCGAGATCAGGGAACTGCCGGAATGAGCCGAGAGGGTCTTCGGCCGCCCGAGCTGGGCGGTATGAACCGCGCCCTGGTGCTGCGGTTGCTGCGCCAATACCAACCCACTTCTCGCGTGGAGGTTTCCCGTCGCAGCGGTTTGTCGGAAGGCACCACCTCCCGCATCGTGGCTCAGTTGCTCCACCAGAAGCTGGTGGTGGAGGATGGCGCCCAGAATTCCACCGGAGGCCGGCCGGCCACCCGCCTGCGCCTGAACCAGAGCGTCTTGCACGCCATCGGGATCGACATCCACCGGTGGGAGACGCGGTGCTGCGTGGGAACCATCAGTGGCCGCATCGTTGCGTCGGAGTTCCTGCGAACGCCTTCCGGCCCGTCGAAAACCCTGCAGTGGATTGCCGATTGGGTTACCAGGTACCGCCGCGCCCATCCCCGCCAGCAGTTGGATGGAATAGGAGTCAGCGCGCGCGGCCTCGTCGATCCGGAGACCGGAGTCGTCGAGCTGGGCCAGGACCCTTCGTGGGTCAAAGTGCCGGTGAAACAGTGCCTGCAGGAGCAGCTTGGGGTTCCGGTTTTCGTCGAGAACAGCGTCCGGGCGGCGGCATTTGCGGAGTACACTTTCGGCGGCCCGGGAATTCGGGACAGCCGTTGCCTGCTGTTTGTGGAGGCGGATGAAGGCGTGGGCTTCGGCATCGTGCTCGACGGCCGGGTCTACCACGGACCTCGCATGGCGGCGGGCGAATTCGGACAAATGATCATGGTCGACTCGCCGGGGTCGGAGCGGCACGACTCGCCGGGCTGCCTGGAGAGATTGACCTCGTACGGCGCGATTTCCGAGCGCTATCGCTCGCTGACCGGCGGGAAGCGCGGACCGACTCTCGGAGATTCAGCGGCGCAGGTCAGGCGCATTTGCCATCGCGCCATGGAAGGGGAAGCGGCCGCGAAACAGACGCTGGCCGAGACCTGCCGCTACCTGGGCACCGGCATCGCCAACGTGGTTTGGGGACTGGACGCCGAGGTGATCATCCTGGACGGCGCGATCACCGAGGCCTGGTCTTTGGTCGGTCCGATGCTGCGGGAGCAGTTCCCCGACGGCCGCCGGTTCTTGAATTTTCGCGATTTGATCCTACGCCCCTCGGCGCTGCGGGGCGATGCCACGATTACCGGCGCCATCATGCTTCCCTTTGCCAGCCTGTTCTCATCCGGCGAGAGGGCGAGCGTGGAAGAGCAGGTCGAGCAGCCAATACAGATGGAGGTCTGGAAATGAAAGTCTTGGAAATGAAAGGGCAGGCAAATCGGAGAGATTTCTTGCTGGCCTCGGCTGCGGCGGCATCCTCGCGGCTCGGTGCGGCCGCCGAGCCGGAGATTCGCACGGCCTTCATCGGCGTCGGCGTGCGGGGCGGCAACCTGCTCAGGCAGGTGCTGATTGAGGATAACGTCAAGATCACCGCCATTTGCGACATCGATCCGCAGACGCGCGACAAGGCGTTGAGCGCCGCCAGCCGCCACAGCCCGCGGTCCTTCACGGAGTGGAGACAGGTGGTGGATCTCAAGGATGTAGACGCCGTCATGGTGGCGACGCCGTGCGACCTGCACGCCGAGATGGCAGCCGCGTGTCTGGAGGCGGGCAAGTACGTCTATTGCGAGAAGCCGCTGGGGATTACGCCGGAGCAGGTGGACTCGGTGCTCAAGGCGTCGCGGCGTTCCAAGACGTTTCTGCAGATCGGGCAGCAGCTTCGGTATTTTCCCACGATGCGCGAGGCGATCGGGCAGATCCACAAAGACGGCATCATCGGCCGGCCGCTGGTGGTCCGGGCGCAGCGGGACAGCGGCGGGGGCCGCGCCGGCTCGCGAGCCGCCGAGGAGACGCCGCAACAGAGGACGCGCCGCACTTGGTACGCCGACGTAAAGCACTCCGGAGATCTGATCGTCGAAAACGCCGTCCACAACATCGATGCGTGCAACTGGATCACCGACAGCCGGCCGGTCAGCGCCTACGGCCACGGCAAAAAGTATCTGCCCACGCCCCTTCCGGCGGGCACGGTGATGATGGACGGCTTCAGCGTCGAGTACATCTACGAAAACGACATGCACGTCGATTACAGCCAGCTCACCTTCCACCCGCGGCAATTGAAGGAGGTGCCGGGCGGGATGTGGTACGTGGTCTTCGGCGAGAAGGGGAGCGTGTTCCTGACCCACTCCTCAGCCATGTTCTACGACGGAAGCGGCGAGGCGGCGCCCAGGAACATGGTTTCTCCTGCGACCATCCAGTTCATCGACGACCTGAAGCGCAAGGGTTTCGGCGAAGGCGATTTCGCCATGAATGACTTCTACGCCTGCATTCGGGAGAAGCGGCAACCCTTCGCCGACATTCGGGTGGCGGCCACGGCGGCCCTGACGGCCATCATGGGGCGCGAAGCGATTTACAAGCGCCGCAGCGTCACCTGGAAGGAGTTGGGAGTGGAGGTATGAGGGAGGCAGCCATCAGCCATCAGCCATCAGCGCTCTGCAAGGCTCGGTTGCTGATGGCTGACTTGTGACTGTGCGACGCAGCGAGGCTCGGAGCCCGGCGGTTCATTGCGCATTACCGGCAACTGCTCCGTCACGGTCGCAGCTTGGCAAGCGGCAAACCGAGCCGCGAACCGACCGAAAGATTTCGCGCAAAGGCGCAAGAAGTTTTTCTTGGCGTACTTGGCGTCTTCGCGTGAGATCGGTTTTTTCACGCCTCGTGAGGGAGTTTTCGAATGAGTAGCGGCCCGATTCTGACTTCCGCTTGTTGCCTGCTGCTGGGCTGCCAGGTGCTCGGGGCGCAGACCGCGCAACGCGCGGTGGAGCTTGGTTCCGGGTGGGTCGAGATGTTCAACGGCAAGGACCTGACCGGCTGGAAAACCATCGGTAAAGAAAGATGGGTGGCCGAGGATGGCACGATTTATGGCGAGAGCCTGACAAAAAAGGGAGACGGCTTCCTGAAAACGGAGAAGACCTACAAGGACTTTCACCTGTTTCTGCGCTTTCGCTGCGAATCGCTGACCAACAGCGGGGTCTTTTTTCACTCCAGCATCGAGGAAGATATTAGCCAGATTCGTTTTATTCAGGTGGAAATCGACAACCACATCGGCCATCACACCGGCGGGCTGCACGGTGACCGCACCGGCCCCAAGTCTTCCAAGGGCTGGATTGTCTGGCCTGCTCCGGAGAACGAAACCGTTATCAAGCCCTTCGACTGGAACGAAATGCTCATCCAGGTGGAAGGCAACCGCATCAGGACCCGCTTGAATGGCGTGCCGATGATCGACTTTACCTATCCCGACCCCGGCAACACCGATGGTGTGATCGCGCTGCAGCTCCATCCAGGCGGCGGGGCGCGCATGCGGTTCAAGGACATTTGGATCCGCGATCTGACGGTCCGTTGAAGACGGAGCACGACTATGCGCGACATTTTCTCGCGGCGCAACTTTCTGGGTGGAGCGATGGCCGTCGCGCTGGCGCCCCAGGCGCGCCCCGCGGCGTCCGCCCAGAATCTATGGTCCCGGGGCTATGCCCTGCTGCCCGCTCCCCAGAAGGTTGAATTGCGCGAGGGCGAAGTGGCCTTCGGCTCAGACTGGGGGCTCGAACTTGATCCCAGCGTCAACGGGCAGCACGTTGCGGTGCGGATGCTCGTCGAGAGGCTCCAGAAAGAGTTTGGGATCACGCTTGCGGCCGGAGATGGCGGCTCCGGTCCAAAGCGGATACGGCTGGCCATCCGGCCGGGGATGGCCGCGCCCGGCCGGAAGGAGGCCCTCGCCCGCCAGGGCTATAAGCTCTCTATCGAGCCGGCCAACATCGTAATCACCGGCAACGACAGCCCCGGCCTGCTCTACGGGGTTTCTACCTTGATGCAGCTCCTGGTTTCCAAGGGGCGGACCAGGCCCAGTCTGCCGCCCTGCGCGATGGAAGACTGGCCCGACCTGGAGCTACGCATCATGCATTGGTGCGAGAAGGAGCACCAAAGCCGCTTCGAGACTCTGAAGGAGTACCTCGATCGGGCCGTCGAGTTCAAGATCAATGCCGTCGGCTGGCATTTGGAAGACACTTTCGCCTATCAGAAGCACCCGGCGATCAGCCGGCCCACGGCCTTCACCCGGGAGCAGGTTCGGGCGCTCGACGACTACGCACGGGAGAGGCATATCGAGCTGATTCCCATCGTCGATTTCCCGGCCCACATGTCGTTTGTGTTGCGGCGCCCCGAGTTCGTCCAGTTGAGGGAAGTGCCGGAATCGAGCTACATGATGTGCCCGACGAAGCCGGAATCCTGGAAGCTGCTTCTCGAGATGTTCGACGAGGTGCTGGCGGCGTTTCAAGGCAAGTATTTTCATTTCTCGACCGACGAGCTTTTCTTCAACCGCTACCTCGGCGCCACCTGCGGGTGCGCCGAAAAAGTGAAGCGGCTGGGGACCAGCGGCCTGTTCGTCGAGCTGACTCTGCGGGCGAGTCAGTATTTGAGAGACCGGGGCAAGCAGGTGATGTTTTGGGGGGAGCGTCCGCTAGATCCCCAGGATATCCCGAAACTGCCGAACGCGCTCATTGACGGCGCCGCCGGCTGGTATAGCCTGGATCGCCCCGGAGAGCTGGAAATCGAGAGAAAACACGGGATGCGGGTGCTGATTTACTTCTCGATGAAGGGCGGGGAGAAGGTGCTGTTCCCGGACTATGTTCCCTTCAAGTACCACGACGTCTTCTCGAGAGATCACCTGCGCGTGGTCCGCGAAATGGTTTCCTTCGGGGAAGTGAGAAAGAACGACGTGCTCGGGACCTTCATGGCGGCCTGGGATGACCACGGCCCGCAACTGGAGGTCATCTGGCTGGGCCTGGTCGCCGGCTCAGCGTACGGATGGCACGCGGCGGAACCGGATCCCGGCGAGTTGCTGCCGCAGTTCGCGCGGCTGTTCTATGGCCCTGAAACCGTAGATATGCAGAGCGTGTACGAGCTGATGAACGACGGCGCCCTGTTCTGGACTTTCTCCTGGGACCGGCGCCGGCCCATCGATCTGCCCAACCTGCCGGACCCGGTCACCCTCGACAACAAGCCTTTCTGGAGAGACCACTACGAGGAGATCGCCTTTGTAAAGGACCGGGGCCAGGCCGCGATGGCCGTGAAGTTTGAGCGGCACGTCGTGAATCCGCGTTCCACGGCAAAGCTGAGAGATCTGAAGACGGAAAGAGTACTGAGTGAGCGATTGATCGCGCTGCTCCAGCAGAACCTCGGCAAGGTTTCCAGAAACCGGTACAACGTCGACGTTATGCTGGCGCTGGCCAACGTCATGCGCCACAACGTCCGCCTGTTTGAGACGCTGGGATCCATCGAGGATGCCCTCTCAGAAGCGCGGCGGATGCAAGAGAGCGGCCGATACGAGGCGGCCGTCGCGTCCCTGAAGACGGCCGAGAGGCTGGCCGGCGAAATCAATGCGGACCGGGAGCCGGTCTATCAGCGGTTTGCGAAAACATGGGAGGTCAGCCGATTTCCCAGCGAGCAGATGGATGTTTTCAAGAGGGAGCGGGATCTCAAACTGGCAGGTTGGGCAGAAAGATTGCGAGCCATCCGGCAGGACTTCGCGCAAAAGCACGCGGGTTAGTTTACACCGCGCCAAGTCCGGGTTTCGTCAGAAGCCCTGTTTGCATCGTGCCGTCCTTGATCACGAACAAGCCGGGAAACTTGTCCACCCAGGGCGCATTCGCCGCCGGCACGAACTGGCGGGCGTTCGCTTCGATGGCGGCGACTCCGGGGATACGGGCCGCCAGGCCCGCCGAATGAATCAAAGACGCGCCGGGGCAGGTGAGATCCTGAACGCAGAGGAACATTTTGAATTTTTGCCCGGCTGCTGCCATGAGCAGAGACTGCGTTTGTCCTTTGCATGCCTTCAGCGCGACGCCGCTGTAACCCATTTCTCGAGCCAGCATCAGGCTTTCCAGGTCCGTCAGCGATTCATCAATGACAACAGGCCTTAACTTGGCCGCCTCGTGCATGACGTTCGCCCGGTCCGCGCGGAGGTCTCGCTTCGTGGGCTGCTCGATGTATTGAATGCGCTCGAAGGCCGCCGGCGCCCTTTCGCGGACCTGGTGAAGGAAGTCGACCAGGTAATCCACGTTGGGACACATTTCGTTGAAATCGAGCGAATAGACGCGCTCCGCCAGGCGCAGTTTTTGCTGCGCCTCGACCACCACGCGGTCCACGCCCAGAACCCGCTCCACATCCCAGCGCAGGTCGTTACCCTCCATCTTGATCTTGAAATGGGTCAAGCCGTTGTAAGGGATCCATTCGGCAAGACTGTCCGGCAGTCCGTCCTGAATGCGCTGTTTCACATCGGACGCCGTGAGGGCATCGGCCCCGCCCACCAGGTGATACACCGGCAGGCGCGCCTTCGGCTCGCGGGAGATGTAGCGATCTGGAAATTCCCCGCGAAACTCCGGCGTCAAATACGCCGAGAGGTCGTGCGGCAGGAAGTCCGGCCCATAGGTGTGATAGCAGTTGAGGCGGTGGCTCTTGCCGAAGGCGTCGTGGATGGCCGCATCGAACGCGCTGGCGGTGACCAGGGTGCACAGCTTGGGAATCGGCTCCGGCAGCTTCAGTTGTTTGGCCAGATCTTCGGCGGCCTTCAGGTAGGTGGGCTCGAGCGCATGATTGGCGTCGATGGGGTGGCCGGGCTCTCTGTAGTCGGCTGTCAATTTCGCGATACGGCCGGCCAGCTTCTTCATGACGTTGAGGGTCTGGTCATAGGAGAGGGCGCGGGAGCGGAACGACCAGGTGTTGCCCATCTTCATCGAGCCAAACCCACGAACGGAGCGCCCGATCATGGTTCGCACGATGCAGTCCACGTTCAGAATCGTCGTGCGATCCACCAGTTCGGCGGCGAACTTCATGGGGGTCCGGTAGGTGAAGTCCTCAAAGTCGTACCGAATCTCCTCAATCCGAACACCGGTGGAGCGCCAAGAGGTAGCTGCCCTGCCGGCGATACCGGCTGCCGCGAAGCCAACGGTGGAGCGGAGCAGGTCTCTTCTGGAGAGCGCTGGCCGCACGGCAGCCCGCCTCACGGCGGCGAGGCCACACGTCACCGACGCCAGAGGACGGTCCAACCCTCGTTCTCGGGAACGGAGAGGCATCATCGTTTAACCGCGGAGACCAGCCAGGCTGCGGGGTCGCCGGCTTCCTTAGGACTCAGTGGTTGCGCAGAGGCTTCGAAGCCGGCACGATTCAATCCTTGAGACGATTCAACGTGTAAGCGGCGATCTTGGTCGCCAGCGGATCGCCATCGGCAGCCTTGATCCGCCCGGGGTGAAGCTCGTATACCCTCCCCGGGACGAGCTTCTCCAAAGTAAGTGAAGCGTGAAGCCCGTCACTCGAAACCGACACGGCGGTGACCTTCACCGGCGTCACATCCGTCTTCGGCGAGCCGTATTTCGCGTGGTAAAGATAGTAGTAATGACTGATGGAATAGGCCCCCGGAGCCTTGGCGGTTTCCGGATCGACCGGCTTGGTGAAAGTCAGGTCGAAGCCGGTGGCCGTCAGGCGCATCCGGAGGATATCCATCGGAACCTTGCCCGAGAATACGATGCGTTGAATGCCTTCCGAAGAACCCCAGATGCGCGAGGTCTGGCAGACGTAAAGGCTGCGGCCGTCCGGGGCGAAGGCGATCCGGTTGTTTCCCGTCCGCAGGCCGTTGCCGTCGACGAACATGAAGCAGGCGCCCTGATACTCGCCGCCGACCTTTTCGAGGTCCGCCCGCAGGATGCGCGGGTAGGTCCACTCGGCGACGAACACTTGCCCGGTGTAAGGGCCGAACTTGCCGGCGGTGGTGTCGAACAACGGCTGAGCGGTCGAGCCGGCCATGTCGTTCTGGGGAAACCGGATGATCGGCTGCTGGCGCCGCTTGGCGAGCTCGGCAATCGGGATCTCGACCGGATCCTGGCCCTTAGCGGCCGGGTCCCAGTTCAGAGAGGCTGGATGGCCGTAAAACCCGCCCTGCGTGACGTGATAGAGCGGCGAGGTCCCGACCCAGTCTCCCTGGTTGTCGGTGACGAACAGCTCTCCGTCCGGGCCGAAGCCCATTCCGTTCGGCTGGCGGAAACCGGTGGCGAACGGAATGATCGTGCCATCGGGCTTGATCTTCAGCACGCAGCCGCGATAGGGGACGGGCGAGTAATGCATGACGCTCGAAACCAACCCCTCCTTGGGCTCCTTGGAATTGCGGCCCCGCTCGGTGAGCTCGCCGCGAACCGGAGTTCTCGGCTTGGCGCCGTTGGAGGCGCAGCCCAGAGAGACGAAGAAGTTACCCTCGCGATCGCACAGCGGGCCATACGCAAACTCGTGATAGTTGCCCGACATGCCCCAGCCGTCGGCGACGGTTTCGTAGAGGTCGGCCACGCCGTCGCCGTCGGTATCGACGACGTGGGTCAACTCCGGCAGGTGCCCGATGAAAAACTCGCCCTTGTTGCCCGGCAGGATGCCCAGCGGGGTGTGGAAGCCGGCGGCGAACTTTCTCCAGGTGTTCGTGGCGGGGTCCATCAAATAGAGGTATCCCCGGCGGAAGGCCGCGGCCAACTGGCCGTCCGCGGTGAACGCGATGGCGCTGACCTCGGGCGCGATTCCTTTGGGCGTGGGCACCATCTCGACGCGGTAGGAATCGCTGGGCACCTGGGCCAGGGCCGCCGCAGCCAGAAACAGGGGCGCGAAGATAGCGAAGTATTTCTTCAATCTTCTTTCTCCTTGGAGATGGTCACGCGGAAGCGCACGCCGTCGCCGCGCGGGATCTGCAACCGCCCGTCTTGAATGGCTCCGGCGGTGGAAGAGACGAAGAGGCCGTCGGTCTGGCCGGCCAGGAACCACATGGGCTGATCCACGCGGGCGATGGTGAACTCGCGCGTTATGCCTTTCTTGCTCTTGGTGGCCACCACGCGCTCGTATACGTCGATGCCGTCGATCTGGTAGTGGAACTGCGGCACGCCCTCGATGATGCGGTAGCCGCGGAAGCGCCGCTGCGGGACGCGATCCACGGCGCCAATGCGCAGCGGGAACTCCGGGCTGCGGTAGAAGACCTGGCCCACCAGCTGCGCCGTCGGCGTGATCTTGTTGGCGTCCGCCTTTCGATACAGCGTCGCGGTCATGTCGATGAAACCGCCCAGCCAGGCGTAGCGCAGCCGGGATTCTCCGGCATCGAAGCAGTAGGAGACCTGGCCGGGCAGCCCGACGGCGAACGCCGCCGGGGTTGCTTCGGGCATGTCCCAGTTAATAAGGATCGCTTCGCGCCCGGGGACCGGCTTCGCTTCGGCGTCACCGGTAACGGCGCCCAGGCCGTCCGGCAAAGTCATTCGCTCACCCATCGAAAGCGCCGCCCACAGGCTGTCGATCCTGTCATCCGCGCTCCGGCGATCCATC
>JBGOUJ010000268.1:0-9773 GCA_041477005.1 Terriglobia bacterium | reverse complement strand
GCTGATGTGCGCCGAGGACAGAATGGCGGCGAGCGCGGCGATGATGCCGGGGCGATCGATCACGCGGAAACGCAGGTAATAGGGCCGCACCTGGTGGCTGATCGGGATCGGGGCGTACTGCCGCAGCCGGTCGTGGGCGAACGGCGAGACGCGCTCCGGGCTGCCGTTGACGATCTCACGCGCCACGCGCATCAGGTCGCTGACCACCGCCACGCCGGTCGGCTGCGGTCCCGCGCCGCGGCCGTAGTAGAACGTGTCGGCCCCGTGCGCCCCTTTCACCCAGATGGCGTTGTAAGCGCCCGCGACGTGGGCCAGGATCGTAGAGCGTGGAATCAGCGCCGGCCGCACCGACAGCAGCAGTCCTTGTTCGGTCTGCTGCGCCGCGCCCACCAGTCGAATTGTATGGCCCAGGCGGTGGGCGTACGAAAAATCCATGGGCGAGATGCGGCGGATCCCTTCGAGATAGATATCAGAAGGCAGCACTCGCACGCCATACGCCAAGGCGGCCAGGATGGAAAGCTTGGAGCGCGCGTCGTGGCCGTCGATATCGGCGCTGGGGTCGGCTTCGGCGTAGCCCAGCCGCTGCGCCTCGGCCAGGATCGCGTCGAGCGGTTCGCCGCGCGCCTCCATCTCGGTGAGGATGTAGTTGCAGGTACCGTTGAGGATGCCGATCAGTGCCTCCACCCGGTCGCCCGAGATTCCCTCCCGCAGCACGGCGTGAATCGGAATGCCGCCGGCCACGCTCGCCTCCATGGCCAGGCAAATGCCCGCCCGGATGGCCTCGTCCCAGATCTTGGGACCCTCGGCGGCCATGAGCTCCTTGTTCGCCGTCACCACCGACTTGCCGTTCCGGATGGCCGCGCAGACAATCTCCGCTGCCACGCCCGTGCCCCCGACCAGCTCGGCCACAATGTGAATGTCCGGGTGAGAAACGACCTCCTGCCAATGGGGCGTGCGTATGACTTCGGGGAAGAACTGGGCGGCCGCCGGAGGCCGCTCCAGAACCGACCGCGAGCAAATGGCTCGCACCGCCAGCTCGAAGCCGAGCTTTTCCTGGATCTGCCGGGCGTTTTCGTGCAGGATGGTGAGCGTCCCGCTGCCCACGTTCCCCAACCCGATGAGGCCCACCTGGATTTGTCGCGTGGCGCCCTGCGGCATATCCCGTCATTCTAACAGGCGGTTATGATAGGAGCAGGAGCCAACCGCCATGCCGCCACTCGGACTCGGAAGGATCGTTCTGGTGTTGTTGTTACTCGGAGCGCAGCGGGGGCCGTCGCACAAGCCTCCCGAAGAGGACTCTGAGGTCGTGCTGCCCAACGGCAAGTCGCAACGGCGCGAGATCCTGAAGGCGGACTTTGAGAAATCGAAGGCCGACTCCGCCGAGCTGGTGGAGCTGGCGCAGCAACTAAAGGACGACTTCGAAAAGGAAGACTACCACGTGCTGAACTTGCGCACGCTGAAAAAGGCCGAGGACGCCGAAAAGCTCGCCCGGCGCATCAAGGAGCGCATGAAGCGGCACCTCTGAGGTCGATTCATAGCCGGACGATCCGGTTGGCCTCGGCCGCCTCTCGCGACTTCAGCACGATCTCCGTCACGCGATAGACGTCTTCGATCGAGATGAGGTGCTTCTTGTGGTTGTAGAGCGAATCAAGAAAGTCGGCAAACAGCAGCCGATGCGGTGGCAGCTCGGTGATCGTGTGCGGCTTCTTACTGGCCGTCACCAGCGTCAAGCTTCCGCCCTGGTACTCGACCACGCCCTTGGCGCCGGCAATTCGCAGCCGGTCGTCGCCGTGGGTGGGCGCGGTGTCGGGCCGCAGGTAGTCCATCCGGAGATTGGCCGTGCCCCGGTTGTCCATCCGGTAGATTACCGCCGTGTTGTTTTCCATGTCTCCCATTTCGGGAACCCCGACCGTCGACTGGAACGCGGCGGTCTCGACGAACTCCCGGCCGCTGATCCAGCGCATCAGGTCGACCATGTGGATGCCGATGTAGGGAATGGTCCCGCCGTAGGTGCTGCGCTTTTTCATCCACTCCGCCCGCGGCCCCAGCTTGTAGGATTTCTGCGCCCCGAGCGCCACCGGCTCCCCGATCTCGCCGCTGGCGACGATCGTCCGCATGGCAAAGTAGTGCGGCTCGAAGCGCATCGGCAGCAGCATGGTGAGCCGTGTGTTGCGCCGCGCGACCGTCTTTTTGATCGCCTCCAGCTCCGTAAGCGAGATGGCCAGCGGCTTCTCGGCGGCGATCGCGAGGCCTCGTTCGGCGCAGGCCATCACCGAGGCCGCGCGCTGGCCGTTTTCGTCGCAGATGGCCACCACGTCCAGCTTCTCCGCGTCGAGCATCCGGCGATAGTCATCATAGGGGTGGGCCGCCGCCAGCATTTGATTCCGCTTGAGCCGTTCGATCTCCTGAGGCTTGCTGGCCGCAACGGCGACGATCTGAATCTCCGGCAGCACCCGCGCCGCCTCCAGCACCTCGGAAAAATGACCCTCCAGGCCGAGGATCCCGACCCGCACCGGATGCGGCAAAGCAGGCCGCGACTCCTGCGCCGCCAGCAGTTTCGCAAGCCCCGCACTTCCAGCCTGTAGCATCGCTCTTCTAGTCCAGTGGCTCGTCATGTTCGGCCCTCCTCACGCTTTGCATTCTAGTGTGTTGCCGCCCAGGTGGTCAATTTCGCAGTCAGGGCTGGCGCGGAAAGCGGTAAACTGTGCGTAGGCAGACCAAATGAATATCAGGCTCATTAGGATTGAAGGCTTCCGTTCCTTCAAGTTCGCAGACTGGTGTCCTGGAACGCTGAACGTCCTGATAGGTCCGAATGGTTCCGGCAAATCTAACCTACTGCGCGCCTTGGAGCTAATGAGCGCAGCCGCCGCTGGCCGACTAAGCGACGCGATCTTGAGCAGAGGAGGGATGGCGCCACTTGTGTGGGACGGATCGGCAGACAAGATAACCTTTGGCCTGGTTACCGGGCCGATCCAGCTTGCCGGCCAGCAGCAGCCGGAGTCGCATACTTACATCCTGCGGCTCCGCCGACTCGGAAACTCAGGGGCGTTTGAGGTTGATCTGGAGATATTGGAATTGGAGACCGGGACTGGACCTTTCAAATCACTGGAGCGCAGAGGAACGAAGGCTTCTTTGTACGACAAAGACTCCAAACTGTTGCACGAGCCAACCGACAATGTCCCTCCAACAGAAGCCGCGCTTTCCCTGGTCTCCGTCCTTTGGGAGGACACTGTCGTCTTCGAACTGCAAAAGAGCCTGAAGGCGTGGGGCATATACCACGACCTGCGCGTGGATGAGGGTGCAGCGATCCGCCAGGCGGCCGTCACGCGAATGGAGAAGCGGGTGGCGCCCGATGGCCAGAACCTGATCCCGGTCCTGCATACTCTCTACGATGGCGACCGTGATTTCAAGAAGGAAATCAATAAGGCAATGTCGGCTGCTTTTCCGGACGACTTCGAAGAGCTAAATTTCCCTCCGGCTGAGGACGGTCGGGTCCAAATGAGACTTCGACGGAAGCACGGCAGGCGCGAGCACACGGCAGCGGATCTTTCCGATGGCACGATCCGTTTCCTATTGTTGCTCGCCATTCTGGGAAGCCCCGATCCGGCGCCGCTGATTGCCATCGACGAGCCCGAGGTCGGCCTGCATCCCTCCATGCTGCCTATTGTTGCGGAGTTTGCTGCAGAGGCTTCGAGCCGCTCGCAGGTGATCCTCACCACTCACTCGCCGCAAATGCTGGACGCCTTCCGCGGCGCCATACCGACAACAACGGTCTTTACGTGGGCCGGCGACCACACCGAAATCAAGACCATGGCCGGAGACGAGCTGAGAAAGTGGGTTGAGGATTACTCCCTCGGGCGTTTTCTTTACTCCGGAGAGGCCGAAGCCGTGTTGTGAAGCTCGTTCTTTTCGTCGAGGGCCAAACCGAAAAAGAGGCGCTCCGTTTCTTCTTTAAGCGTTGGTTGGATCCGAGACTTCGCCAACCGATCGCGCTGCCGCCCGTTCGGTTCGAAGGATCGGCCGACTACCGGAGAAAGTTTGCTACGCGCGCCCGGCTCGACTTGCAGCAGGGTCACATCATCGGCATCGTGGGCCTGCTGGATCTGTACGGTTCCGGACTCGAATATCCGGTAGCTCTGTCCCAGGATGAGAGGTATGCCTGGGCCAAGCAAATGTTGCAGGCGGAGGTCGGAGACACTCGCTTCTGCCAGCACTTTGCCGTTCACGAGACGGAAGCTTGGCTGCTGAGTGATCCGGCAATATTCCCGAGCCTGATAGCGCGCAGCTTCCCAGGAACCGTTTCGGACCCCGAGTCGATTGACTTTCAGGAGCCTCCCTCCAAGCTGCTGCGAAGGCTGTACAGAGAAAAACTCGGCAAGGACTACAAGAAAGTGTCCGACGGAGCTGACCTCTTCGGGAAGCTGGATCCCTCAATCGCCTGTTCCAAGTGTCCCCACCTGAAGCTGCTCTTGGACGACATGCTGCGGCTCGCGACCGCCGCCCTTTGAGGCGCAGCTCGATCCCCAGGCTGCTGCAGGAGCGTGCTGCTTACCCCCACGTGATCCGAGTTCCGGGCAAACCCTATCTGCGGGCGAAGATCATTCGGAGGCCCAACCGAGGTTTCCCAACACGCCCCTGCTTTGCGCCTCTCTCTTGCGCTTTGCATTCTGGTACACCCCGCGGTATCCGTTTGCGTTGCGCGGATCGCGAAGGGGCGTTCATCTCGCGTTCTAATCTTAATTAATCCGTGTTCATCTGTGTCCATCTGCGTTTTCATTCCCTTCCCGCTTGCGCCCCATTTCAGGTTTTGAGAAGATTCCCTTGAGGGCCGTTGGGGTGAAAGCACGCTTCCAGATCGTATATGTTGGGTTGATCCTCGCGCTGGCGGGCGCGCCCCTCGCCTGCAACAACCCCAAGGCCGTTCAGGCCCAGCAGGGGAAAAACAAGGAAGTCCTCGATATCGGGAAGGTCACGCGCAAGCGGCAGATCGCGCCCATCTGCAGCGACGCCGGCTGGCTCACCCGCCCCGAGCGTGAGGAGACTGAGCAGCCCGAAAAGCTGCTGGATGCATTGAAAATACCGGAAGGCGCTACCGTGGGCGACGTGGGCGCCGGCGTAGGCTATTTTACCTGGCGGCTGGCCCAGAGGGTGGGACCCAAGGGGAAGGTGATCGCAGTGGATGTCCAGCAGAACATGCTGGACCAGATGTCGGAAAATCTGAAGAAGCGCAACATCACCAACGTGCAGATGGTCTTAGGCGGGGCCAACGACCCCCACCTGCCCGACAGCGCCGTAGATTTGGCCCTGCTGGTGGATGTTTACCACGAATTCTCCGAGCCGGAACAGATGATCGGCCGCATCCGCCGGGCTCTCAAGCTCAACGGCCGGCTGGTCCTGGTCGAGTACCGCAAAGAGGACCCGTCCATTCCGATCCTGCCTTTGCACAAGATGAGCGTAGAGGATGTGCGCTCGGAGATTGAGCCGCTGGGTTTCGCGCTCCAGCAGGACCTGGAATTCCTGCCCACGCAGCACATACTGATTTTCACTAAGAAGGGAACGTAAAGCCGGGCCGGGGATCCCTCGGCCGGTAAGGGGCGGGGCCCACGCGTCAGACGAGATCTGCCGGAACCGCTTCCTCAGGCATGAGGCTCGTGGCCACCTGCCGATGTTCCCTGAGCTTCATCGGCAATACCTCTCTCACCGTCTCTACTATGGCTTGCAGCACCAGGCAGCCTTCGCCGCGGCTGATTTGACGGGAAAGCTGCAACCATCCAGTCTTCATCGAAACGTCCAACGGGATCCTGACGGTCCAGCAATCTCGGATGGAAGGCGGCTCTCCCCCGTTGTGCAGCCACTCTTCGAATTGCAAGCCGCCCGGCAGGACCAACTCCACGTGGTCGAAACCCAGCTCGCGCATTGCATCCACGGTCAGGTTCCAGCACTCGTCGATGGATCCGGCGCGCTCCAGGGCCCAACGGTAGGACCGCAGCTTGGTCTGGGAGGCGATGAGCTGGCGCACGGTGCCGCCGAGGATGATCTTGCGCGCCTCGCTGAACTCGGCGTAGCCGAGATGCTGCACCCCGATCCAGGAAACCGCGCAGAAAAGAAGAATTACCAGCCTGCTGTAACGGAACTGCGGCATCGACACCAGCAGGGAAACTATCGCGAAAACGCTGGTGACCAGGTAGAGCAGCAACACCGCCCGGCGCGGGGTCAAGCCCAGATCGACCAGCCGGTGATGGATATGGCGCCGGTCGGCGGCGAAGATGGGGTCGCCTCGTAGGAAGCGCCGGGCCACCGAAATGGATGCCTCGAGGATGGGAAAGGCCAGCGCCATCAAAGGCGCGGTCATGCCCAGCAAGGTGATGGCCTTTTGCGACCAGAGTATCCCGTAAGCACCAAGCAGGAAGCCAATCACCAGGCTGCCGCTATCGCCCAGGAACATCGAGGCCGGATTGAAGTTGAAGCGCAGGAATGCCAGCAGCGCGCCGGCCAGAGGCGCCGTCATAATGCCCAGCGCCGCGCCGGGGCCTATGCCTTGGAGCAGGGAGCCCATCAGCATCGTGCAGGTAGCAAAGAAGCCTACCCCAGAGGCCAGCCCATCCATCCCGTCGATCAGGTTAAAACCGTTGGTGCATCCCACCAGCCAAAGCACCGTCAACGGAAAGCTGATCCAGTGCACCTGTCCGGCGCTCAGGCCGAAGATATTGTAAATTCGGATGCCGTGCCAGTAGATCCAGCAGGCGGCGGCTACCTCTCCAGCCAGCTTTTGCCACGGCCGCAACTCGATCAGATCGTCGACGACCCCAATCAAAAACACCAGCGCCACGCCCGGAAGCATACCGAGCAGAGCCGGCCATTGCCCGCGGAATAGTTCGGACCCTGCTAAGGGGACCATGGCAAATACCGCCAGGGAAAGCACCGTGGCGGCCATGATGGGAACGCCCCCCAGGCGAGGAATCGGGCTTTTGTGGAGCTTTAGCTCTTGGTCCGGATAGTCCTGTATCTCAAGCCGATTCAAGAAGTTACGAACCAGCGGGGTGAGAAAAAGGCAGATCAGGAAGGAAAGACCAGCCAGAAATAGGAGACTGTACATACGACTGCCGAGAACCGGATTATATCCCAGGCTGAGGAATTGCGGAATGCCTCTTTTTTCATTTGGTCCGGGTTCAGATCCAACCGCCTGGCGCGCACCCGGTGATCCCCTCCCAGCTCAGCCGGGAGGGCAGACGAGCCTCAGAAGATGGTGTAAATGAAGGGCGCCAGGGCCGACCCCTGCGCGAAGACCAGCAGCGCTCCCAGCAGCAACAGGACGATGATGATGGGCAGCAGCCACAGCTTCTTGTTCTGCCGCAAGAACAGCCAGAACTCGTGAATCAGAGAAAGCCCGGTCATGTTAAAACAACCTCTCGAACTGCTCCCGGTCTTGCCGGGGCTTGGCGCGCCGGATCCAGTAGCTCTCGGCGGGCCGGCGACGCCGGTTCAACGGGTCGCGCCCGGCCAGGCGGATCAGAAATCCCACCGGAGTCAGTATGCCATAATACGTCAGGGACAGAATCACCCGGCTGTTGACATATCCCAGGGCGCCGGCGAGCTTCATCCAGGCAACGTGAAACGGCACGGCAAAGCCTGGCGTGAGCAGGCCGATCAGGATCAGGCACAGCCCGGCCCCACCCAGGAATTCGCTCCGTAGCAGATGGTTTCGCCACAGGCTGAAGGCGCTCAGCGCCAGCAGCACCGCGCCCACTGAGAGCGCGGTCTTCCGCGCCTGCTTCGGGTCAGTCAAGCTGGAATTCCTCCTGCCAGGCCCTGCTCTCCACAAACTGGCCCTGCTCCCGCTTGTCCAGGATGTAATCCCCGAGCACCAGGTAGTCCATCTCGGTCCGCATGAAGCAGATGTACGCCTGCTCGGGCGTACCGACGATCGGCTCGCCCCGCACGTTGAACGACGTATTCACAACCACCGGGCACCCCGTCAGCCGGTCGAAAGCCCGCAGCAAGTCGTGGTAAAGCGGGTTATCCTCTCGCCGCACCGTCTGCACCCGGGCCGAGTAATCGACGTGGGTCACCGCCGGAATGGTCGAGCGCGGTACGTTCAGCTTCTCGATGCCGAACAGCTTCTCCTGCTCCGCGGTCATCGCGATGCGGCGATCCTCGCGCACCGGCGCCACCAGCAGCATGTAGGGCGAATCGCAGT
The DNA here is from genome assembly GCA_041477005.1 of Terriglobia bacterium. Classification (GTDB taxonomy): domain Bacteria; phylum Acidobacteriota; class Terriglobia; order Bryobacterales; family JACQDG01; genus JBGOUJ01. The sequence continues at coordinate 1,576 of JBGOUJ010000268.1, read as the reverse complement.
CCATCTCGAAATAATCGGAAACGCGCTCCCGCAGCACCGACGGCGCGAACGGCCGGAAGCTCTCGCGAAACTTGATCTTCAGGTTCATCACCGACTGCATGCGCGGGGAGCGCGGGTCGCCGAGAATGCTGCGAGCGCCGAGCGCCCGCGGCCCGAACTCCATACGCCCCTGGAACCATCCGACCACCTTTTCCTCGGCCAGCAGCGCCGCCACCCGCTCCGGCAATTCGCGACGGCTCACCTTCACATAACGAGCGCCGGCGCCCTCCAGGAACTCCCCGATCTCTTCGTCTGAAAACTCCGGGCCCAGATAGGACCCGTTCATGCCGTCGGACTGCTCGCCGCACACTTCGGCCGCCGAGCGAGGCTTCTCGCAATACTGGTACCACGCCGACAGCGCCGCCCCCAGCGCCCCGCCGGCATCGCCCGCCGCCGGCTGGATCCACAGCCTCTGGAACGGCCCCTCGCGCAAAATACGCCCGTTGCCCACGCAATTAAGCGCCACTCCGCCGGCCAGGCACAAGTTCTCCTCGCCGGTCACCTGGTGAAGGTGCCGTGCCATCTTCAGCATGACCATCTCGGTCACGTCCTGCACCGACCGCGCCAGGTCCATCTCCCGCTCGGTCAGCGGCGACTCCGGCTGTCGCGGCGGCCCGCCGAACAGACGGTCGAAAGCGCGGTTGGTCATGGTCAGGCCCGCGCAGTAATTGAAATACCGCATGTTCAGGCGCAGCGAGCCGTCTTCCCGCACGTCCATCAGTTCGTCCAGGATCTTCTGCACGTAGCGCGGCTGCCCGTAGGGAGCGAGACCCATGACCTTGTACTCGCCCGAGTTGACCCGGAAGCCGGTGTAGTAAGTGAACGCCGAATAGAGCAGCCCGAGCGAATGGGGGAAATGCATCTCGGCCAGAAGCTGAATCTGGTTGCCACGCCCCCAGCCGTAGCTCGACGTAGCCCACTCGCCAACGCCATCGATCGTGAGGATCGCGGCCGACTCAAACGGCGAAGGGAAGAAGGCGCTCGCGGCGTGGGATTCGTGGTGCTCGGTGAACAGAACTTTGCCCTGGTAGTGGCACTGCTTGGCGATCTCCTCCCGCATCCACAGCTTCTCCCGCAGCCACAGCGGCATGGCCTGGAGAAACGAGCGCAGGCCTCGCGGCGCGTAGTCTACATAAGTCTCGAGTAGCCGGACGAATTTCGTGAGTGGCTTGTCGTAGAAGACCACCAAATCCAGATCCCGGGCCGAAATGCCCGCCTGGCGGAGGCAGAACTCCAGGGCATGCGCCGGAAAGCGGTGATCGTGCTTCTTGCGCGTAAACCGCTCTTCCTGCGCCGCGGCGACGATCTGGCCGTCGCGGACCAGGCACGCCGCCGAGTCATGATAGTATGCAGAGAGCCCCAGGATCCACATCAGCGTTATCGGAGCGCCGTCGCCTCGCGCCACAGGCGCGCGTCGCTCGATTCGAGCTCCAGGATCTGTCCCTTCTGCTCGATGACGAATACGCGGCCGCGGCCCGGGCGGCTCATAACGGATAGACTAGCATTGGAATGGGAAATCCGATAGCACCACATGGGG
>JBGOUJ010000267.1:0-9797 GCA_041477005.1 Terriglobia bacterium | reverse complement strand
GTGTCGCCGATGCCTCCCACGTGTTGCGGCGTTCCGTCCGCGAAGGTCAGGATACTTCCCATTTGCCAGCCGCCGAGCACCTTGTCCGCCACACCCCGCCAGTTGGCGAAAGGCTTGCCGGCCCCCAGTGGCAGCTCGTACAGCAAGGATGCCACGAAGCGCCGGCCCTCGTGAAACTGCGACAGTGCGCGCTCGCGGTGCAGATTATAGCTATCTGCCGGCCATTGGTTGTCGCCCGTGTTGTTGCGGATCGCACTGCCGCTGTCGATGGACTTCGACCAGGTGTACCCGACCAGGTAGGTCAGCCCCCGCGAAAAGCGCTGCGTGAGCTTCGCGCTCAGGGCGTGATAATTCGAATTGGCGGAGCCATCCACCATTTGGAAGTTGCCGTAGGCCGGCCACGGGCGGCGCTGCTCGGGCGTTCGGGAGTCGCTCGGACCCGTCCTGGACACGGGCTGATTCCAAATTCGATAGCGTTCCAGCTTGTGCCCCTCGCTGCCTTGATAGCCCACCTCCAGCGCAATATCGTTACTGAGCTGCCGCTGAATGTTGAACAGCCACTGGGTCACGTAGGGGCTGCGGCGCCCGACAGAGTTGGTCAGCAATTGCGGGGGTCCAAGGCAGGTCCCGGTCCAGCCTGTGCATTGGTACGCCTCCCGCTGGAACTTCCACGGGTCGCTGAGGTTGGAGTTGGGCCGTTCCTGGTTGGCGTCGAGTCTCCCGCGGCCAGCCATATTGCGCCCCATGTCCCACACGATCTGTGTCGAGTCTTTCGCATAGAACACTCCCGCCCCCGCGCGAAACGTCCAGCGGTCGGTGGGGCTGTAGGCTAAGCCCAGGCGCGGCGCGAAGTCGTTGTTGTCGGAGTTTACCAACGACCGGCCGATGAACTGATCACCCGCCTGGACCGGGATTCCGTCGTGGAACCGGAAGGGAATGCCCTGGTAGAAATCTCCGCTGCCAGGCCGGGTCATGATCGGCACCTTGGTCCCGCTCAGCAAACCGCCCGGCCCTACCCCGGGGTCGAACATTTGGATATTGAGAATACCCCGATATTTGTCATGCCAAGGACGGTTGTTCTCGTAGCGCAGCCCCAGATTCATGGTCAGCCGGGGCGTGATCTTCCAGTCGTCCTGGAAGTACAGGTAAGCGGACGTGGCCCGGAGCATGGTGTTGGACAAATTGAGGCCGCGTTCCGATGATAAAGATTCTCCTAGCAGGAAGTCGGCGAACGAGAACCCGGTGGTGGTTCGGTTGGCCGGGTCGAACGTCGCCGAGCCCGAGAAAGTGAACGACCCGCGTGCAAAGGAGTTGCCCAACTCGTTGTAACGGTCGCGCCGGACCTCCGCGCCGAACTTCAGCGTGTGGCGGCCTCGTACGATCGACACGTTATCCATCAACTGAAACGTGTGGTTGCGGGTAACGTACGGGTTGGGCTCGCTGTTCCCGCTGAGCCCGTTGCTCAGCCCAATATCGGGGAAACCCCAGGAGGCGGCGGTGACCGACTTCAACCCCGGGATGCCCAGCTCCGTCGTGACGTCCCGGACGAAGCTATTGTAACCGACCTTATTGTTCTGGAACTGGTTATAGCCGAAGCGAAGCTCGTTGACGGTGGTGGTCCCCAGCGTGCGCGTGTTCGAGAGCACCGTCTGGTAGACCTTGGCCGTCACCCGTCCGGGGTAAGGGAACGTGGAGGTTAGCTCTTCAAACTCATCGCTCCAGCCAAAGCGTCCGAACCAACTCGACCGGTTGCTCTCGTTCCAGTCGATGCGTTGCAGGAACTGGTCCGTGCTGATACCACGCGGGTCTTGGCGAATGTAGTTGCGCAGGATGCTGTCGCCGGGTGCTGTCGGCGGGGGTAGAAACTCCTCCAGCTTTAGCGCGGTCGGGTTGAAACGGCTCTGCGGAATCGTGTTGTTGGGGAATTGCGTGGCCGAAACGGCCCGCTCGTTTCCCTGCGCATCTGTTGCGAAGACCCGTGATTGAGGGTCAAAGATTCCCCGTGGCTGCGCCGACATGTCCCCGGTCCGCATCCGGGCGGTTGCCACACCGGCCGTTTGCTGGAGCGTCTTGTGGTCCCGCAACGCCTCGAAATTGGACAGGAAGAACAACCGGTCCCGAATCAGCCGGCCGCCCAGCGTGAACCCGAACTGGTTTCGGCGGAATGGGTTCTTGTTACCTTGCTGCTGCCACTCTTTGGCGTCGAGCGCCGAATTGCGAAGGAACTCAAACATGCTGGCATGGAGCTCATTCGTCCCGGACCGGGTCGTGGCGTTAATTTGCCCGATGGACCGGCCAAACTCCGCTGAATAGACGCCGCTCTGGACCTTGAACTCCTGCACGGCGTCTATCGAGGGTCGAAGGACGTACGTATTGAAGTTGACGTCCGTGTTTTCCACCCCGTCCAGCGTGTAGTGGTTGTACTCGAGCCGCTGCCCGGCCAGAGAGAACGACTGCCGCGAGCGATCCCCGCCTTGCAGACTGGCGGACTGGTTAGACCCGCTCTCCGCCACCACATTGGGACTGAGCGCCACCAGTTGTAAATAGTTGCGCCCATTGAGCGGCAGTTCGACGATCCTCTTGTTCTCAATCACCGTCCCCAGGGTCGCACTCTCGGTCGTAAGCATCGGCGCGCCGCCGGTCACTTCCACCCGCTGCGTGATCTCGCCCACCTCGAGCGCAAAGTTGATCCGCGCCGCCGCCCCGACCTGTAGGTCCACGCCCCGCCGGTTGGCTGCCTTGAACCCGGAGCTCTCAACCTGAACATCGTAAATTCCCGGTACCAGGAAGGGAACCGTGTAATTCCCGGTGGCGTTCGTCTCCACGCGGCGGACCTGATTTGTGGCTACATTCTTGACGGTAACCCCAGCCCCAACAATGATCCCAGCCGTCGTATCGGTGACCTCGCCGGTGATTTCACCGAAGGTTTGGCCGGCAAGCGGTGCTGCCCCGACCAGGAGCACCACCACAGCCAGTACCTGAATGATGGTTTGCATAAACATACCTCCCCCGTTAACCGAGCTATGCGGTCTAATACATCCTTCGTATTCCCGCTGCGTCGACCCATGTTTTGGTTCCGGCCTTGGTCCGGAACGACTCACCCCTTGGTGTATGCAAGTGCAAATGCGTCACTGGCTACTGGAGCTTCCTTCCTCCCACGTACACGGCGTCAATGGCGCGCGTGTTGCGGATGTCTTGCAGCGGGTCGCGGTCGAGCACGACTAAGTCGGCGGCCTTGCCAGGCTCGATCGTCCCAAGCGACTTTGCCCCGAGTGCTTCAGCGGCGTTTCGAGAAAAGGACTGGATGACCTGCATCGGCGTAAGGCCGGCCTGGACCATCAGCTCCATCTCCCAGTGCTCAAAGAATCCCGGGAACCGGCCGGGCTGGCCGCTGTCGGTTCCGAACCCGATGCGCACGCCGGCGTCAGCCAGCCGCTTGAGATTGCGCATATCCATGTCAAAGGCTCGCCGATAGAGATCCAAGTCCGGGTCCGACGCTTGTCGCCTCCGGAAGGCGCCGCCCTTCAGCTCGCGAATCACATCCGGCGTGGTGCACTTAACAAAAAATGGGTCGTCGAGCCACTGCGGGCTGGATGTGTAGACGAAGAGGGACCGCTCGCGGGTAGCTGTGGCGACTGCCGTAACATTGTTTTTCTTGAAGAGCGCAATCAGGTCGGCGTCCACTTCCTGGTCGCGGATGCTGTGCGCGATCACGTCGATGCCGTCCCGGGCAAGGCCCCGGGCGTCCTCCAAGTCCCACATATGTGCGAACACCTTCAGCCCATGCCCGTGCGCCCTTTGGATGGCCGCTCTCCAGATGGTTGGTGTAAGCTTCGGCAGCCGGCCGCGATAGTCGTCTACCCACATCTTCACCAGGTCCACGCGCATTTTTGCGAGCGAGTCGACGTAAGCCGCCGCTTCGGCGGCATCGGCCACCTCGAAGGCAAGTCCCTTTACGAAGGGCGCAACCGCCAGAGGATACCCGCCTCTCAGGGAGAATCCCGTCCCGGCAGTGAGAACTCTCGCTCCAGAGAGTTTGCCCCGGCGCTGCTTATCACGCACGGTGATCATCAATTCGTTATCGTGCCCGAGGCTGACCACGGTCGTAACCCCATAGATTGCATAAGTATGCAGTTGGGATTCGATGTTCTCTCGGGTATGGTTGCTCGCGTCGGCGATCAACCCCTTGGTGAGTCCCACATGGCCGTGCAGGTTGATGATCCCAGGAATGACGAACTTCCCGGTGAGATCCACTGTAGAGGCATCCGCGGGGATCTTCAGGCGCGCGGCGGGCCCGACCTCCCGTATGGTTCCTCCGTCGATGAGAACCGTCGTGTCGCTCGACGCCGGTCTTCCGGTACCGTCAACTACCGTCGCGTGGGCCAGCGCAGTCACCTGCGCGTACGACGGCCATACTGCCACCGCCAGGCACCAAATCTTCCACATGCTGATCTCGTAAACTATTCAGCCGGAATCTCCATCTCACCCTTCCGATGAGCGCAGTATACACCTGCCCGGCTCGGTTTCAACGGGATTTTTTCGCACGAACCGATCAGCCGGAAGGTCGGGTCCGCCGATACCGGCTCGGCATCGTTCACGTCCTCATATCCACCGGCTGTACACCGACCGCCGCAGCAGGTCGGCGAAGGGCAGCCGGGTGTTCGTCCCCCGTGGGTCGGTCAAGTGCGGTTCGATGAGTTGGCTCATGCCCTGGTGTGTTCCGTCGCGTCGGAACCCGTATGGATAAAGGCGTCAGAGAGCATCAGAAGGTTAGGGCCGTCGGGTTCACAATGGAAATCCGGGGGTCACACCTCGAGCCCCACCGACCGCATCAGCTCGAGAGCGTTGCTGCTTTTCGTCACGCCCGGGCGCAAGCGGTAATCGAAGAGAAGCTTGCCGTTCTCCAGGCGATCCTCAAAATGGACATTCACCGCGCTGGGACCGACGATGTCGACGATCTGGGTCAAGGCTAGATCATGGGTGGTCAATAAACCGATCGCGCCCCGCTGAATGAGGCCACGCACCACCCCTTCCGCGCCGATTCGCCGGTCGTGAGAGTTCGTGCCTTGTAGCAACTCGTCCAGGAGAAACAGTGCCGGCAACGGTCCCCGAGTCAGGTCCACGATCTGCCGGAGTCGCGTGATCTCGGCGTAGAACCGCGACGTTCCGTCCTGGAGAGAGTCCATGATGCGAATAGAGGCGCCGACGGCCAACGGCGACAACCGCAACCGAGTCGCCCGCACCGGGGCGCCGCACTGCGCCAGCACCGCGTTCGTCCCGATAGTCCGCAGCAACGTGCTTTTTCCCGACATGTTGGAACCGCTGACGACGAATAACTGCAGCCCGCCGCCGATTCTGATGTCGTTGCTCACAGCCCGGCTTTCCGGAAGCAACGGGTGGGTGAGGTTCTCAGCCTCAAAATACGGACCCGCCTCGACAAGTTCGGCAAAGGGATCGGCGGGATGCTCGTAGGAGTAGTTCGCGAGCGCCGAGAGGGCCTCAAACTCGGCCACCACAGCTAGCCAGCGACCGATGGCCGGACCGAAGTTCTTGCGCCACGCCTCCACGGCAAACGTGAATTGAAGGGTCCAAAGCACCACGGGGTCGAGCGCCCCGACGAATATGTTCCTTCTGGATTCGAGGGCCTTTATCAGGATGTCCAGTCTGCGGATCCGAAACGAAGGAGGCCGCCCATCGGTATCCAGGATGGCACGGAGCTCAACAAGGCGACCGGAGCTGAATGGTTCGCGTTCCACCCGCGCCAGGATCTGCGAGAGGAGCCCGAGGTCGCGGGCCAGGCTCTCGGCTGCTTGGGCCGCCCGCTCCACCCGCTTGCGAAAGCTCCAAAGGAAGATCCCATCCACCAACAGCGTCAGCAGGAACAGGTCTCGCTGCCCCCAAACGGCCCAAGCTGTCAAGCCGATGACCCCCAGGCACGCCAGCAGGGCGGCGGCCAGTCGAGTTGCGTATGAATCGAGCGACGCCTTCGCCGCGCCCCAGGCGGCGAGTGCTTCCGAGGGCCCCGCGGATCGCACTTCTTCCCCCAAGACTGCCAGGTCTTCGCGCAGGTCTAGCCGCGAACGGAGTTCGGCGACTGCCTCCTGCCGGGCGCGCACGACCGGAGGTGGGGCAGGCGCGCGCAACCAGTCGGCTAGGAGTTCCTCGCCCACAGGTGTCCGCGCTGTGCACAGCAGCTCGAACAAGGAGCCCTTCCCGAACAGGTCCAGGTCCTCTGCGTAGGGGTGCGCCGGATCGAGAAAGCGCATGCCAGGTTCTCCGCTTCCTACCCAGCGGTCGTCCAGGCGGGCCAGCCCCTTCTCGTAAAACGCGGCGCGGCGAGAGCACCGGCCCCGCATCCGCCGGACTCGGTCGTGCACCACTACCAAAGAGAAAAAGACAGAACCGGGAGCCAGAAGCCACAGAGCTGATGGGCTGGGGCGTGTGAGAGCAAGAAAAGCAAGGATCGCAGCCGTGACCGACACGGCCAGGCGGCAGTAGCTCAGCATCCTGTCCCGCGCGTCGTATCGCGTGATGGCGGCACGCCGGGCTTCCAACCGCCGCGAATATTCAACACGGGGACCTTCGCCCTCGGATGCTTTGTTCGAGATCATCCACGCCGGCTCGGTCGACCGTCGATCATAGAGCCAAGACTTCCGCGAGTATAGCTCATCGCGAGCCCTCTAAACGGCCGACCCATTTCAGCGATCCGTCAGTGCCGCCTGCCATCTCCGTTTTTGCGCTCGCCGCCACGATACGCCTCCGAGATCGGCCCGGGCGCAGGGGTCCCGATCTTATTGAGCGCCCTAAGGATGCCCGCCGGATGGACCCAAAACCCGACAAAATAATTCGGTGACGCAGGAGCGGATTCGTGTTATACTCAAGCTGCGTTTGATCCTCTTGGTGCCCTCTGAACTGCTCCTGACAGGAACGTTCGTAGTGGATGCTCAGGAGTTCGAATAGCTCAAGAAACAAGGACAAGATTTACCCATGAAAGAAAAAGGTACTGTGAAGTGGTTTAATGCGGCCAAGGGTTTTGGCTTCATTCAGCGGGAAAGCGGCGACGACGTGTTCGTGCACTTCTCCGCCATTCAGGCGAGCGGCTACCGCAGCCTCGACGAAGGAGCGCAGGTTGAGTTCCTCGTGAAGAAGGGGCCCAAGGGCCTCCAGGCCGAGGACGTTTCGGTTCTTTAACCGTCCACCCGGCGGCGGGACAGGCGGGCGCCATTCGGGCTCACCTGTCCCACCCCTAAGCATCCCGAACCGGCAAGGCGACGCGACAAACGCCTTGCGCCTCAATATCCAGCGCCCGATTGAACTTGGCGGCGCAAATTTCAAAGGTGATGGTCGCGGTTAGCTCCACGATTTCGTCCGGGGTGAAGTGTTTCCGGACACGGTCGAACAAATCATCCGGCACGCGCGATCCGGTGGTCACGGCCTCGGCATAAGCCAGGGCGGCCCGGTCGCGGGCGCTGAATAGCGAGCTGCCGGCATAGTCCGCCAGCGCATCCAGCTCGGCGTCGGTGACGCCATCGGCTCTGCCCACGGCAGAGTTCAGCTCGATTCAAAGCCCGCAGCCGACGAGCGAAGCGACCTTGACGTTGAGCAAGTCGCGAAGCCGGGCCGGCAGCAGCCCATCTTCTTCGAGACCATCCCACATCGCGCGGAAGCCGCGGAAAATGCCCGGCCGGCGCGCCAGCACCATGTGGTTGTAAAGCGGCATCCCGTAGCGCTGCTCCTGTCGCTCGAAGATGCTGCGAATCTCGCCGCTCACTTGTTCTTTGCTCAATCCGGTCAATCTAGGCATGTTGCACCAGGCGGTAGCTTTCAGTGACGAGGTGGCGGATTTCGGTCCAGTCGAGCGGCCCGCCGGCTTTCAACGAGACCCAGCCGTTCTGGCCGATGTAGGGCGTCTTGTAGAAGCACATGCCCTCAGTGCCCGGCCGGGTGCTTCCAGGGCGGGGTGTCGGGAAGGAGCTTCTCGAATTCGGCGATGCGTTTCTGCTCGTACTCGCCGGCGAAAGCGCCGCGGAAGAAACGGTCCAGGCCGTGCTCGAGCAGCTCCTGCCAGCACGCCTCTTCGTGGCCCGGATTGATGGGGAAAAACAGGAAGCTGTTGGCGCGGGCCGCCTTCAGATCGCCCGCCGCGTCGCCAATCATGAGCGTCCGCTCCGGCGGGTACTTCCCTTTGGCCATGATCTCCAGGTGTTCCTTCTTCGTCCCCATCTCCTGGCCGGCGATGAGGGCGGCGTACTGCTGGATCCTGTGCTCCTCCCACTCCCGCTCGAGCGCCTCGCCCGGGGTGCCGGAGACGACCGCGAGGTCGGCTCGCGGGGCCAGCTTGTCGAGGCATTCGCGCACGCCCGGAAATGGCGGCACGCCCTCCACCAGATCGGCGATGGCCCGGTTCACGGCCTTGCTCCAGTCGAGCGTCCGCTTCAGCACCGGATCGTCGGTCTGGCGCAACAGCTCCTCAAGCGCCGGGTTCCCCTGCGGCAGGCCGGAGTTGATGAAGTTCTTGAGCGGGGTGATGTCCGGAATCTGCACGCCGCGCCGCATCGGCTCCGGCCATTCGCGCAGCAGATCGAGCACCTTGGCCAGCGCCGGAAAGCGGTTCGCCCCGCGCCACACCGAGTAGAGATTGACGAACTCCCAGGCCGTCCGCGCGTACTTAGAGGCCGCCTGGAGCTTCCAATGCTTGATGAAGACCGGCGCAAAGCACTCCTTGTGCTTGATCTCCATCGAGTCGAAGACGCAGCCATCCGAATCCATCCCGATGAAGAATTCGTGCGTGGGCTGGAACTGCCGGAGCTTTTCTTGAGACATATTCGGCGATTTATTGATTTATGATGTATCAATTTGTCGATTGCCCGCCGGCTCAATTCTTCCCCCACTCCGTGTGGAACGTCCCTTCCTTATCCACGCGCTGATAGGTGTGCGCGCCGAAATAGTCGCGCTGGGCTTGGAGCAAGTTGGCCGGCAGGAACTCGCTGCGATAGCTGTCGATGTAGCCGAGCGTCGAGCTGTAGGCCAGCGCCGGGACGCCGGCCTTGGCCGCCGCCTGCACCACCTTCCGCAGCCCGCGCGAATAGCGATTGACCAGGCGGCTGAACCGCTTGTCCACCAGCAGATTCGGCAGGCTGGGATTTTTCTTGTAGGCCAGCTTGATCGGGTCGAGCAGCTTGGAGCGGATAATGCAGCCGCCCTTCCAGATGCGGGCGATCTCGGCCAGGTTCAGGCTGTAATTGTGTTCTTTCGACGCCTCCTGCAACAGCACCAGCCCCTGCGCATAGCAGGCCAGCATCGCCAGATAATACCCTTCCCACAGACTCTTGAGGAAGGCTTCGCGATTGCCGGCAAACGCGGCGTTCGGCCCCTTAAGCACTTTGGCCGCCTCCAGCCGCTCCTTCTTGTACCCCGAGAGAATGCGGCCTTCGACCGCCACGCTCAGGGTCGGGATCGGCACGCCCAGATCGAGGGCCGATTGCGCCGTCCATTTACCGGTGCCTTTCTGGCCGGCCGTGTCCAGCACCAGGTCCACCAGCGGGCGGCCTGCTTCCTCGTCGATCTTGCCCAGCACGACGGCGCTGATCTCCATCAGAAAGGAGTTCAGCTCGCCTTCGTTCCACTTGACGAAGATCTCGCGGATCTCGCCGGCGGCCAGGCCCAGGGACTTGCGCAGGATGTCGTAGGTCTCGCAGATCAACTGCATGATCCCGTACTCGATCCCGTTGTGGACCATCTTCACGTAATGGCCGGAGGCGCCGGTTCCAATGTAGGTGGAGCAAGGGCCGTCTTCG
>JBGOUJ010000266.1:0-9810 GCA_041477005.1 Terriglobia bacterium | reverse complement strand
GGCCATCCCTTCAGCCCCTACGCGCGCGTGGAGATGACGCTGATCGACGGCCAGGTTTTCTTCAACCGCCGGCGCGACGTCGACAAGCGCCTCCCGTGGAAGGAAGAATATGAACCCGAGCCGCCGGCGCGAGTCACCGACGGCGAGGAGGCGCTGCAATGATCCGGCTGCCGCTGTTGTTGGCGTTCTCCGCGGCGTTCGCCGGAGCGCAAACCCACGCCATCACCAACGCCCGGATCGTGCCCGTGACCGCGCCGTCGATCGAGCGCGGCACGATCGTCATCCGCGACGGCAGGATCGCCGCGGTCGGCCAGCGCGTCACCGTTCCGGCCGGCGCCAACAGGATCGACGGCACGGGCCTCGCGGTCTACCCGGGCTGGGTCGATTCCTACACCTCGGTGGGCCTGTCGGAGATTCCCTCGGTGCGCGGCTCGGTCGATACCGCCGAGCTCGGCCCCTTCAATCCCCAAGCCCAGGCCTGGATCGCCGTGAATCCCCACAGCGAGATGATCCGGACGGCGCGCGCGAACGGCATAACCACGGCGTTGGTGGCGCCATCCGGCGGGCTGATCTCCGGCGTCGCTTCGGCCGTCAACCTGTTTGGGAACTATCCCAACGAGATGACCTTGTTGCCCGAGGTCGGGGTGGTCATCACCATTCCCAGTCTGCATCGCCGCGCCCAACGCGGGCCGGCGGAAGGAGCCGCCGGAGCGGCCGAGGCCCGCGGGGCGCGCGTCGCGGAAGACATGGCGAAGCTGAAGCAGTACCTGCGGGAGGCCAAGGCCTACGCCGAGATGAAGGCCCGCCTCGGCAAGCAGAAGCCCGCCGCCGGGGACCTGGCCCTGGAAGCGATGGTCCCGGTCATGCGCGGCGAGCGCCCGGCCATCTTCCCCGCCGATCACTTCCGCGACATCCGCACCGCCGTTGAGCTGGCGAGCGAGTTCGGCCTGAAGGCCATCATCGCCGGCGGCGCCGACGCCTGGAAGGTCGTCGATCTGCTCAAGCAGAAGAACGTGGCCGTGCTCTACGACGCGGTGCTCTCTCTGCCGCGCGCCCCCGAAGATCCCTACGACGCCCCGTTCACCACGCCCGAAGTTTTGCGCCGGGCCGGCGTGAAGTTTGCGATCGCCAGCGGCTCGTCGGAGGATGTGCGCAATTTGCCGTACTGCGCCGCCCTGGCGGCGGCTTACGGCCTGGAGCACGAGGACGCCGTGAAGGCCATCACCGTGTGGCCGGCCGAGCTGTTGGGCATCGCCGACCGCGTCGGCTCGATCGAGGCCGGCAAGCTGGCCAACCTGCTGGTCTCCCGTGGCGACCCGCTCGACATCCGCTCCGAGATCAAATATATCTTCGTAGGAGGCAAGCTGGTCCCGCCCGAGTCCCGGAACACGGAGCTGTATCAGAAGTTCATTCGCTGACGGGCGCCGGATTAGTCCATTATGTCCCTCTCCGTTGGGACCCGACTGGGGCCGTACGAAATCCTCGCGCCCCTTGGCTTTGGCGAGAAGGAGCAAGCTTGGACCTGACTGGAAGAAGCCTATGAGGAGCGAGCGAGCTGGCTGACGGATCGCGTCAAAGTAGAGCCTATGCTCGATGGCCTCCGCCCGGACCCGCGATTCGCAGATTTGCTGCGTCGCATGAATCTCGCCCCCTAAAGCGTAGCGCTGGTTTCGGCCATCATCCATCAGCCGTCGGCTATCGGCCATCGGCAACCGCCGCCTGGCGCTCATCCCGGAATAAGACCTGACGCCGCCGCCGGCGCCAGGGCCGCCGCCGCGAACAGACCGTGCAGCAGCAGGCGCCGATCGCCTAGGTCGCGCGGCACGGCGCTGCTGTCGGCCGCCGCGTCGGAAGCGCGGCCCGGAGGTCGCACGTCCATCGACAATGCTCGCACAGACCGTCTGCGAGCCGCCCCCCTTACCGTCGGTTTTCGCAGGCGCTCGCTTTTATTTTTTGCTCTGTGTCTCTGTGTCTCTGTGGTAAAAAATTCGTGCTAGAATTCTCGCGTGGCATCCAGCGGGCCGAAGCAGTCGTACTCGCGTGACGATGTCCGGCGAATCCTCAAGGTCACCGACGCCTGCCTGCGTTCCTGGGAGCGCATGGGCTTCCTGGAACTCCGGCAGGAGTTCTCGTTTTCCGATCTGATTGCCCTGAAAACACTGCAAAAGCTGCGGGAGAATCGCATCCGCCCCGACCGCATCCGGCGAGCGCTGATCTCTCTTTCGAAGAAGCTGGCCGGCGTGGAGCAGCCGCTGACCGAGCTGAAGATTATCTCCGACGGCAAGAAGATCGCCGTCGATCTCGGCGACGGCACGATGGAAGCTCTTACGGGCCAGCTCCTGTTCGACTTCGAGACCAGCACCCTGCGCCCGGTGACCGAGATGAAGCGCCGCGAGAAGCCGTCGCGGGACGCGATGGAGCGCGAGTCGGAGAAGTGGTTCCAGAACGGGCTGCAACTGGAGGAGTCGGGCGCCCCCGCCGACGAGGCGCTGCGCGCCTACGAGCGCTCGCTCGAGCTCAACCCCAACGCCGCCGGCGCCTGCGTCAACATGGGCACCATCTATTACCAGGGCCACAACCTGCCGGAGGCCGAGCGCTGCTACCGCCGCTCCATCGCGATCGACCCGGAATATCCCTTGGCCCACTTCAACCTGGCCAATATCTACGACGAGCAGGGGCGGGTCGAAGAAGCCCGCGCGCACTACCTGATCGCCCTGCGGCTGCGCCCCGACTACGCCGACGCCCACTACAATCTGGCCCTGCTTTACGAGAAGACCGGGGAGCCGATGCGCGCCGTCAAGCACTGGCGCAGCTACCTGAAGATCGACCCCGCCAGCCCCTGGGCCGGTATCGCCCGCCAGCAGCTTGACAGCCTCCTGCGGGTGACCCTGGGGGGCAAGACGCTGAACGCCGCTCACCTCCAGGACGCCGTCCCGTCTAACGGCTGACAGGTAAAAGGAGGATCTCCATGAAAGTCGGTCTGGGTTGTTCCCTGGCGGCTCTAGCCTTGTTCGCCATGCCGGCCGTGGCCGCCACCGCCGAGGGAAGGTTCGAGCGGACCTTGCAGGTCACCGGCGCCGTGGACCTGGAAGTGAAGACAGGATCGGGAAACATCAACGTGCGCAACGGCGACGCCGGCAGTGTTCGCGTGGTAGGCACGATCCGGGCGCGCGACGATGGCGGTGACGCACAGGACAAGGTCAAGCGGATCGAGTCGAACCCGCCCATCGAGCAGAACGGCAACACCATCCATGTCGGCCAGGTCGACGACCGCGAGATGATGCGCAACGTGTCGATCAGCTACGAAGTCATCGTGCCGGCCGAAACGCGCCTGCGCTCGCAAACCGGGTCGGGCGGCCAGACCATCGACGGCCTCCGCGGGCCGGTCGAAGCTTCGACGGGCTCGGGCAACATCAACGTATCCAGGATAGCCGATGAGGTCCGGGCCAGCACCGGCTCGGGGTCGGTCCACCTGGACTCGGTCAAAGGCCGGGTGCGGGCGACGACCGGCAGCGGCGACATCCGGGGCACGGGCATTGGCGGCGCCCTGGTGGCCTCGACCGGCAGCGGCAGCGTTCGTGTGGAGCAGACGTCGGCCGGCGGCGCCGAAGTTCAGACCGGCTCCGGCAACGTGGAGGTGGCCGGCGTGCGCGGGCCTTTACGCGTCCATAGTGGCAGTGGCAGCATCCGGGCGGAAGGAGAGCCGGCCGGCGAGTGGAATCTCGAAGTGGCCTCCGGCAACATCGCTCTACGGTTTCCCTCTCAGGCGGCCTTCAACTTCCGCGCCCGCACCGGCTCCGGCCGCATCTCGATCGACCATCCGCTGCTGGTGCAAGGGTCGATCGGCCGTCGAGAAGTGGAAGGGAAAGTTCGCGGCGGCGGCTCGCTGGTGAGCGTTCGGACCGCTTCCGGAAATATCCAGGTGCAGTGAAAGGCCAGACGGGGAGAAGAGAGACGGGGAGAGGAGAGACTCTCAGCTAGCCGTGTCCGAAATACATCAGCCAGCCTAGGCCGAAGGTGGCGGCCAGGAAGCAGCCGAAGACGTAGAGCCCGTAGTGGAGCCGCTCGGTGTCGGTCCGCTTGGTGACCACCCCGAAGACGATTGAGGTGAACAGCGCGAAGAAAAACGAAGCTTCGAAGTGCGTCAGGCTCCAATACATCAGGATTTCTTCCCCACAGCGATTTCGTAGGCGTCAATCATCGCCAGGATGTTGAGCAGTCCGGCGCATACCAGAAACTTGGTGCCATAGTCGGGCACGGCGCCGGCCAGTTCGGGCTGACTGTAGCCCAGCCAGGTGGCCAGGAAGTAGAGCGCGCCGTTGGCCAGGTCGCCCAGGAATCCGCCGTAGTTCAGGATGATGTTGAACAGGTCCCCATCGGAGGGTTCGAACATCTTGCCCCGCATCATCAGCCCGAACGCGAACATCCCGGCGATCGCCAGCAGCAGCAGGGCGCCGCGATTCCACTTCTTCAAATAAAGGTGGCCGCCGCCGGGCACGACCCATCCGAGCGCCACCGGCCCGATCCAGAGCTTCACCGGCAGCCGCGGCTCCCGGGGCGGCTTGGGGGCCGTCTCCTTTTCCTGGGGCATAAAACCTTACTGTAGCATACCGCCACGCTCGTAACCGAGACGCTCGTAACCGAAACCCCGGCGCGAGCGCCTTTCCATTGTGTAGGGCTGCCGTTGTGGTGTCCTCGCCGTTGTGGTGAAATGGTGCCGTGACCTTTAAGGAGATCATCAAAATTGCGCTTCGGGCGCTGGCCCGCAACAAGATGCGGACCGCCCTCACCATGCTGGGCATCATCATCGGCGTGGCGGCGGTGATTGCCACTGTCGGCATCAGCCAGGGCGCCAACGAGCAGATGCAGGAATCGATCGCCAACATGGGCGCCAACCTGCTCATGGTCTTTGCCGGCAGCACCAACGTGGGCGGTGTCCGCACGGGCAGCGGCGCCACCGCCCGGCTGCGCGTGGCCGACGCGCAGGCGATCGAGCGAAACGTGAAGCTCATCAAGTTGGTGTCGCCGATCGTACAGAGCAGCGCGGCGGTGGTTTACCAGAACAAGAACTGGTCGACCCGCGTGCAGGGCGTGGCGCCGGAATACTTCGAGATCCGGCTGTGGCCCACGGTGAGCGGCACGGCCTTCGGCGAGGCCGAAGTGGAGCGGGCGGCCGATGTTTGCGTGATCGGCCAAACCATCGTCGACTACCTTTTCAAGGACGAAGACCCTATCGGCAAGACGATCCGGGTCAAGAGTCTCCCCATGACCGTGATCGGCGTCACTGCCGTCAAGGGCCAGGATCCGGGCGGCCGGGACCAGGACGACACCATCTTCATGCCGTATACGACGGTGCAGAAGAAGCTGGCCGGCGTCGATTATGTCCACATGATCCAGGTCTCCGCCATCAGCGAGCGCGCCACGGCCGCCGCCCAGTTGCAGATTGAAGGGGTGCTGCGCGAGCGGCACCGCATCCGGCAGGGGCAAGAAGACGACTTCACCGTCCGCAACCAGGCGGATATGGCCGACGTCGCCAACCAGTCCGGCGCCGTAATGACCATGCTGCTGGCCAGCGTCGCTTCGGTTTCTCTCATCGTGGGCGGTGTAGGAATCATGAATATCATGCTGGTCAGCGTGACCGAGCGCACGCGGGAGATCGGCATCCGCATGGCCATCGGCGCCACCGAGGGAGACGTGATGCGCCAGTTCCTCATCGAGGCCGTGATCCTGAGCGTGCTCGGCGGCAGCACGGGGATACTCCTGGGCGTCGGCTCGGTGCTGGGCATTGCCCAGATCTTGCGCTGGCCCACCACCATCTCGGTCGTCGCGCTGGGCGCCTCGGTGGTCTTTTCGGTGGCGATCGGCATCTTCTTCGGTTTCTACCCCGCCCGGCAGGCGGCCAAGCTCGATCCTATCGAGGCCCTGCGGTTCGAGTAAGAGGCGGTGGGGTTCTTTCGAAAAGAAGTAATCGACTTCGCTCTGGATTCCGAGACCCGCCGCGCGATCGAAGAGCAGCAGGCGGCCGTCGCCGCCGACCCTGTAAATCCCCGCCCTTATTACCAGCTTGCCCTTCTTTACCGCATGCAAGGGAGGCAGGATGAGGCGCTAGGCCTGCTGCTCGAAGCCATCCGCCTCGATTCCGCCTTCGCCCCCGCCCACGTCGCGCTGGCTGAAATCTACGCCGTGCGGAACGACATGGCAGCGGCCCGAAGGCACGCCGAGCTGGCTGCCGCCAACGGCGACCCGCAGGCGCTGGAGATGTTACGGCGGCACGGCGACGGGACTTGAAGGCTAATGCTCGATCACCTGGCGCGCCCCCTGGGTCCCGGAGCTCGCCCCGATCATCGGCTGGAGCAGCAGCGCGACGCCCCGAAGTGGTCACGGACCCGCATCGCCCCATCAAGCTTCCCACCCACTCGCTGACGAAGCGGCGCGGCCCAACCACCGGCAGGTGGGATATATACAAAATAGAATCTTGGATAATCCAGCTTTGTAGGATATAATATCCGGCATGTGGATTGAGCGGGCCTTGTCCGGGAGGATTCTTGCCGTTTCGAGGCAGTTTCCGGCTCTGGTGCTGACCGGCGCCCGCCAGACGGGAAAGACCGCCCTGCTGGGAAATCTATTCCCGAAGGCGGCGTTTGTGCCGCTGGACCTGCCGTCTAACGCGGAAGAAGCCGAACAGGAGCCCGAACGATTTCTGGCCCGCCACCCGGAGCCATTGCTGCTCGACGAAGTCCAGTACGCACCGGCGCTGTTTCGTCATTTGAAGGTGAGTATTGATAGAGACCGGCACCGCATGGGCCGTTTCCTGATGACCGGCTCGCAGAAGTTCCCGCTGATGCAGCCTCTATCGGAGAGCTTGGCGGGCCGCTGCGCGATACTCGAGCTGGACACCCTTTCGAGCCGCGAGATCCTGGACGCCCCGGAGGCAGAAGACAAGACCCTGTCCCGAATCCTGTGGCGCGGCGGGTTTCCGGAGTTGTACCGCAATCCGGATCTGGATACCAGGGTGTTCTACTCCAGCTACCTGGCGACTTATTTGGAGCGGGATGTGCGCTCTGCCCTGAGGGTCGGAAGCCTCCGCGATTTCGAACGCTTTGTTCGCTCCTGCGCGTTGCGGTCGGGGCAGCTTCTGAACCTGACCGATTTGGCGCGCGACGTTGGAGTCGCCGGCGCCACGGCCCGCGACTGGCTTTCCGTGCTCCAGGCGTCTAACCTCATCGTGTTGCTGGAACCATACTTCAGCAACCTGGGCAAACGGATGATCAAGACACCCAAGCTGTACTTCGGGGACACGGGCCTGCTTTGTTTTCTGCTGGGCCTGGACTCGGCGGAATCCATGGAACGTTCCATGTTCATCGGTGCGATCTGGGAGACTTTCGTGCTGGCGCAGATGCTGCGGGCGAAGTCCGCGGCGAACTCCGCCGCCGCGATTTTCTTTTGGCGGGACGCTCACGGCACGGAGGTTGACTTTGTCATCGAGCACCAGGGCCGGATCCGGCTGGTGGAAGCAAAGTGGGTCGAGACAGCGCCGGCCTCGAAGACGCTCGCTCCTCTGGCCAAGGTGGCGCAGGTGGCGGGCAGGCGCGCCGCCGCCGAACACTGGATTGCCTGTCGGACGCCCAGGTCCTATCTGATCTCGAAGGACCCTTTGGTGAGGCTCATCGACGCCTTTCGGTTTGAGGGGTGGTTCCAGCCGGGCCGGTGAGCCGCGGATCTGTCCGTGGGCGGTTACTTCTCCAGTTAGGCTGACAATACATCCAAGTGGCCGAACATTTGGTGGAGCCCCTTAAAAGCCCGAGGGCGCCGCCGGCTCGCTCCAAGCAGATGGCTTTTCCCACCTGAATCACGGAGGACGGTCTAACTGATGAGGCGCTGAGGGACCGCGAGGAGTTTCTAAGCCGATGGTGAGCGCGCTGAACAAAATGCTGCCGGGCGGATGACTTACTTGGCCGTACCTACTCGTAGGAAGTGAGGCCGGGGACACGAACGCTACCAGTCCAACCTTGCCCCCGCCGAAACCATCGGCCGCACTTCCAGGCAGCCCTTTCCCGTGGGCAGCAGCTTGCCGGGGTTGAGACGGTTATCGGGGTTGAAGACGCTCTTGAGGCGGGCCATCATTTCCAGGCTCTCCGGCGAAAACAGCCGGGGCATCATCTCGTTCTTCTCCATGCCGACGCCGTGCTCGCCGGTAATGGACCCGCCGACCGAGATGCAGTATTCCAGGATCTCCGAGCCGGCCTGCTTGGTTCGCTCCAGCTCCTCGGGCCGGTGGTGATTGAACAAAATGATGGGGTGCATGTTGCCGTCGCCGGCGTGGAAGATATTGCTGATGGTGAGGCCGTGCTTGTCGCTCACGCGGTGGATGAAGCGCAGCGTTTCGGCGATGCGCGTGCGCGGCACCACGCCGTCCTGGACGTAATAGCTGGGGCTGACGCGGCCCACCGCGCCGAAGGCGTTCTTGCGGCCCTTCCACAGCAGATCACGCTCCTCGGCGGTTCGGGCGATGCGCACTTCGCGCGCCCGGTTGAGCAGGCAGACCTCTTCGATCTCGATCACCTGAGCTTCGACGCCCTCTCGCAGGCCTTCCAGCTCGATCAGCAGCACAGCGCTCGCATCCATCGGATAGCCGGCGTGCGTGGCCTCCTCGACCATCCGCAGCATCACGCCGTCGAGCATCTCCACGGCGACCGGCACGATCTGCCGGGCGGTGATGTCGGCCACCGTGGAGGCGGCATCCTCCGGCTCGTTGTAAACGGCGAGCAGCGTCTTCACCAGTTCGGGCTTCCGCACCAGCCGCACCACGACTTTGGTGACCAGCGCCATCGTGCCTTCCGAGCCGGTCAGCAGGCCGGTCAGGTCGAGGCCGCCATGGTCGAGCTCCTTGCCGCCGGTCTGAATCACGGTACCGTCGGGCAGCACAACTTCGAGGCCCAGCACGTGGTTGGTGGTGACGCCGTAGGCCAGCGTGTGCGGGCCGCCGGCGTTCTCGCTGACGTTGCCGCCGATGGTGCAGGCTCGCTGGCTGGAAGGATCCGGAG
Source organism: Terriglobia bacterium (assembly GCA_041477005.1). GTDB lineage: Bacteria > Acidobacteriota > Terriglobia > Bryobacterales > JACQDG01 > JBGOUJ01. The sequence continues at coordinate 766 of JBGOUJ010000266.1, read as the reverse complement.
CGTAGAAGTATCCCTGGTCCTGCACCGCCAGCGTCAGGTCCAGGTTCACCACGCCCGGCTCGACCACGGCGCGCTCGTTGTCGAGGTCGATCTCCAGGATGCGGTTCATGCGGGCGAAGCCGATCATGATGCCGCCCTCGCGGGCGATGGCGCCGCCGCTCAACCCCGTCCCCGCGCCGCGGCCCACGAGCGGCAGCTTGTGCTCCGCGGCGAGCTTCGCGATGGCGATCACCTGGCGCGCGTTGCTCGGCAGCACGACGCAATCCGGCTGCGCTTTATCGACGCTGCCGTCGTATTCATACAGCATCAGATCGTAGGGCCGGTCGAGCACCGCTCGCTCGCCCGCGATCTTGCGCAGCTTCTGGATCACCTCGCTCGGAAGCATGGGGTCGCCCCTCCGATGATATACTGAAACTCCCACCCATGGAGAAGATCGTCGTTCTCGATTCCGGCGGTCAATATTGCCATCTCATCGCGCGCAAGATTCGAGAGATGGGCGTCTACGCGGAGATCCGGCCCGTGGGAACGCGGGCGTCACGCCTGGCCGGCTTCGGGGGCGTCATCATCTCCGGCGGCCCGGCGAGTGTTTTCGAGCCGGGCAGCCCGCAGCCCGATCCCGCCCTGTTCCGCCTGACGGTTCCCATCCTCGGCATCTGCTACGGCCAGCAGCTCATGGCCCAGCACCTCGACGGCAAGGTGGAACCGGGCCGGACCCAGGAGTTCGGCCCGGCTGAGATCGCGGTGAAGTCCCACCGTTCGCTCTTCG
>JBGOUJ010000265.1:0-9830 GCA_041477005.1 Terriglobia bacterium | reverse complement strand
GCGATTCGATGTCGCAGCCGGCATCCGACGCCACGCTGGAGTCGCTTGGCTACAAGCCGAGATTCAAGCGCGTGCTCTCGCGCGGCGATCTCATCCTCTACGGGCTGGTGATCCTCACGCCCACCGCCCCCTATCCGGTATGCGGGATCGTACAGCAGGTCTCCCGCGGTCACGCGGCGCTGAGCTATCTGGTGGCGATGGTGGCGATGCTGTTTACGGCCGCGAGCTATGGAAAGATGTCCGGCGCGTTTCCGGCCGCCGGCTCCACCTACACTTACGCCCAGCGCGCCCTGAGCGAGCACGTGGGCTTTCTGGCCGGCTGGGCCATGATTCTCGACTATTTTCTGATCCCGCTCCTTAGCGTGATTTACGCCGCCCTGACCGCGCAGCGCTTGCTGCCGCAGGCGCCTTACTTTGTCTGGGCCGCTCTGTTCACGATCGCAATCACCGTGGTGAACCTCCGCGGCATCCGCCTCACGACGCGGGCGAGCCAATTTCTGATGATTATCATGACTGGCTGCGCCGTGCTTTTCGTCGCGCTCGCCGGCCGCTGGATTGTGGTTTCGCACGGACTCCAGGGACTGTTTGTCACGAGCGCCCTGTTTCAACCTGGGGACCTGTCCGCGCGGCCGCTGATGCTCGGCGCCGGTATTGCCACGCTCTCTTATATAGGCTTCGACGCTATCTCGACGCTGGCCGAAGACACGATCCGGCCCGAGCGGGATATAGCCGCAGCGACGGTCCTGGTTTGCGTGGTGCAGACGGTGATCTGCTTCCTCACGGTCTATCTTGCAGCGCTCGTTTGGCCCGATTATCGCTCGTTCCCGCAGGCGGAAACGGCCATTTTGGACATCGGCCGGCTGGTGGGCGGATCCTGGATGCTCGGCGTGATCACGTTCGTGCTGCTCGTGGCGGGCCTGGCCAGCGCTCTCACCGGGCAGGCCGGGGCCTCCCGGTTGCTGTTCGGCATGGGCCGGGATGGCGTCATCTCGCGGCGCATTTTTGCCTACGTCGACCCGCGCTATTCGACGCCCACGCGCAGCATCTATTTGATGGCGGGCGTTTCCCTTCTGGGCGCGGCGCTGGTTCGCTTTCAGCTTGTCGTCGAGCTGCTGAACTTCGGGGCTTTCGTGGGTTTCATCCTGGTCAACCTGAGCGTCATAAGCCATTACTACATCAGGCTGGGCCGGCGCCGGGGCGCCGATTTGCTGTCCAATCTGGTTTTCCCGGCGCTCGGCGCCGTGGTGTGCAGTTACGTGTGGATGAGTCTGACAACCAAGGCCAAGGTGGTCGGGTTTGCTTGGTTGGGATTGGGAGTGCTTTATCTCGCGGTGATCACGCGGGGGTTTCGCGTGCCGCCGAGATCACTTCAAAGTTTGACGGAAGGCGCCGCCGATGGAAATTGATGCCGCACTGGAAAGCAAAGTTTGTGCTTACGTCGACAGCCACCAGGATCGACTCATCGAGATCATCCGGGACCTGGTGCGCATTCCCTCCGAGAACATGCCGCCGAAGGGATCCGAGAAAGCTTGCCAGCAGTACGTCGCGGGCGCGCTTCACAAGCTGGGCTGGGAGCCGAGCCTGTACGAGCTGAGTGAAGTCGCCGGCTTACAGGAGCATCCGTTGTTCTGGGCCGGCCGCGACTACGGCGACAGGCCGAACTTGGGAGCGCGCCGCCAGGGCGCCGGCGGCGGGAGGTCGCTGTTGCTTTCCGGCCATATCGACACGGTCCCTGGCGGCACGCAGCCCTGGACGCGCCGCCCTTTCGGCGGCGAGGTGGAAGGGAACCGGATTTATGGACGCGGCTCGAATGACATGAAAGCCGGCGTCGGCACGAACCTGTTTGCCGTGGAAGCGATCGAGAGCCTCGGGCTGCGGTTGAGGGGTGACTTGGTGTTTGAAACGGTCGTGGATGAAGAGTTCGGCGGCGTCAACGGCACCCTCGCCGGCCGGTTGAAGGGGTTCAATGCCGATGCGGCCGTGATCTCGGAGCCCTCCTTTCTGCGGATCTGCCCCGCGCAGCGCGGCGGCCGCACCGTGCACATCACGTTCCGAGCTTCCGGCGGGGTCCTCACCGAAGGGGAATTCCCGGCCGGCGTAGTGGATCAACTTACTTACTTTCTCGGAAAAATCCCCAGCTTCGCCGAGCAACGGCGCGAGAAAGCCCGCGTGCATGAACTTTACTCCCACCACGCCGACCCGGTGCCGGTGTCGATCACGAAAGTTTTTACCTCCCCCTGGGGGACCACCGAGCCGATCACGGTTCCGGAAATCTGCAAAGTGGAGATGTACTGGCAGCTCATGCCCGGCGAGCGGCAGGAGGAAGTCGACCGGGGGTTCTGGGAATGGCTGAGCCGGATCACCGGCGCCGCGCCGCGTCTGTTTCCGGCCGCACCGGAAGTGGAATTTCCCATTCGCTGGCTGCCCGGCTCGGCGATTCTGAAGTCGGAGCCGCTGGTGCGCGAACTCGGGGCGTGCGCCTCGAAGGTGCTCGGAGCCGAGCCGCCGATCGTGGGCATCGAAGGTCCTTGCGATATGTACGTCTTTCACCAGGCTTTTGGAATCCCCGCCGTGCTGTGGGGCGGGCGCGGCGGAAATACCCACGGCGCCGACGAATACGTCGAAATCGATTCGGTCGTGGCGGCGGCCAAGGCGTTGCTGCTGTTGATCTGCCGTTGGTGTGGCGTGGCAAAGGCCTGATACGCGCCGTCTGGCGGGTGCGCAACAAGCTTGTGAGCCGCGACCGGCCGTTTTCCAAGCCGGGGCGCGAAAGAATCGATTTCAGCCGCGCATGAACGCGCATGCACGCGAATAGGGCCGTTGTTTTCATTCGCGTTTATCCGCGTTTATTCGCGGCCATCAGTGCCTTCATGCCTTCTAACGGTCGCGGCCCGGAATCGGGCGTGGGAACCAGGATAGGACGATGCGATATCCGAATCGAAGACAATGGCTTCGTAGCGTGACGGGCGCCGGCCTCGGCGCGGGTTTGCTGCAGTCCGCTCCCCAAGCCGACGCCGACGAATACCAGCTTTTCTGGGGAGATCTCCACAACCACAACGAGATCGGCTATGCGGAAGGCTCCCTCGAGCGCACCTACGACATCGCCCGCAGCCACCTCGATTTTGTGGCCTTCACACCGCACGCGCAATGGCATGACATGCCTCAGATGCCGAACAACGCCCACCTGAAATGGGTAAAGGGCTTCCAGGTCTTGCGCGAGCAATGGCCCAAGGTGCAGAAGATGGCGGCCGCCAATAATGAGAAGGGACGGTTCGTTTCCTTCCTCGGTTACGAATGGCACTCCAGCGCTTTCGGCGACCATTGCCTCTATTATTCCAACGACAACATGCCGCTCCAGTATTGCGACAACGTGCGAGCGTTGCAGGACCACGCGCGGAAAACGGGAGGGATGCTGATCGGCCACCACCTGGCCTATAAACAAGGATGGCGCGGAGCCAACTGGGACCAACTCGACACCACCGTGACGCCGCTGCTGGAGATTTACTCCGAGCACGGCCTGGCCGAACACGATCGAGCCGGGCGCGATTACATCCGCCACAGCAACGGCCCGCGCTCGACCCGCAACACGCTGCACGCGGCCCTGGAGCGGGGGTTGCGGGTCGGCGTCATTGCCAGCTCCGACGATCACCTGGGCTATCCCGGCGCTTACGGCGAAGGCCTGGCCGGCATCTACGCCAACGACCTGTCGCGGGCGTCTCTGACGGAGGCGCTATGGGCTCGCCGGACGGTGGCCGTCACCGGAGACCGCATCCGCCTGTCCGCCAAACTCAACGGTCACTGGATGGGCTCCGTACTCCCGTTTACCGCCGGCCGGGATCTGGAAGTATCGGCGGTGGGGCAGGATGAAATTGATCGTGTCGAGGTGCTGAAGAACAACCGGGTGGTCCACCGCTACTTTCCGGCCGATGAGGCGGAGCTTGCAGGCCGCTGGTCCGGCGAAGCCTTATGCCGGCTGGAATTCGGCTGGGGGCCTTGGGCGGCTTTGAACATGGCCCGTGTGTGCGATTGGGAGGCGACCGTGACTTTGACGAATGGAAAGCTGCTGTCGGTTACGCCGTGCTTTCAATCGGGGCCGTTTGATGAAGCGCGCCGCAACCGGATACTGGCCCGTTCCGCAAACTCCTGCCGGTTTCAGCTCTACACGTCACGCAAGGATGCTTTCGAGGAGCGGCCTACGAATGCCGTGATCCTCCACCTGGCCGGCCGGCGCGATACCAGGATCGAGCTGGCACTCACGCGCCCCAGCCGCGTCACGATTCGGAAAACTCTGGCCGAGCTGGCCGCCAACAACGAGATCGAATTCACCGGCCCCTTCACCAGCGAATCGCTTGTCATGCATCGCCTGGTGACGCCGGACCTGTTTCGCGCAAACTTCCGGTTTTCCGACCGCGGCCGGCGCGGCTCCAGCGACTGGTATTACGTCCGGGTAACCCAGGCCAACGGGCACCAGGCATGGTCCAGTCCGATTTGGGTGCAGGGCTGAAGCACTCGCGCGGCAACATGACGATTCCGGCGCCGTGGCCCCTGGTTAGTGCTAGGGTAAATACACTATGCCTGGGTACGGGCTCCTCGAACCCATCCGATCTCTAAGGCATCCGACATGCTCAACTCGTACCGCCCTCCTATTTCAACCGCCGGTGATGTGTATGAAAGTGGAGGGAGGGGCGAAAATTGCAGGTACAGGAGACGAGGTCATCCTAGATCGCGGTCTGGGGAGGATCGGAGGGTCTGAAGGGACCGTCGATTGCCTGGCAACCGGAATGAAGGAGGCAGATCCCCGATGAGCTTGCGGTCTCTGTTTAGGGTTTTCTCGAGCGACCTTGCGATCGATCTCGGAACGGCAAATACTTTGGTGTTCGCCCGCGGCAGGGGGATCGTCGTGGATGAACCCTCGATTGTCGTGATGAACAAGAGCACTGGGCAGATCGAGGCTGTGGGACGGGAAGCCAAAGACATGCTCGGCCGCACACCGGGCAACATCGTGGCCATCCGGCCCATGAAGGACGGGGTGATCGCCGACTTCAAGGTTGCCGAGAGGATGCTGAACTACTTCATCCAGAAGGCGCACAACCGCAAGGTCCTGGTGCACCCACGGATCGTCATCGGCGTGCCCAGCGAGATTACGCAGGTGGAGAAGCGCGCCGTGATTGACTCCGCCTACCGCGCCCAGGCCAGCGAGGTGCACCTGGTCGATCAGGCCATGGTCGCCGCCAACGGCGCCGGCCTGCCGATCACCGAGCCCTCGGGCAACATGATCGTCGATATCGGCGGTGGGACCACGGACGTGGCCGTCATCTCCATGTCGGGCATCGTCTATTCCCGCTCGGTGCGCATTGCCGGCAACGAGATGGATGAGGCCATCACGCAGTACCTGAAGCGAAAGTACAATCTATCGATCGGCGAACGCACGGCGGAGCAGGTCAAGATCGAGATCGGGTCGGCTTTTCCCCTCGGCAACCCCCTGACGATGGAGATCAAAGGGCGCGATCTGGTCAAGGGGATCCCCAGGGTGATCAAGGTGCACGACTGCGAGATCCGCGAAGCTCTGTCGGAATGCGTAGCCGCCATTGTGAATGCCATTCGAGTGGCGCTCGAGCGGACGCCGCCGGAGCTGAGCGCCGATATCAGCGATCGCGGCATCGTCTTGACCGGCGGCGGCGCCCTGTTGCGCAACCTGGACCAGCGGATCCGCGAAGAAACCGGTTTGCCCGTTTCGATCGCCGACAACCCGCTGGCTTCAGTGGTCTTGGGGACCGGGAAGATGCTGAGTGATTTTAAACTCCTGCGTAAGATTTCGGTTGAGAATCAGAACGACAACGCCTACGGTGGTTTCGTGAGAACCTAGCCCGCCGGAGGAGCCAGGCCTGTCAACCGGGTCTTTGTTCCGTCTCGTCGCCCAGGTTTCCTGATCCGCCTCCACACCAAGCGCGCCGGCGCCTGACGCGTTTGCTTCCACAGATAACGTCGCGCGCCTCCCGACTTCGTACGTCGGGCCAGCCACATCGGGGTCTCTGTTCACATGATAAGATGGTAAGTTCTCCTCCACCCTGGGTTCTTCCCTGTAGGTGCGGACCTTGTCTCTCGATTACCTGGAAATCCGCGGCGCGCGGGTGCATAACCTCAAGAACATCGATCTGAAGCTGCCCCACAACCAGATGACCGTCATCACCGGCGTCTCGGGGTCCGGCAAATCGTCGCTGGCGTTCGACACCATCTATGCCGAGGGGCAGCGGCGGTACGTCGAGTCGATGTCGGCTTACGCGCGCCAGTTTCTGGAGCGCATCGCCAAGCCCGATGTCGAAGAGATCAGCGGCATCGCTCCGGCCATCGCCATCCGGCAGAAGAACACCTCGCGCAATCCGCGCTCGACCGTGGCCACGGCGACCGAGATCTACGATTTCCTGCGGCTGCTGTTCGCGCGCGCGGGACGGGTTTACTGCGGCCGTTGCGGCGGGCGGGTGAAGAAGGACAGCGTGGACGAGGTGGCGGCGCAAGTGCTGTCGCTCGAGCCGGGGTCGCGCTGGTACGTGTTGTTTCCGATCCGAGGCACCGGCGACCAGGTTTCGACCGAGACGCTCAAGAGCCACCTGTTCGAGCTGCGGGCCAAGGGATTCAACCGCCTGTTCCAGCAGGGGCGGACGTTCGAGTTCTCGACGCCGGAATCGCTGCTCGAGATCGACTTTCGCCAGCCGCTGTTTGCGCTGGCCGACCGGCTGGCCGTGGGGCCGGCGAGCGATCTGCGGCAGCGGGTGGTCGATACCGTCGAGTCGTGCTTCCGGGAATCGGGCGAGGCGGTCTTCGAATCGGCGGAGGATCCGACCCGCCAGATCCGCTTCAGCGAAAAGTTCGAGTGCAAGGATTGCCGGGTGGTTTACGAGGAGCCCGAGCCCCGGCTTTTCAGCTTCAACAGCCCGTTTGGGGCCTGTCCGCGCTGCCAGGGCTTCGGCAACATCATGGACTTCGACATGGAGCGGGTGATTCCCGACCCGACTCTGACGCTCGACCAGGGGGCCGTCGAGCCGTGGACCAAGCCTGCCTATCAGAAATTTCTACTGAAGCTGAAGCGGGACGCCCGCGGCCAGGGGCTGCGCTTCGACGTGCCCTACCGCGAGCTGAAGCAAAAGGAGAAGGACCTGGTGCTCGAAGGGGTGCGGCGGTTCTTTGCGCGCCTGGAGCAGAAGAAATACAAGATGCACGTGCGCGTGTTTCTGAGCCGCTACCGGGGTTACGGGCAGTGCCCGGAGTGCCGCGGGGCGCGGCTGCGGCCCGAGGCGCTGCAGGTGCGCGTGGGGGGGAAGAATATCGCCGAAGTCGTGGCCCTGAGCCTGGAGCAGGCGCAGCCGTTCTTCGACGGTCTGCAACTGACGCCCGAGGAAACCGCCATCGCCGACAAGGTGCTGCAGGAAATCCGCCAGCGAACCTTGTTCCTCAACGACGTGGGCCTGGAATACCTGACGCTCGACCGTCTGGCTTCGACGCTATCGGGCGGCGAGGCCCAGCGGATCCAGCTTGCCACCTCGCTCGGCTCCCACCTGGTGGGGGCGTGCTATGTGCTCGATGAGCCCTCGATCGGGCTGCACAGCCGGGACACGGCGCGCCTGATCAAGATCCTCGCCGAGCTGCGCGGCCTGGGCAACACCATCCTCGTCGTCGAGCACGACCGGGACGTGATGCGGGCCGCCGACCACATTGTGGACTTGGGCCCCGGCGCGGGCGAGCGCGGCGGCGAGGTGGTGTTCCGGGGGCCGTACTCGAAGCTGGTAGCCAACGGCGGCGGCTCGCTTACGGGACGCTATCTTTCCGGCCAGATCAAGATCCCCGTGCCTGCCGCCCGCCGCCGGCTCGATCCCAAGCAGCAGCTTCGCTTCTACGGCGCTTTTGCGCACAACCTGAAGAGCATCGACGTGGCCCTTCCGCTCCACGCCCTGGTCGCGATCACGGGCGTCTCGGGATCGGGCAAGTCCACGCTGGTGCACGACGTGGTTTATCAGGGCTTGCGCGTGGTCGGGAACCGGGCGGCGGAAGAATACTTCGCGCCCCAGGGCCTGGAGGGGGAAGACCTCGCCGGCAGCCAGGCGCGGCTGTGGTGCCGCAAGATCGAAGGCGCCGAGCGGATCGAGGAGGTCATCCTGGTGGACCAATCGCCCATCGGAAGGACGCCGCGCTCCAATCCCGTCACCTATAGCAAGGCCTTCGACCTGATCCGGGATGTGTTCGCCCACACGCCGGAGGCCCGTAAGCGGAGCTACACGCCCGGACATTTCTCGTTCAACATCTCCGGCGGCCGCTGCGAGACCTGCCAGGGCGACGGGACGGTCACGGTGGAGATGCAGTTTCTGGCCGACGTCGAGCTGGTCTGCGAGGATTGCAAGGGGAAGCGGTACAAGTCGAGCGTTTTGGAAATTCAGTTCCAGGGGCGCAACATCCACGAAGTGCTGCAATTGACTATTGATGAAGCGCTCGCCTTTTTCGCGGCCTATCCGCGCATCACCGCCAAGCTGAAGCTGCTGGCCGACATCGGCCTGGGTTATCTGCGGCTGGGGCAATCGGCGACCACGCTCTCCGGCGGCGAGGCGCAGCGGGTGAAGCTGGCGGCGCAACTGGCACGGGCGCGCTGCGACCGGACGCTCTACATCTTCGACGAGCCGACCACCGGGCTGCACTTCGACGACATCGCCAAGCTGCTGGGCGCTTTCCGGCGGCTCATCAACAATGGCGGCAGCGTGCTGGTGATCGAACACAATCTGGACGTGACCAAGACCGCCGACTGGGTGATCGACCTGGGCCCGGAAGGCGGCGAGCGCGGCGGCCGGATCGTGGTCCAGGGAACGCCGGAGCAGGTAGCGGAGTGCGCGGAGTCCTACACCGGGCGATACCTTCAGGAGGTGCTGGTGGATCAGCGTCAGGCTTGTCCGGACCGGGCAGAGGCGTATCCCAGGGTACAATAAGACATGTTCTGGCCGGTTGTAGCGATGTGGGCGCTGCAGGCGGCTGCATCGGCGGGAGCGGCCCCGGCCGGATCGGACTTGACCGCTGCCGGCTCGGCTCTCGAAGCCGGGAAATATGCCGAGGCGGCGGCGCTGCTTGAGAAAGCCCTGGCCGCCGATCCCAAAGACTACCGGGCGCGATTCAACCTAGCGTTCGCTTACACTCAACTGAAACGGGATCGGGATGCCATCGAGCAATACAACAAGGTTGTCGAGCAGCAGCCCGATCTGACGCCGGCGCGGCTGAATCTGGGCATTCTGCTGCTGCGCGAGAAGCAGGCTGCTGCCGCGGCGCCTCATCTGGAAGCCGCGGCGGCCGGCAAGCCGCAGGATTTTCGGTCGCAGTTCTACCTGGCGGAAGCCCTGCTGGCCGCGGGGAGCAACGACCGGGCGGAGGCGGCGTATCGCAAGGCGCTGCAGATTGACCCGAAGTCGGCGGCGGCGACGTTGGGGCTGGGACGGAGCCTGGTCCGGGCCGGCCAGCTCGACGCGGCGCGGGAGCAATATTGGAAGGCGGCGCAGCTCGATCCGCAATTCAGCGACGCCTTGCTCGAGTTGGGGGACTTTCTGGAGCAGAAGCAGCAGTCCGGGCCGGCCGTGGACCTTTATCTGGAGTTTCTCAAGGCCAAGCCCGACGCCGTCGCCGTGCAGGAGCGAGTCGGGGTGTTATTGCTGCAACAAAAGCGGTATCCGGAGGCCATCGAGCATCTGGAAGTGGCGGTGAAGCAGAATCCTACCGCCGCCAACCAGGCGGCGCTGGCGCAGGGCTATACCATGACCAAGGAGCCGGCCAAGGCTTTGCCGCTGCTCAAGTCGGCCGCG
>JBGOUJ010000264.1:0-9840 GCA_041477005.1 Terriglobia bacterium | reverse complement strand
GAGGCGATTGGTTAGGAACCGCGAGGCGCCCGGAAGATTTCGCGCCAAGACGCAAAGAGCGCAAAGAAACCCCCAAGAGTTTTTCTTGGCGTGCTTGGCGTCTTAGGGCCTGTCAAGAAATAACAGTGCCAACCGCTCCCTGACGCGGCTCGGAAGGGCTTTCTGAGCCGCGCGCGTGAGCAAGCGGACTCGGCGTGCTGGCATGGTAATTCTATGACGGGCGCTTAGCGAGACCGGCATTTTTTCGCGCCCCCTTGCCGACACGGCTCGGGGGCGGGATTCCGAGCCGGGGAGCGGTGGCCGCATGTCCCACACCTTGATCGAGCGCTATGCCGAGACTTGCCGCCAGGTGGCCGTGGAGTTCGACCGCAACGCGGCGCTCTACGGCGAGCGCATCCATTGCCGGCGCGGCTGCAGCCAGTGTTGCTATCACCTGTTTCAGATCACCGAGGTGGAAGCGGCCGTGATCTCGCGGGCGGTGCGCGACATGCCGGAGGGCGAGCGGGAGGATTTGCGGGCGCGGGCGCGCGACTACATGCCCCGCCGCGACGAGATCATGCGCCGGCACGGGATGATCGAGGCCTGGGGCCACTTGCCGCCGGAAGGGACGCGGCTGGCCTGCCCGGCGCTCTCGGATGACGGCGCCTGCCGCATCTATGAACACCGGCCGCTGATCTGCCGCAAGTTCGGCATCCCGCTCTACAACCCGCAGAAGCCCGGCCGGGTCTTCGCTTGCGAGCTGAATTTCTCGCCCGGAGAAGAGATCGACGACGGCGCGCTCGTCCAGATCCAGACGGGCCTTTACGAGAACTGGAAATCGGTGCAAGACGACTACAACCAGGCCCGCGGCCAGCGTGACGATTTCCCGATCACCGTGGCCCGCGCCCTGCTTGAAGACTTCGAAGGACACCTGCCGGCATGACGCCCGTTCGCCCGCTCGGCTCGACCGGCCTGCAGTGCCATCCGCTGGGCTTTGGCTGCTACCGCATCGGCGACGGCACGCCGGCCCACGCCGAAGCCTTGACGGCCTACCTCGATCGCGGCGGCAACTTGATCGACACCAGCGCCAACTACATGGACGGCGAGTCGGAGGCGCTGGTGGGAAAGGCTCTGGCGGATCGGCCGCGCGACGGCGTGATCGTGGTGACCAAGGGCGGCTACATCCAGGGCCGCAACATGGCGCTCGCCGAGCAGCAGGATTTTCCCGAAACGGTGAAATACGGCGACGGGCTGTGGCACTCCATCCACCCGGAGTTTCTGGAGACCCAGGTGCGGCTCTCCCTGGAGCGGCTCCAGTTGGACCACGCCGATGTCTACTTACTGCACAACCCGGAATACTATCTGGAAGAGATCGCCCACCACCGCGCGCTCGCGCCGTCGGATCACGACGAATTCTATCGCCGGGTGGGGGAGGCATTTCGCTTTCTGGAAGGTCAGGTGGAGAAGGGCAAGATCCGCTGGTATGGCGTCAGCTCGAACAACTATGCGCTGCCGGCCTCGGCGCCGGCGCACACCTCCGTGGCGCGGACGCTCGCCGCGGCGGAATCGGTTTCCCGCGATCACCACTTTCGCGTGGTGCAGTTGCCGCTGAACCTCTATGAAAGCGGCGGGGCACTGGAGCCGGAGTCGGGGAAGACCGTTCTGGAGTTCTGCCGCGAAAAAGGGCTCGGCGTGCTGGCCAACCGTCCGCTCAATGCCTATCACCAAAACCATCTGGTGCGGCTGGCCGACTTTCTGCCTCCCGGAGCGAAGGCGCCCGGCCAGGACGACCTGCGCGCCCTGCTCCGGCCGCTCGCCGAGCACGAGCAGAAGCTGGCGGGCGAACTGGGAGGCTCGCTGCTGGGTGGCTCACGGACGGCTCCGGGCATCGCCGCTTCGCTCCTGGACATCGTGCCGCAGATCCGGTCGGTGGCCCACTGGGAGCAGGCCGCCGGCCCTCACGTAATCCGGCCCATCCAAGGCTGGCTGGCGCAGTGCCGGCAGGCGCTTTCGAGCCGGCCCGGCTGGGAGGAATGGCACGGCGAGTTCCTCCGGCGGATCAATGCCGCCTTCGAGGGCATTCACCGGCATCTCTCGACCGCCCAGCAGGAGGCTTCCGACCAGGTCCGCGTCGAATTGGCGCAGGCGGGCTACCCGCCCTCCGGCGAATCGCTCAGCCGGCTGGCGCTCAACGTGTTGCTGGGGCTCGAAGGCTTGAGCTGCGTGCTGGTCGGTATGCGCCGGCCGGAATACGTGGAAGACGCGATGGGGGCGGTGAGCCTGGAGCGGGTGGATAGCCTGCAGGTTCTGAAGACTTTGATAGGATGAAGACAATGGCTGTTGAAAATCCTCGCACGCTGTTTCAGAAGATCTGGGAGTCGCACATCGTCGCCGACGAACCGGGCCGTCCTGCGGTGCTTTACATCGATCTGCACCTGGTGCACGAGGTGACCTCGCCGCAGGCCTTTCAAGGGTTGCGGGAGAAGGGGCTGCAAGTGCGGCGGCCGGGGCAGACGGTGGCCACGATGGACCACAGCATTCCCACCACCGACCGCATGCTGCCCATCGTCGATCCGATCGCCGCCAAACAGATCGAGCAGCTCGCCATCAACTGCCGCGAGTTCGGCGTGCCGCTCTACGATATGAAAAACCGGCGCCAGGGCATCGTGCACGTGATCGGGCCGGAGCTGGGGCTGACCCAGCCGGGCATGACCATCGTGTGCGGCGACAGCCACACCTCGACCCACGGGGCGCTGGGAGCGCTGGCGTTCGGCATCGGCACCACGGAAGTGGAGCACGTGCTGGCCACGCAGTGCCTGCTCCAGACGCGGCCCCAGACCTTCGAGGTCCGGGTCGAAGGCGCGTTGCGGCCCGGCGTGACGGCCAAGGACATCATCCTGGCCCTGATCGCCCGCATCGGCGTGGGCGGCGGCACCGGCCACGTGCTCGAGTACACGGGCAGCGCCATGCGGGCGCTCTCGGTCGAGGGGCGTATGACGGTCTGCAACATGTCGATCGAGGGCGGGGCGAGGGCCGGCCTGGTGGCGCCCGATGATACGACGATCGAATATATGTCCGGCCGGCCGTTTGCTCCCCAGGGCGTGGCGTGGGAGGCGGCGGCCGCAGCCTGGCGGCGTCTGCCGAGCGACGCCGGCGCGGTCTACGACCAGTCGGTCGCGATCGACGCCAACCGCCTCGAGCCGATGATCACCTATGGGACCAATCCCGGCATGGGCATACCGATCACGGCGCCGGTTCCGGAGCCGGAGAAAATCCCGGAAGCTTCCCGCCGCGCGAGCCTGGTCAAGGCGCTCCTGTACATGGGGCTCGAGCCGGGGAGACCGTTGCTGGGACATCGGCTCGACGTGGTCTTCATCGGCAGTTGCACCAACTCCCGCATCTCGGATCTGCGGCTGGCGGCGGGGCTGCTGAAGGGCCGCAAGGTGAATCCCAAGCTGCGCGTGATGGTGGTGCCCGGCTCGCAGCAGGTGAAGGCGCAAGCCGAGGCCGAAGGGCTGCCCGAGATCTTCCGCGCCGCCGGCTGCGAATGGAGAGAGCCGGGATGCAGCATGTGCATCGCCATGAACGGGGACGAGCTGCAGCCGGGCCAGTACTGCGTGTCGACCTCCAATCGGAACTTCGAGGGCCGCCAGGGCAAGGGCGGCCGGACGTTCCTGGCCAGCCCGTTAACCGCCGCCGCCAGCGCATTGACGGGCGTAGTGACGGATGTGAGGACGTTGCTGTGACGAAGGATCAGCGATCAGCCATCAGCCGTCAGCCGTCTCAGAAAGCCGTCAGCAATCTGCCGGCATTCAGCAAGGGTTACGAGCGTGGGGTGGCTGATAGCTGAAAGCTGATGGCTGATGGCTGCTTTTCTGATAGCTGAAAGCTGATAGCTGAAGGCTGCCTTTCTGAAAGCTGATAGCTGACGGCTGCTTTTCTGATGGCTGCTTTCTAAAGAGGACCATCTAAAGAGGGACCATGGAACCCATTACTGCGTTTTCGGCGCGGATTGTTCCGCTGGCTATCGACAACATCGACACCGACCAGATCATCCCGGCCCGGTTCCTGAAAACCACCGACAAAGTGGGTCTGGGGAAGAGTCTTTTCTGTGACTGGCGTTACGACGCGGCGGGGAACCCGAAGCCGGACTTCATCTTGAACCAGCCGCGGGCCGAGGGCGGCGGGGTCCTGCTCGCCGGCGACAATTTCGGCTGCGGCAGCTCGCGCGAGCACGCCCCCTGGGCGCTGCTGGGATTCGGCTTCCGGGCCGCGATCAGCACTTCGTTTGCCGACATCTTCCGCAACAACTGTCTCAAGAACGGGCTGCTGCCCCTCGCGGTGGACGCGGCCACCCAGGCCGAGCTGTTTGAGATCGCCGAAAAGGACCTGGCGGCCGAGGTCTTCGTGGACCTGGCCCAGCAATCCCTTCGGCTGCCCACCGGCCGCACGGTCCAGTTTCCCATCGACAGCTTCTCCAAGCACTGCCTGCTCACGGGCGTCGACCAGCTCGGCTACCTGCTGCAAAAGGCGGCGGAAATCGCGGCCTACGAGCAGTCCCATTCAGCCCGGATCGACGCGGCCTCCGAACGATAGGACTTTGGGTACTGCGGTACTGCGCACGGAATGTGTCCCCCGGCCTATTGGCTGCCCGAGGGGAGGTGCGGCAAGATACGGGCATGCCGAAACTGGATGAGATTCATCAGGTCTCAAAAGACATGGTGCATCTGGCTGTGCAGCCGGTGCTCGACTCGGGCGAGTGGGTTTGCCTGATCGAGGGCGCCGGTGTGTGCCTCGGCAATTCCTTCCGCGACTTCACCGCCGCCGAGAAGTGGGCGCGGAGCATGTTTAGGCGGCTGTTTCCGGAGCATCGCTGCGACCTGGGCTGTATCCGCATGCCCCACGCCGAGTTCCTCGCCGATGAGGAAGTATTAGCCCGCTTGGCTGGCTGAAGGGAAAGGCGGAAAGGGAAGAAGTCAGAAGTCAGAAGCCGGAAGGCAGGAGCCAGAAGCCAGAAGCCAGCCCTTGGGCTGGGGTCCGCTGGTCTCCGACGACAACGCCAGTTCCCGCCCCTCGGCCCCGACTCCGACCCCTGATTCCCGGCTCCCTACTTCTGGCTCCCGGCTCCTGACTCCCGCCCTCTTTTCATGTATGATGGTCCTTACCCCAGGAGGACTGCTGTGGCTTCGGAACCGACCCAGGAAGACGCTAAACTATTGCTCCAGCTATACGACCTGCGGCGCGAAAAGCTGCTACGGCGCGCTCGCGATTTCGTCCAGCGTGGCTGCAAGTTCAAGAACTACAAGGATTTCGAGAAGCGATATCCCTTGGGCAGCAAAGAGCGCAATTACATCGGGATGGTGCTGGGGTACTGGAACCTCGCCTGCACGCTGGTGGGGAAGGGGCTGCTCAACGAGGAGTTGTTCCAGGCGACCAATTTCGAGCACGTGGGCTTGTGGTTCAAGTTCAAGCCGGTGGTCGAGGAGTTTCGCAAGCAACTCAAGCACCCGGTTTTTGCCTCGCTCGAAGCGGTGGCCGGCCGGCACCCCGCCGCGGGCAGGTACCCTCAGCGACCGCCGGCGAAAAAGAAAGCCGGCAGGGCCAGGGCTGCGGCCGCGCCTGGAGAGCAGGCTGCGGCGGATCAGAAAAGCGGGTAAGGCTCATGATTTCCCAACGGCTGCTCCGGCTGGTCCAGCAGAATGCGGACCGGCTGACCAACGACCTGACCGCCGAGTTGCGCCGGGACCCGCGCACGGGGGCCTATCACAAGCTGTCGGAAGAAGACCTGCACGAGCGGGCGCTCGACCTGTTCCACAACCTCGGCCAATGGCTCAGCTCGCGGACCGAATTCGCCGTCCAGACTCGCTACGAGGCTTTCGGACGCCGGCGCTTTCAGGAAAGAATTCCCTTCAGCCAGGCGCTCTTCGCCCTCACCACGGCGAAGAACATTCTGCTGAATTTCATCCGCGGGGCGGTGGCCGCCGAATCGGCCGCCGAGCTGCCGCTCGAATACGAGCTGGCGGCGGCGGTCTCGCAATTCTTCGACAAGGCTCTCTATCACGCTGCGACCGGCTATGAGGATGCCGCGCGGGCCGCGCTCGCGCCGTCGCGGGTGGCCGAAGCGGCTCCGGCCCGGCCGGGAGCGCCTGAAGCGGCGCGCAAGCCGCTCAGCCGGGAAGACAGCCACGATCTGGACATGGAAGTGAGCCGCTCCGGCGATGTCGGGGAATCGGCGGGCTGAGGTTACTGTTCCCGCGGCGCGCCGGCCGGCTCGATGATGGCGGTCATGGGTCCTTTGCTTCGCTCCAGGCGCCAGTCCGCCCCGTAGGCGTGGACCTCCTCCCGTTTCTGCTGCACTTCCCCGAGCGCCGCCGTCAGCAGCAGCGTCCGGCTTTCGGTATCGACCTCGACTGCGTGGCGAAAAGCCACCGTCTCGGTAAAGCCGAAGACCTTCACCAGCATCTCGACGACGTAGTCATAGGTGTGGTCGTCGTCATCGAGCAGCACGAGGTTGTAGAGCGGCTCGAGGCGGTCGAGCGTCTCCTCGCCAATTTCCGGCAGGGCCACGGTGGCCATGGCTCTATGCTAGCAAGGCTTGACGGGGCGCTGCTGGCAGTGGGAGGATGGGGTCATCGGAGTGTGCGCCTGTAGCTCAGTTGGATAGAGCGTCTGCCTCCGGAGCAGAAGGTCGGTGGTTCGAGTCCACTCAGGCGTACCATTCTTCAGTTTTCGCCGCTCGAAAGATCAGATCGAACGGTTTTCTATAGGTAGGATAAAGACTTGCAGCGTCTATGGCGCAGTTCGAAAGCACGATTCTCAGCAGTTTAGCTTTCTCCGCCGAGGTCTCCCTAAGATAAAGAAAATACGCTTTGTTCGCGAGTTCTAGAATCCTCGCACGGTCCAGGAGCCGCCCCGGTTCGGCCCCCTCCAGCCCTTGCAGAGCTAAGAGGATCTGTTGCTCTTCCCGCTGCCATTCGGTGGCCTTGCTCAGCCAGAACGCCTCCGGGATCTTCCCGTCCAGTTTGTCCAGATACGCCTGCTCCGTTCTCCGACGCACTGTTTGCAACCGCTGGTGTAGGCGTTCCCGCTCCTGTCGCCTGACCGTTTCGTCGCGACCCTTGTCCTGCAGCAGCGCTGTTTGAAGCTGGCTCACAATCTCGTCAGGAATGTAGATGTCCTTCAGCGCCTGGCCCAGGCGCTCTCCGAGATCCTCCTCGCGGAAATATGGCAGCGCGCATTTCCCACGATGGCCGGTGCAGTGGTAGTAGATGTACCTGCTCTTCTTGATTTCCGCCGTCACCATGCAATCATCATACGCACATCGTAGCAGGCCGACAAAGGCGAATTGGTGTTTCCGCTGTTTTGACCGGTTGTGTCCCCGAAACACTGCTTGGACCCGTTCGAAGAGATCGCTGCTGATAAGCGCGGTGTGGGTGCCCTGGTAGGTCTTTCCATCCCAGACGAATAGCCCCACGTAGAATGGGTTTTTCAGGATGCGCTCCAGGTAGCTCTTGGTCAGGCGGCAGCCGAATTCGGCCGCGATGGTCTCTCCGAGGTTCGCAAGCGACTGTTGACCAGCAGCGTAGAGTTCGAACAAGCGCCGAGCAACTGAGGCTTTCTCGGGATCGACCTCGATGGTGCGCTCCAACTTGTTGTTGCGATAGCCTAGGGGCGGGCGGCTGGGATAGATGCCTTGCTCCGCCTTCTCCCGCATCCCCTTCCGAACTTCTTCCCGCAGGTTCTCAATATAGTTGCGGGCGATTACCACCTGAATCCCATGCACGAGCTTGGCCTGGGACTTGGCGTCCTTGCTGATCACCTGACCCTCTTTCGGCAGGTGGATCTCCAGTTCCAGATCCTCCAGCGTCACGCAATCGCGGAAGTTCCGGTAGAGGCGATCTGTCTTTTCCACAAGCAGGGTCCGGCAGGCTGGACTCCGGCCGAAGAAGCTGACCATCTCCCCGAACTGCTTCCTCCCTGTCATCTTGGCCGTCTCCACGTCCACGAACTCCCGAACAATCTCCAACTCGTGGGCCTTCGCGTAGTCCCGTAACAGCTTTAGCTGAGCCGGGATGGAATAGCCTTCCCGCTCCTGATCCTTGCTGGAAACGCGAGCGTAAACAACCGCTTGTTTCATTTCCTCTTCTCCCACTTGGCTTTCATAGTAAGTTTTTTCAATTCTTCCTGGAGTTGCACGATCTCAACTTCTACCACGGAAATCGCATTTTGCAAATCAGGATCTTGGAAGAAGAATCTCTGTTTATCCCTCAGTGCAACTCGCTGATTCTTAAGGGTCTGTAAGCGGTCAAAGAGACGGGCTGCAAGATCCGCCTTGGATTCCCCACTCAGAGCCGGCGGCGCCGACTCTAACATCTGCGACAATCGTTTGATTCCGGCGTGGCCGCGAAAGAAGAGCTGAATTCCGCACACGTCGCACACGCAGTAAGGTTTCTGTCTGGTGGAAATCCGGATCGCCAGCGCCAAACCGCAAACAGGGCAGGGGAAGATCTTCCCCTGAAATCTCTCGGTGGCAGGATTGGGTTTTTTCAACATAACGTTAACGTTGGTGGCCAGTTCGGGTGGGCCCCGAGGCCGAGAGGGAATAGGGATGATGTTTTCAAATCGCGCATCTCTTACCTCTCTCTATCCCAGCGGTCAAGGAGTGCGAAAAACTGGCGCAGTGCCGCCACTGCCTCCGGGGCGAGCTTGAAGTTGATCAATGACACGGAGACCTGCGGACCGCCTTCAGTTGAAGTCTTGGAAGCATTCCCCTGATCCGCGCGGAGCGGGCCGACCACTTGGTCCTGGCAGCGCTTGCCGAGGGAGGTCTCCGCCGGACTCGGCCCGGACCCGCTGCGGTTGCCTTTGGCCACGATTCCATCCCACAATGGGAGGCGGGCTTAAGGGAAGGAAACGAAACGGCGGTTTCATTTCCGGATGATCGCTGAGGAGAATCTCACGGGGAAGAAAAGGCGAGAACCTCGAATTAACCTGCCAAAGTCGGCCGAACGCGACTGGCGGAAGAAGATCCATCCATTCTTCCTGCGGGTCGCGGAAGAAAACAAGAAGATTGTCCAACTCAACGCCAGCTCGTCGCCCCAGGATCGAGAAGAAGCGCAGCGGCTGATCCAGAATCCTCCGGTGGAATTGGTGGAAGAAGCGCGTCGGCTGGGAGACGGATTCGCGAAGTCCGGCCGGGTTGGCTACTTGCCGGCCATGACAATGCTGGGGCTCGAGTCCGTTCCCCCTGACCCGGAAATTTCAGACACCCACTACATGCTCTCCTGGCTCTCATGGTTCAGGTACGGGAAATCGTTGCCGCAGCTTGCCGAACAGAGGGAAACAGACTGGAAGGCCGCCAAGCAGTTCGTCAAGGTCTTGCGAGACTACGAAGCGTGGCGCTTCGGAAGGCTAGACCCCGACAAGCGGCGGTTTAAGATGGACCAGCGACACCAGGAGCTGGTAGCGAACGGGTTGAATTTCGGGATCGAAGACTTGACCACGGAAGAACTGGCCGACTTCTTCTACGCCCTGTGCCCCTGTGGGGAGCGGCATTCAGCCGAGAACCTCAGGAAACTCCGGACCCGCGTCATGAGGGTGATAAGAACGTTCAAAACCAGCCCATCGTAGTTCGCTGAGGATTGCGCCCGCTATGGCCGCCTGAATGGCGGACCACGTGTTGGATCTTGAGGAGCTCATCAGCTAGGGAGGGGACAATTATGCCGCACGGTTCTCACGGAAAGGAATATAGGGCGAAGATTGTGAGAGAGGGCCAGCCGCCTCAATACAGCGGCTGGTTCAACACGTTTGATGAACTCCATGCAGCCATGCAGAGAATCACCAGACCGGATGGGGTCATCT
>JBGOUJ010000263.1:0-9865 GCA_041477005.1 Terriglobia bacterium | reverse complement strand
GCGTGCTCGGCTTCACGCTGCTGGTGTCGCTCGCCATGGGGGTTCTCTTTGGCCTGGCGCCGGCACTGGCGGCATCCCGGCCGCCAGGCCCTTCGCGGGGACAGGAGAGAACCATGAACCCGCTGCGCAACCTGCTGGTCGCTTCCGAGGTCGCCCTGACCCTGGTGCTGCTGATCGGCGCGGGATTGCTCCTGAAGAGCTTCTGGCGGCTGCGCCAGACGGACCCGGGCTTTCGCCCGGAGCGGGTCCTGACCCTGGCGATCACGCTGAATCCAGCGAGATATCCCCAGCGGCAGCAGCAGACCGTTTTCTTTCAGAGGCTGATCGATCAGGTCCGGAGCGTGCCCGGCGTGGAGTACGCTGGAGCGACCAGCACGCTCCCCCTCTCCGGCGGCTCCGTCCCGCGGGGGATATTCAGTTTCGAAGGGGAATCGCCGTGGCCCCCCGATGACGTGGAGCGGCACCTCGTCCAGGTCCCCGTGGTCAGCCCGGACTACTTCCGGGTAATGGGCATCCCTCTACACAAGGGGCGCTTCCTGACCGAGCAAGATGCGGGGGAGGCGGCCGGCGCCGTCGTCATCACCGAAGGCCTGGCCCGCCGCTTCTTTCCCGGCCAGGATCCCGTCGGCAAGCGGATCAAGTTCGGCCTTCCGGAGGCGCCTCTGCCGCTGTACACGATCGTGGGGGTGGTGGGAGACGTCCGGCAGTCGGGGCTCGATACGGAGCCGGCATCTTCTATATACTTATCATATCTAAAGAGCCGCTCTGCGGAAATCCTACGGCCTGGTGGAGATCCCTTCCTATTGCAATCCATGCACCTGGTCGTGCGCAGCGCCGCCGATCCTCTGGCCCTGGCCTCCGCCGTGCGCAGCCGGGCGCTGGCCGTGGACAAAGATCAGCCTGTTTACGACGTCCAGACCATGGAGCAGCGCCTGGCGAACTGGACGGCCCCGCAACGCTTCCGGACGCTGCTGCTGGGCTTGTTCGCCGCCCTGGCGCTGGTCCTGGCGGCGGTAGGGATTTATGGCGTGCTGTCGTACGCGGTCCGGCTGCGCGCCGCCGAGATCGGCATCCGCATGGCCCTGGGCGCGCACACCGCCGACATCCTGAAGCTGGTGGTCGGCCAGGGGATGGCTGTGACGCTGGCCGGCGTCGCTGCCGGCCTGGCTGCGGCCGCAGCCCTGACTCGCCTTCTGACCGGCCTGCTCTACGGCGTTACGCCCACCGACCCCGCGACCTTCGCGGCGGTGTCTGTCTTCTTGACCGCAGTGGCGCTTGCCGCCAGCTACTTCCCCGCCCGCCGGGCAGCCAAGATCGATCCAATGGAGGCGCTCCGGCATGAATAAAAGAGACTGCATTCTGCTGCTCGCGGCGCTGCCAGTGGCGGCGCTGTCGCTCGCGGCGCAGGAAAAGAAACCGAATCTCTCCGGGCGAGCCGAGACGTAGGGCTTCGAGAGATGGAACCGCCGATGAACGCAGATGCGCGCCCCTAAACGCTTTGGCTTGAATCTGCGTTTATCTGCTTTCATCTGCGGTTTCGATTGTTTTCGCGCCCTGGCCGGCCTGCAGGAGCTGCTCGGCGTGGCGGAGGGCGTCGGGGGTCACCTGGGCGCCCGAAAGCATGCGGGCCAGCTCTTTCACGCGCTCGCCGGCGCTGAGCTCGGTGACGGTGGTAACGGTTCGGCCGGACTTGACCTGTTTGTCAACTGAGTAGTGGTGATCGGCGAAGCCGGCGATCTGGGGGAGGTGGGTGACGCAGAGGAGCTGGTAGCGGCGCGCCAGGCGAGAGAGGCGCCGGCCCACCGCCTCGGCCGCGCGGCCGCCGATCCCGGCGTCGATCTCATCGAAGACCAGCGTTCGGGGGTGAGGGCCGGCGGAGCGGGCGTCCCCGGCCAGGCACGTTTTGATGGCCAGCGTGATGCGCGAAAGCTCGCCGCCCGAAGCCACCAGCTCGAGCGGCCGGGGCGGCTCGCCGGGGTTGGGGGAAACCAGGAACTGCACCTGGTCCGTGCCGTGGGCCGTCCAGGCCGGAGCCGGCTCGAAGGCCACTTCGAAGCGCGTGCGCTCCATGGCCAGGGCCCCGAGCTCCTTCTCGACCGGTTTCTCCAGCCGCCCGGCGCCTTGCCGCCGGCGCTCGGAGAGCTGGCCGGCGAGCTGCTCATATTCGGCGGCCCGCCTCCGCTGCTCCTCGTCCACGCGTCGGATCGTTTCCTCGCTCGATTCGAGATCCTCGATCTGGCGGGCCACCTGCCCGCCGAAGGCCAGCACCTGCTCGAGGGTCGAGCCGTACTTGCGCTTGAGCTTCTCGATCAGGGCCAACCGGTCTTCGATCTCGCCGAGGCGGTCCGGGTTGGCCTCCAGGCGATCGAGGTACTTGCGCAGCTCGAGCGCGGCCTCCTCCAGGCTGATGCGGGCGGTGTGGAGAGACTGGGCGAGCGAGCCGAAGGCAGCGTCGAAGCGGGTCACGTCCTCGAGCGCCCGGGCGGCGTTCTTCACCTGGGCGGCGGCCGAGCCGGGCGATTCGTAGAGCGCTTCGTACGCGCTCGAGCCGGCCTGCTGGATGCGGGTGAGATTGGCCAGCACCCGCTTTTCCTCCTCCATCTCGGCGTCCTCGCCCGGCCGCAGCTTCGCCTGGCTGATCTCCTGGTTCTGGAACCGCCACAGGTCGAGCAGGCGGAGCTTCTCCTGCTCGTTGCGACGCAGCTCATCGAGTCGGCCGCCCGCTTCCTTCCACTGCTCGAAAACCGCCGCGACCCGGCCGCGCAGCTCCAGCGTCCCGCAGAACTGATCCAGCATATCGAGCTGGGTTTGGGACGAGAACAAATCCTGCTGCTCGTGCTGGCCGTGGATATCACCGAGCAGCGGCGCCATCTCCCGCAGAGCGGCCAGGGTGGTCAGCCGGCCGTTCACATAGATCCGCGATTTGCCGTTGGCCAGGATCTCCCGCTCGACCAGCAGCTCGCCCTGGTCGAGCTCCACGCCGGCCGGCGAACTGGCGACTTCAAAGACGCCGGCCACGCGGGCGCGCTCGGCCCCGGCGCGGATCAGCTCGGGCGACGCCCGGGCGCCGAGCAGCAGCGAGAGGGCGTCCACCAGGATCGACTTACCGCTCCCGGTCTCGCCGGTAAGCAGGTTCAGCCCCTCGTGAAAGCCGACCCGCAGCTTCTCGACCACCGCGTAGTTCTCGATTTCGAGCTGGTGGAGCATAGGAAAACCCAGCCGTCAGCAATCAGCTATCAGCCATCAGCTATCAGCCATCAGCGATCGGCTCTCAGTAGCGGGTCGCGCAAGGCTTGCTGATAGCTGAAAGCTGATGGCTGTCAGCTACCCGCTGGCTGTCCGCCATTGTCCGCCACGAGCCGTCGGCTATCGACTCTCAGGAGCCCGGCCGGCGGAGGGCTTACTGAAAGCTGACGGCTGTCGGCTACGCTGTCCGCTATTATCCGCCACGAGCCGTCGGCTATCGACTCCAGGAGCCCGGCCGGCGGAGGGCTTGCTGAAAGCTGACGTCTACGCTGCCCGTTATTATCCGCCACGAGCCGTCGGCTATCGACTCTCAGGATCCCGGCCGGCGCAGGGCTGGCTGAAAGCTGACGTCTACGCTGCCCGCTATTATCCGCCACGAGCCGTCGGCTATCGACTCTCACAAGCCCGGCCGGCGGAGGGCTTGCTGTCCGCTGTCGGCTGACGGCGGATGGCTACCCGATGGCTGTCCACCATTATTATGTGTTAAATTTCAAAGATAGGAGCGGGAACGAGGAGATGAATTGACGGCATACGGCCCGGTTGCCTTACTGCTACAGAACGACGTCTTGCAGATGATCCTGGACGCCGGCCCGGTCTCACAGGGCGTGATCGCCGTTTTGCTGTTGTTCTCTCTGCTCTCGTGGACCATCATCTTCGCCAAGGGGAACGCTTTGCGGAAGGCCAGGACGAGAAACGAGCAATTCCTGAAAGCGTTTCGCCGCACCCAGAAGCTGGCCGAGATGAACACGCTGGCGGCGCAGTTCCAGGCGGCGCCGCTCGCCGTGGTGTTCGAGTTCGGCTACCAGGAAGTGGAGCGGCAGGTCAACGGGAAAGGGCGGCTGCACAACATTCCGGCGCTGCAGCGGGCCATGCAGCTCGGCTCGGGCGAGGAATTGACGCGCCTGGAGCGCAACATGAGCTGGCTGGCGACCACCGCTTCGGCCACGCCGTTCATCGGGCTGTTCGGCACGGTGTGGGGCGTGATCGACTCCTTCCGGGGCCTCGGGCAGGAAGGGGGCGCCAGCCTGCGGGCCGTCGCTCCGGGGATTTCCGAGGCGCTGATCGCCACCGCTTTCGGCCTCTTGGCGGCCATTCCGGCGCTGATCTTCTACAACTATTTTCTGCACCGCATCAAGGAGATCGGCGCCCGCATGGACGACTTCGGGCTGGAGTTCGTCAACCTGGCGGAGAGAAGTTTCGGGGAGTAACGGGCCATGGCCTTCAATACCCGCGGCGGCCGCAATAGCGCGATGGCCGAGATCAATATCACGCCCTTCGTGGACGTGGTGCTGGTGCTGCTGATCATCTTCATGCTGACGGCGCACGTGATGGAGTACGGCGTCGAGGTGGATGTTCCCAAAACCCGGGAAGTGTCGGCGGCGACAAAGGAGATGCCGGTCGTCAACATCTCCAACAAGGATCAGCTCTACATCAACGCGAATCCGGTCAACATCAACAATCTGGTCAAGAAGCTGGAGCCGATGCTCGGCAAAAACCGCGGCGCCTACCTGCGCTGCGACAAGGACGTGCCTTGGGAGACCGCCGTGCAGGTCATGGCGGAGCTGGCCCGGGCCAAGGTGGCGGTGAGCGTGGTATCGCAGCCGCTGGAGACGAGACCGGCAAAGAAATGACGACGCATTTCGATCCACTGGAGCAGAGCGACAGCCTGCGGCGGCCGTTCCTGGGGTCGCTGGTGATGCACGCGGGTTTTTTCGGCTTGTCCCTGGGCTATACCTGGCTGCTCGCCCACAATCGGATCGCCTTTGGAAATCCCGACGCCATGCCCGGCGTGGCGATGCCGGTGAACATCGTCAAGGAGATTCCCCTGGCGCCGGCCCAGACGGTGATCGAGAACCCGGTGG
Organism: Terriglobia bacterium; assembly: GCA_041477005.1. GTDB lineage: Bacteria > Acidobacteriota > Terriglobia > Bryobacterales > JACQDG01 > JBGOUJ01. The sequence goes on along the minus strand of JBGOUJ010000263.1, from coordinate 4,757 downwards.
CCAATGACAGCCGCTCCTCGGCCCCTACGCCGCCGCCGGAGAAGGCTAAGGCGCAGGCGAAGGAGAAGGTCGAGACGCCCGCAGACGCCGTCCCGATCCCTTCCGCCAGCGAGCGCAAGAAGGCCGAGCGGAAGGCGCCGGAGCGAAAATTCCGCCCTTACATACCGGCCCGCGACAACCAGCTCTACGCCTCCAAAGGAATGGGCGTGAACACGCCTTCCTATACGGGCCTGCAGCCCGATTCGATGGGCATCGGCGGCGGCGCGGGGGCGGGATCGCCGTTCGGGTCGCGGTACGGTTGGTACGAGGAGGCTTTGCGGCGCCGCATTGGAGAGCAATGGCAGCGGGAGCTGATACAGTTGGACGCGCAGATTCGCGCCGCGCCCCGAAGTGTGGTAAGTTTTGAAATCCTGCGGGACGGCGGCTTGCGTAACATCCGCCTGGCGCAGTCGAGCGGGAATCCCGCGGTGGATTACGCGGCCTTGCGGGCGGTGACCAACTCGAACCCGGTCACGGCGCTGCCTGCCGATCTGGGAAAGAGTTCGGTCTCCACCGAAGTCTGGTTTCAATTGAGGCGATGAGCAACCGCATTACAAGATTCATTTTGTCTCTGACGGTTCTGCTGACGGCTATCGCCATCCTGGCGCAGCAGCCGGATATCACCATCCGGATCGTCGGCGAGCGCGGCCGGGTGCGCATGGGCTGCCCCGATTTTCGAGGGCCCAACGTGCCGGCGGCGGTCAACGACACCTTCAATACGACCTTGTGGAACGATCTCGAAAGCTCGGGCGTCTTCGAGATGGTTTCCAAAAGCTTCTATCCCACCGAGGTTCCGCAGAAACCGGAAGACTTCAAGCCGCCCCTGGCCCCGCCGGTCCGGCCTATGCGTCGCGGCGAGAAGCCGGGCCCGGCCCCCACCCCCATTCGCCAGGGCCCCTGGCTGACCGATTGGTCGCAGCCGCCGGTCCAGGCCCATGTATTGGCCTTCGGATCGACGGCCGTGCAAGGGGACTCGTTCGTGCTGTTCGGATGGCTCTTCGACGTCAGCAAGAACGACACCGGCGCGGCCTGGATCTTAGGCAAGAAATACATCGGCGGCAACGACGCCAACGGCGCCCGCATAGTGGCCCACGAGTTTTCGAGCGACATCCTGCAGAGGCTGGGCGCCGGCGCCGGAATCGCGGGTTCCCGGATCTACTTCGCCTCCAACCGCACCGGGCACAAGGAAATCTGGGCCATGGATTACGACGGCTCGAACCAGGTCCCCATCACCCGCTACAACTCGATCTCGATGAGCCCGGAGGTCAGCCCGGACGCGTCGATGGTCGCCTTCACCAGCTTCGCCCGCCAGTCGCCCGGCATTTTTATCCATTCTCTGGAAACAAATCGCCGCCTAACGTTTTATAATCAAGTGGCGTCGCTGAACGCGACGCCGGGCTTTTCGCCGGATGGCAAGCGGCTGGCGTTCGCCTCGTCCTTGAGCGGCCGGACGCAGATCTATATCGCCAATATCGACGGCAGCGACCTGCGGCGAATCTCCCACACGCAGGCGGTGGAGATGGAGCCGAAGTTCAACCCCAAGACCGGAGCGCAGATCGCTTTTATCTCCGGTCAGAGCGGGCAACCGCAGATCTACTTGATGGACGCCGACGGCACGAACGTGCAGAAGCTGACCCCCAGCGGAGGCGGCGACGCCGTCAACCCGGCGTGGTCGCCCGACGGCCAGCGGATTGCTTTTGCCTGGACCAAGGGGTTCGAGCCGGGCAATTACAACATCTTCATCGAGGAGGTCGCCGGCCAGAACTTGACGCAGTTGACTTTCGGAGCCGGGCGGAACGAGCACCCGTCCTGGGCTCCGGACGGCCGGCACATCGTGTTTGCCTCCAACCGCCAGGGCGGGACGCAAATCTGGACCATGCTGGCCGATGGCACGCAACCGAAAAAATTAACCACGCAGGGCCGCAATGAGATGCCTGTGTGGGGGGTGAAGTAGAAAAAAGAAGCGAAAAAGAAACGACAAACAAAAGAGGATTGTAGTCCTGAACCTTATCTAGGAGGCGACGAAAACGACATGGGACGTAAGCGAGAGTTGATTCTGGTATTGCTGGGCCTCTGCCTGGTATTGTTCACGGCGGGATGCAAGAAGAAGGCGCCGCCACCTCCACCACCTCCTCCGCCCGCAGCGGTGCCAACCCAGCCGCCGCCGGCGCCGGCGCGGCCGACGGTTTCGATCAGCGCGGAGCCGAGCTCGATCGAGGCGGGGCAGTCGGTGACGTTGACCTGGAAGTCTACGAATGCCAACGAGGCGTCCATCAGCCCCGGCATTGGAAGCGTTGCGACCGATGGCTCGCGCCAGGTGTCTCCGACCAGCTCGACCAACTATACGATCACAGTAAAGGGGCCGGGCGGTGCGAACAACGCCAACGCTCAGGTGACGGTGAGGGCCGCGCCGCCGCCGCCACCGCCGCCGAAGCCGAGGGCGGACTTTGGCCAAGAGCTGGGGCGGCGTGTCCAGGATGCCTACTTCGACTACGACAAGTCGGACATCCGTCCGGATGCGCGCACCACGCTGACCTCCGACGCCGACGCTCTCAAGGCGCTATTCGGCGATTTCTCGAGCGCCCGCGTGGTGATTGAAGGCCATTGCGACGAGCGCGGCTCGGCCGAATACAACCTGGGCTTGGGCGATCGGCGCGCCACCGCCGCCAAGGAATTCCTGACTCAAATGGGGGTTCCGGCGGACAAGCTCAGCGTCATCAGCTACGGCAAAGAGCGGCCCCAGTGCACGGAGCAGGAAGAGTCGTGCTGGCAGAGGAACCGACGCGGGCATTTCGCGGCCGGTAACTGAGCGATCCGCTCTCAGAGGTGAGGTGTGGGCGCCAGGCAGCAGCACCCTGGCGCCCGCGCCCGCCGCAGGAAGCGACACTTCGGAGGTATGTCTTGCCGCACCGATTGTTGTTGGTGTTCGCCTTAGCGGTCTTGCCCGCTTTCCCCGTCAGCAAGGAAATGTTGCAGCTTCAACGAGATGTGGCGCAGTTGCAGGATCAGCTCAACAAGCTGCAGAGCTCGTTCGACGAGCGTCTGGCGGTAACCCAGCAACTGCTCAACCAGAACCTGAACGCCGCCAACGGGCTCTCCACCAGGTTCGTCGTGCTCGAGAAGGGCTTGCAGGACCAAGCCAAGAGCATGGCTGCGCCGTTGGCTGACACCAACGCGCGCGTCGACTCGTTGACCGGCCAGTTTCAAGCGCTGCGGGATGCCATCCAGGAGATGAATTCCAAGCTGTCGAAGCTGCAGCAGCAGCTCGCCGACATAAAGAACATTGTCAGCACCGTGCCCCCGCCGGCGGCCTCATCGACGGCGCTCACCCCGTCGCAGCCGCAGGCCCAGTCGCCCTCCGCGCTCTTGCAGGGGGCCATGAAGGACTATCAGGCCGGCAACTACAATCTGGCGGGGCCGGAGTTCACTCAGTATCTTCAGCTTTACGGCACCACGGACCAAGCGGTCGAAGCGCAGTTTTATCTCGGCCAGATTTTCTATGAGAACGCGGACTTCGGCCAGGCCGTGGAGGCTTTCGATAAGGTTCTGGAGCGATACCCGGAAGGGCCGCGCACCCCGGATGCGCAGTACAAGAAAGGCCTCTCGCTGCTGAAGCAGGGCAAGCGCGACATGGCCGTGCGCGAGTTCCGCGGGGTCCGAGCGAAGTACCCGAACTCGCCGGCCGCCAAGCTGGCGGCGGATCAACTGAGAGGGCTGGGGCTGTCGGCCGGCGCGGCCCCTGCCAAGACCAGTAAAGCCGCCCGGCGCAAGTAGCGCCCGGCCGAAATAGCGGCCGATCCCCTTCCCGCCCCGCTACTCCTTCCAGTCCGCCACGAAAATGTTGAACTCGTAACGCTCTTTGGCATTGCGATCGGAGGTGAAAACGAGTTGCCTGCCGTCGGGGGAAAACTCGGGGAAGGAAGTGAACCCTCCGAAGGATGTCACCTGCCGCAGGTTCTGCCCGTCCGGATCGATCAGAAACAGCTCGAACTGCCGGCCGTCGCAGTTGTTCTTGTTGGAGGCGAAAAGGATCCGGCGGCCGTCGGGCGTGAAGGTGGGGGCGAAGCTGGCGCAGCCGAAATGGGTGATCTGTTTCGCGTTCTTCCCGGCGGCGCCGGCGACGTAGAGCTCCATTTTCATCGGTGTGGTCAGGTTCGCGGCGAGCAGCTTCCGGTAGGCGCCGACCGCCTCCGGCGGGCCCGGATGGTTGGCGCGCCAGACCAGCTTCTTGCCGTCGCGTGAGAAGACGGCGCCGCCATCGTAGCCGAGGTCGTGCGTGAGGCGGCGGCGGCCGGAGCCGTCGAGGTTCATCGACCAGAGATCGAGATCGCCGGAAGCGAGCGAGGTGTAGACGATTTTGCGAGTCTTCCAGTTGACGGTCGCTTCGGCGTCGTAGCCGGGTTCGCTCGTCAGGTGCCTGGTGATCTGGCCGGCGTCGGTGGCCTCGAACAGGTCGTAGCCGGGGTAGACGGCCCAAACATAGCCGCGGCTGCGGTCGGGCGGCGGTGGGCACTCGGGACCGGCTTCGTGGGTGGAGGCATAAATGATGTGCTGGTTGTCGGACAGGAAATAGCCGCAAGTGGTGCGGCCGCGGCCGGTTGAAACCAGTTGCACGCCGGAGCCGTCGGCGTTCATGATGTAGATCTGATCGCACTGCCGGCCGTCACGGGTGGATTGGAAGATCAGGCGCTTGCCGTCGGGCGACCAGTAGGCCTCGG
>JBGOUJ010000262.1:0-9878 GCA_041477005.1 Terriglobia bacterium | reverse complement strand
GGCGCGGGTCCGATTGGCGGTGTCGATGGCTCGCTGGATGATGCCATCGACGTCGCTGGCTGAGAGCATCGCGCTGCCGGTGGGTCCGGCCAGGTAGCCGTCCGGGACGGCCGCGCCGTCGCGCGGGTTGATTTGATAGACGCCGCCCGGCGAGGAGGCCGCTTGCGTTCCGGCGGGCTGCGTAACCTGATTCACGAAGGGCAGTCGAATGCCGTCGATATAGACGGCGCCCGGCGGAGGCAAGGGCAGCGGGACGAAGAACGGCGTGCCCGCCACGGCCGCGACGGCGGCGAATTCGCCGGCGTCGGCGCCGATGCCGGCGACGCCGAGCCCGCCCACCATGGGGCCGTTCTTGTAAACGGGGATGCCGCCGGGAACGGTCGTGATGCCCCGGCCGAAGCCGTCGCCGGCGGCGTTTTTCGAGGGAGGCAGGCTCTTGCCGGGCAGAAACGGCGCGTTGAAGTCGCAGCCCCGGTTGGTATTTTCAATGCCGAACAGGGCGGCGGCGGGCTGGTTAGGGATGTCGTTGGGAAAATGCTCGCGGCTGATGGTCTGAACCGTGCGCGAGGAAAGCGGCGCCTGGTTGTGGCTGAAGAAGGCGCCGGTGCGGGCGAGCGAGAGCGCGGTCTCGACGTCGCCATCGGTGGCCAGGGGCTTGCGATAGATCGCGAGCGGCCGTCCCGCGCGGTCGGTGACGGCGATCGCCATGTGGCGATTGTCGATGGCCCCGGCGGCGCGCAGGACCAGGCCGTCGACCTCGGCGGCCAGAAGTTGCCCCGGGTCCGCCGGGACGACCGGGATCGTGGCGGCGTTGCTGCGGCCGGCGCCGGAGACGAGAGACAACTCCAGGAAGCTCCCACTGGCGCCGCCGGGCAAAGCGAACTGCACGCCCTGAGCGCCTAAGCAGGTGCCTGGGACGGCAGCAGCGTCGCCCACCAGAACCGTGGCATCACATCGCCGGCGACGGGGGACCGGCCAGGCCGGCCCGGTCACGCCATCGGCCGCCGCGATCAGGGTCTCGCCGGCCGCCGCCGGGTTGTCATCGGTCACCTGGGTGCCGCCGGCGGCGTGCAGCACGACCGCGCGGACCACGCCATTGCGCACTTCCGTGTGGAGCACCGGCTGGGCGAGGCAGCAGGCAGTGGCTAGCAGGCAGTACCCGGCGGGCAGCAGCCAATGGGCAGTGGGCAGCCGCCGGTTGGTGACGAAGCAGAAGACCCTGACTCTCATCGGACCTCTCCGCTGTTGGTCACGACGTACAGCTTGCCGTCGCGCAGGTAGAGGCGCTCCATCTCCTGGCGATTGAACGGCCGCGACCCGCGGCGGCCGAAAACCGCGAGCTGGTTGCCGCTCTCATCCACCGCCCGGTCGCGGTCCAGGCCTTTCGAGAGCGCGACGGCGGGACCTCGCGTTTTGTAGCTGGCTATCAGCTCCGGTTGCAGCTCGGGGCTGAAACCGTAGTTGCCGGGAGTCTTCGCCGGCGAGGTCAGTTGCAGCACCCGCAAGCCGTTCTTACCGTCGGCCACGTAGGCAAACAGGCTGGCATTGGTCATACCGACCTTCACGGCGCGGGCGTCGTTGATGCCGCCCTCGGAAAAGAAGCGCGGCGCGCCCGGCTTTTCCGGACGCTCCACGTCGAGGATCGCCAGCCCCTGCGGCCCCGCGGCCACGTAGGCGTAAGTGCGGGCGACGTAGACATCGTGGGCCTGGGCGAGGGCCGCCGAAGCCTTCACCACCGGCCGGTGAACGTCGGTGATGTCTACAATCTTGAGCCCCTCGGCGTCGCAGACGAAGGCGTAGCGGAACTGGATGGCCGTGGCACGCACGCCCTTCAGGGGAATCTCCGCGACGACTTTCGGCTGCTTCGGATTGTCGATGTCAACGATGACCAGGCCGCGGCCGCAGGCGACGTAAGCGTAGTTGCCGGCGGTGACCACGTGGGCGGCGCCATTCAGAATGCCGCCGGGGTTAAAGGTGACCTCGCGACGGAGGAAATTGTTGCGCGGATCGCCGTCGAGCAGCGTGGCGGCGTTGATCAGGATGAGGCCTTCCTCGCGATCGGCGACGTAGAGAAAGGCGTAGAGCGGGTGGATGGGCTGCTCCTCGTTGGCCGGGTTGCGGCGGCGCGCGGGATCGACCCCGAGCGTGGTCGGCGAAGCGATCCAGGCGGCGTCCTTCGTTTTCACGTGGAAGCGCTGGCCGAGCGGCGAGACCGGGGCCGTGATGACGCGCTCGGCGAAGCCCTTGTTGTCGATCTGGGCGATGTCATAGGCTTCCACGCCGCCCTTGCCCTTGGCCGCGTAGAGATACTCGCCCCGCGCCTGCAGGCTCAGTATCTCCGATCCCTCGTGATGATGGGCTTCGGTGAGCTGCTTGGTCTTCTGGTGCTGCGCGAATTTTTCCGGGTAGGCGAGCCGGTGCAGGTAGCTGCCGATGACGGCCTCTGGCTCCTCATGCTCGGTGACGGCCACGGCTTCGAAGCCTGAACGGCCCTCGCCGACCCACACGTAGCGGCCCAGAAAGTTGACGAAATTGGTGCCCTGCAGCAAGACCTGTGCCATCCACGCGTTGTTGTCGTTCTCGGCCGCGACGTGGCAATCGGTGCAGGTGCGGGTTTCGCGAGCGCGAACCGTGTGGGGAAAGTGGGGGTTGAAGGCCTGGCCGTTGTAACCTTCGGCCGAGATCGTTTGCTGCTGCCAGTAGAGCCACTCGCGGGAAGCATTCTGCGAGGCCACGAGCACGGCGCTCGACGAGCGGACCGGGGCGACGCGCTGCTTCTTCACGGTACTGTCGAGACCCAGCATGAAGACATCGTCGCGCAGCACCTGGAAGTTGTAGCTGGTGAAGTTGCGCGTCGGGTTGTCGCCTTCCCAGTGGAGCGGCGGCCGGTTGGCGTTGGCTCGCATCACCAGGTGGCAGCCGAAGCAACTGGTCATCCAGGAGGTGTGGCAGGCGTAGCAGGACATCTTTTCGTTCGAGTGGGCCAGCGACTCGGCGGGCACGCGGGCATCGCCGGAGGTCTTCCCGTCACGCTGCAAGGTCTTGGCCAGCCGCGCCCTCGGGTTGTAGTTGGGGCGGGTCGGATCGATGGAGTCGATCACCTGGGAAACCTTCCACTCCTTGTCGGGGTCGACCATGGACCGCTGGATCAGCGCGTCGTGCTCCGCCCACTCGAAGCGCCTGGTTCCGAACGGCGTGCGGAGGATGGAGAGATCGCGCGGCGGGCTGGGGGCGGCGGGACCGGAGGTTTTGAGATTCGCGCGCTGGGTGATGCTGCCGTGGCAATCGACGCAGTCGATCTCGACGGCGGCCCGCGCTTCGCCGTAGAGTTTGCCGTCGCCGTGGGAGTCCTGCTCGAAGTGGCAGTCCACGCAGTGCATGCCCTTTTCCAGGTGAATGTCGCGCAGGTGGACGGCCTTTTTGAACTTGTCCGGGTCGTTGAAATCGACCGGCCGGTCTTCGGCGTCGAGCAGCGTTCCCTTCCGGTCGTGCTTGTACACAGCCCGATAGACCCACCCGTGGCCGTTGAAGTCGGCGAACTGGGTCTGCTTCAGCTTGGGGTTGAGCGTGGTGAGGTTCTCCAGAAACTTCGGATCGGACCAGTTGCCTTTGAGGGACGCGGCCTCGGGATTCGCGGCCAGCGAGCGCGCCGCCTCTTCGGGTGAGAGCTTCTTGCTTTGCGGCGGATACATGAGGTCGCCGTCGGTTTCGTTGTCCCACCACATGTAGCCGAGGTATTGGGAGGCGTAAGAAGTGCCGGGGTGCATGTGGCAGACCACGCACTGGCTGGAAGGGATGGCGCGCGTGAGGCGGTGCGCGATGGGGTGACCGGGCTGGTTCTTGGGAATGGCCGGATCGTTCGATTGGCTGAGGCCGGTGTGGCCCATGCCGGCGTAGGGGCCGGAGTGGACCGGGTCTCGATCGTTGGCGTAGACGACGTGGCAAGCCGTGCAGCCGGAGGAGCGGAAGTCGCCCGGATGGTCGTTGGTGCCGAAGAAGGAAAGCAGCGGGTCGAGCAGGCGCGTCTTTTGCAGCCCTTGAAACACGGGGTCGGTGCGGGTGAGGGTGCCGAAGCCGCGGTTGCTGAGCCGCTCCTCGCCCCGCTCGAAAACGCGCAGGGTGTTGCCGGGCTGCGTGATCTCGAACTGCGGCAGCGGCTGCAACATCGGCAGGATGCCCTGCAAGCGCGTCTGGTCGGGCGTCGGCGGCGGCATGGTGAAGAGTTTCCGTGAGACGCCGCGCGAATCGTAGCCCTCGCCGAAGGCGGCATCCTTGAGAGGATAGGCCCCGTTGTTGTAGAGCGCGGCGCTCCACAGGAACGCGCCATGGGTCATCAGACTCTGCCGCACCTTGAAGACGATCGCCGTGTGGCAGCCGCTTGTGCCGCAAGTCTGGTCCGCGGCGCGCAGGTCCCCGGGATTGAGGAACCGCACAAATTCGGGGCTTTCCTGGTTGAGCAAGGCGTGGGAGCGGACGGGCTTGCCGATCGGCGGCCATAGGCGCGAATTCCGCGGCGCCACGTGGGCGGTCTTCTTGTCGGTGGTGTCAGCGCGCCCGCCGTGGCAGTCGGTGCATCCGAGCCGCACGGCCGGGGAGACGTGCATCGGCTCGATGCCGGTGTGGCAGCCGGACGAGAGGCAGCCTGCGCTCTTCCGCTGCGCGTCGTCCGGCCCCTGGCGCAGCAGCCGGTCCTCGGCGCCGGAAAGAATGGAACCGCAGATGAACACAGAGGAACACAGATAGAAAACCGTTCGGAATCTGTGTTTATCTGTGTTCATCTGTGGTTTCATGGCTTTTAAAACAACAGCCTCAAGTGCAGGAAACCGGAGTAAAGAGTGTCTCCGGTGTAAATGTTTTTGAAGCCGCTGCCGGGTCTTAGGAAGCCGAAGCCGCCGGTGAAGACGACGTTCTCGCTTAGCAGCGGCCGGTATTGCGCGCCGAAGCCGTAATCCCATCCGATCTCGTGGTGGATGCCGCTTTGGAACAGCAGCGCCTCCAGCACCTCGGTGCGCTCGAAACGCAGATAGTTCACGTTCAACTGCGAGCGCCACTTGGGCGTCATCTTGGCTTCGAGACCCGCGTTGAAAACCAGGATGCCGGGATTCAGGAAGTTCGCCTGACCCTCCTCCTTGCTGCTCCGCAGCGACGGCAGCAGGCTGTTAAAGCTGAGGAGCGTCACGCCGGCGCCGGTGAGTGGGATGGTCTGGCGATTGAAGAAGTTGACGCCGCCGCCCTCGAAGAGCGGGTTCGTCTGGCCGCGGTCGGCGAAGAGGCCGTTCGAGAGAAAGCCGCCGCCGGCGAAGTTCTGGTTATCGACGATGGAATCGAAGCCGCGGGCGCGGCCGTCGTTGGGGTTGCCGTCGCCGGAGGCGTAGAAGGCCGAGGCTTTGTAGCGCAGCCAGTCGCGATCGTAGCTGACCTCGAGCGCGGCCATCTGCGCATTGATGTGCTGCGGGTTCTTCTGGGCCGGGATGGGGTTGTAGTCGTCGCGGCCGAAGGCCTGGTAGAAGGCGTTGGAGATGTTCAGGCGGCGGATGTGGCCGTCGCCGGCGAACCCCGCGTAGGCGGCGCGGATCTTGTGCGGGCGCGGATCGCCGACCCGGGCCGGGCGGACGAGGAAACCGTTCCTGTCGAGGTGAAACGTCGGCTGGTCGTTGTTGTAGTGCAGGCTGAAATTGGCCGTGTAGCCCTTGACCAGAAAGTCCTGCCAATACAGATTGGCGATGTATACGGTTTGGTGGCGCCGCTCGAAGGTGTTCAGGCCGCTGTTGGTGTCCTTTTCGAGCATGTTGAAGTAGGCCAGGTTGTATTGGAAGCGGTTGTTCCGGAAATTGCCGAACAGGCGCGCGCCCGGCTGCTCGTCGGAAAAAATGAAGCCGCGAAAATCGCTGGTGAAGCGCTGGATGCCGACCCGGAGGGAAGTGAAGTCGTAGTAGGCGCTGCCGAGGTCATCGGCGTCGGCGCGGGGACGAAAGGCCGAGGCGCTGTTGGTGAACAGGCGCTTCTCGAAGAACATCTCCTGCACGCCGGCGTGGCTGTCGGTGCGGCGGACGCCCTGGCGAACGTCGATGTTCACCACGCCATTTTCCCGAGCCAGCAGGTAGTTGATGTCGAACTGCGGCGTGAAGCGAACCTCGTAGCTGACCGGCTGGAAGCCGGCGCTGCCGCGGAACAGGTCGAGGGTCAGGCGGAAATCCTGCTTGACGAAAAGCTGCTCGCCGCGTCCGAAGAAGTCGTAGCTGCCGGGGCTGGCCGAGCTGACGTCGCTCGCGGTGGGCAGGCGCCGCGTTTCGACCAGCGTGTCGCTCACCCCGGTAAAGTTCAGAAAGTTCTTGCGCCCGAAGATCGGGTAGTCGCCCTTGATGACGTTGCGGTTGAAAGGATCCCACCAGCGCTGCTGGGCATACACCGTATCGAGACGGGTATTGTCGTAGCGCCGCCACGCGGGAAACCCGATGCGCCAGCGGTTGGGCAGGGCGGTAGGCTCGGTCGGCGGCGCCGGGATCTCGAAGGTAGGCAGAATACCTGCGAGAACAGCGCCGTCGGGCATGGGCCGCGGCCGGCGATAGAGCACGGCAGCAGGCGCCGGCGGCAGCGGCGACGGCGGCATGACGCTCGCAACCCGGCGAACCACCGGCCGCAGCCGGTCTTCAGCGATGGGGCTTGGCGGCGGAGCAGTGGCGCGAAGCCGTTCGAGCTCGGCCTGCAGCGGGCTGGGCGGCAACTGGATCTCCGCTCCCGTCGGGCCGCGGCGCGGCAAAATGTGGACCGGGCTGCGCGCGGCGGGCGGACGCCCCGCTTCCCGCGTGCGCCCCTTGACCCCCAATTGATGCTCCCGCTGGGCGTTCAAGCACAAGGAACCACAGATGAACACAGAGGAACACAGATGGAAAACCCTTCGGAATCTGTGTTTATCTGTGTTCATCTGTGGTTTCAATTCAGCAGGCCAGCCGTCTTACGGAACTGGTTGGCGAATTCCGACGGGTGGTAGGCCGAGGGATGCTCCAGGTAGTCGTAGAGTTTGCTCATACCGTCCTGGAACGCGGCTTTGTTGCCAGTGTAGGCGGCGCCCAGGGAGTCCAGGGCCATGGTGGCTTGCTCGGCCGATCCCACTCCGTGGCTGGCGATGGCCCAGATATCGGCGGTCAGGGCTTTGGCGATGGCTCGCGCCGAGGCGGCGTTGAAGTCCTCGCGGGCGAAGCGGGCGGCCAAGGCGTTGGCTTGCTGCTCGGCCGCGCGCGCCGCCTGAGCGATGGCCGCGCCGTCGGTGAACCGGCCGGAGACCAGGCTGGACACTCGAGTCACGGCGCTTTCGAGGGCGCCGACCTGTTCGGCGGCCGCCTGGGCGGCTAGAACTCGCAACACGTCCTGCCGGGCGAGGTTCACTTGCAGGCTGCCCGCCTTGCGGCCGGGGTAGCCGCGCTCCAGCCGCCAGCTAGTGGCCCGCAGGTCGTGGTGGCACTGGTAGCACTCCAGATCCGAAAACTCCGGCCAGGCGCTCGAAGCGTGCGTGGCGAGCAACCGCATTCCCTCGGCCAGCGCCGTGGCCTGGCCCACCGCCCACACGCGCACGTGCGGCAGGCTGTTGCCCGCCTGCGGCTTGGGATCGCGCCAGTGCATGGGCAGCGCGGCGCTGAAGGTGTCGAGCTCGAAAGGCAGGTCCGGGTGGCCGGCGGCGATCAACTCGTGATCGACGGCCTTCTCGCTGCTCCCGAGGTGACACTCCAGGCACTTCTTGGTGCGAAGGCTAATCTCTTTGGTGTCGTACATCCCCAGGGCGACGTTGTTGGAGTGGGGATTGTTCGCCGCGGTGTGCGGCCCCAGCCACTTCTGCGCCGGCCCGTGGCAAGCCTCGCAGGCCACGCCGTCGGATACGGATTTCGCCGGCGAGCCCAAGGCGTGACACGCCAGGCAGCGCTGCGCCGACTGCGGGGCGCCGAGCTTCAGGATCTCGCCCATGCGCTTCGAGCGCTCGCTCCCGAGCACGCCGTAGGCCTTGGAATGCTTGTCCCGAACCGACCAGATGGAGTACTCGTTAGCGAGGATCCGGCTGTCCGTCTCCGCCGCCGGCGAAGTGCCGCCGTGGCAGTTGGACCCTGAGCACCCCCCTGCCCCGACATACTGCGGGGTTTGGGCCGCAGCCGGGGGCAGGCACACCAGGAGGAATGGAATCAGGTCGCGGGGGGACATAAGATGTGGCCGTCCTCGTCACATCCATTGTGAACGATAGCCCCAGCGCGGACGTGGTGTCAAGCATTTTTTGCGTCCAATGTTTTGGAACGGGCACGACCACCCCCGCCGGCTAAACAGTTTCGCTTGCTCGGCTGGGACCTGGCCAACGCTTCACTGGGGCTGTTTCTGGCTGCCATCGTCAACAAAGGTTCTCAGTTTCACATCTTCGTGAGCCGGGCGGGGGAGCTCGACTACCTCGGGGCGATCTTCGGTGGCGTTGCGTTCTTGATTCTTTACGTGCGGCGACCTTCATCAGGTATGCTATAATAGAGGGTATCGGAGGTTTGAGCGACCGGCCGATTCATCGTTTCTTTTGGTCACATTGGCTTTGGCTTCTTGGCCTCTTATTGTTATGGTCAACATCTTGGCTGGCGGTTCGGGCGGGCTAGAAAAGTATGGAGAGTGTCCTCTCGATGCTGTCGGGAATGTTCGGACTCGTAACGCTACTCGGAACCCTGATCGGTTTCCTGCTCTACTTAGTCATTTCCTATCGTTTGGATCGAGTTGGTTTTATCGGAGTCCTTGGAGGCTTGCAACTTCTCCTTGAATCGGACTCCCGGCCGATTGCCTACCTGCGTCGCCAGCACTGGAGAATCATCATAATGCTTACCCCCGGGTGGCAGATGAGGAACCAGGAGAGGCCGGCTCTGGAGCAGTTTCTAAAGCAAGCTCTGCCCTAGTCGACGTGAAGGTCAGGGCCCCGCGGAAACCAACTTTCACCTGGGCTGAGCAGAGAGCAGTTCTTCTAGGTCCCATACCCGATCCCCTTCTGTATCCGTGCGCTGGAGAATGGCGTACACTAGACTAGAACTGTAGCGGTTGCGAGGCGAGTATGACGAAGGCGAGTGAACTGAGAGTCAGTCTTCCCCCTGACCTTTCGGAAGAAGAGGCGAAGCTCCTCTTGGCCGTGAAGCTGTATGAGGTCGGTCGGGTATCTGCTGGACAGGCTGCCAAGCTGGCGGGCCTTTCCAAGCGAGCCTTCCTGGAAGCCTTGGGCCGTTATGGGGTGCCCGTCTTCAATTACCCCGCCGAGGAGCTCCGTCGAGAAGCAGGGGTGTGAGAGGCCCGGTCGTAACCGACAGCACCTGCCTAATCGGCCTGGAGCGGATTGACCGGCTGGATTTGCTTCCCGCTCTATTTGAGCCGGTCGTGGCTCCACCGGCCGTGCACGACGAGTTCGGTTCCCACGTCGATTGGCTCAGACTAAAGGCTCCCGCTGACAAGGCGCTGGTGGCCACCCTGAGGCTACTGGTGGATGAGGGCGAGGCTGAGACCATCGCCCTCGCCTGCGAGCGACGATGGCAAGTCATCTTGGATGACCGGCGGGCGCGGTCTGTAGCGCGCCGGATTGGTATCGCCGTTATTGGAACGGTTGGTGTTCTGGTACGCGCTAAACATTCAGGAATCCTCGCTTCTCTTAAACCCCTGCTCGAAGATCTGGAGCGGCGCGGATTTTTTCTAAGCGCTTCCCTGAAAAAAGGCTCGTCAGAAAAAATCGTGGGTTAATTCCGGCTCAGGTAGCTTGCCAAGCGAGTGATAGAGGGCAAGTTCGAGGACTCGGTAGGTGCGAAAGCCGTAGGATTTTCTCATGGTGACTTTGGCCTTGTTGTTCAGGCCCTCCACCACACCACTGGAAATCAGTTTTT
>JBGOUJ010000261.1:0-9948 GCA_041477005.1 Terriglobia bacterium | reverse complement strand
GCACGGCTGACAAAGCAGGGGAGGCGCCTTCCGCTGCTCGGCAGCGACGACCAGACCGCCAACCGCCAATACGTCCGCCAGTTCCTTCTCGACGACTACAGGGAGTACGGCAGGCAGCACAATGTGCAGTACGCCGAGCGGTTCTATTACATCGACCACCGCCCGCCGGCGAGGACGAAGATTGACGAATACGTTGAAAAGAACGCCGTGCGAATCTAATGGCGCATGACGTCCCCAAGCATACCCGCAACCGTGAGGGAGCGGCGTTAGACCGATAACGGAGGAAAACAATGAAGCATCATCCAGCGACGCGAAGGACGTTTTTGAAACAGGCCGGCGTTGGCTCGCTGGCCGCGCTGGGAGCCGGCCTGCTGCCTGCGACCCTGCGGGCGGCGATCGACAATACCGAGCCGATGAAGATCACCCAGATCGATGCGGTGACATTCCGCAAGGACCTCCACGTCGGCGGCGGCTCCGGCGGCTCGGATGGCGCCGAGTTCTGGTGGGTGCGGCTGCACACCGACAAGGGGATTGTAGGAACCGGCGAAACCTACCCCTGGTCCAACAGCGAGGTCGGCGCCCTCAAGGACCACGCGCGGAGTCTCCTCGGGCGCGACCCGCGCGACATCGACGGCATCTGGAACAATCTCTACTTCCAATCGGTCATGCGGAACGCCGGTGGGGCTGAAATGCGGACGCTGAGCGCCATCAATATGGCGCAGCTCGACATTCTCGGCCAGGCGTCCGGGCTGCCCCTCTACCGGCTGCTCGGCGGCAAGACGCGCTCGCAGGTCCGCGTCTACAACACCACGACCGATTACTGGGCCATCAATGAGATGAAGATGGGCCGCGACACCGTGAAGATCACGCAGTTTCTGCTGGACCGCGGCACTACGGCCATGAAGATCTATCCCTTCCGGGCGCGCGAAAAATTCATCTCGCAGGAGGGCCTGGAACAGGGCCTGAAGTGGATCCGCGACATCCGCGACCTTGCAGGAAAGCGTATGGATATTGCCGTGGACTGCTGGTCGAACTTCGACCTCACCAGCGCCGTGCGGGTCGCCAAGGCGCTCGAGCCGTACGACGTCCTTTACCTCGAGGACGCGATGATTTCGAGCAACGTCGAAGCCTACGCGCATCTGGCCAGCCTGACGAGCACGCCCATTTGTGTCAGCGAAACCCTGGCCACGCGCTACGAGTTCCGGCCGTTCCTCGAAGCGAAGGCCTGCTCCGTTGTTATGTACGATGTGACCTGGTGCGGCGGCGTGTCGGAGGCGAAGAAGATCGCCGACCTGGCCGATGCGTATCTGATCCCTACCTCGCCCCACACCTGCGGCGGGCCGCTACTTTATGTCTGCTCCGCGCACCTCTCTACGGCGGTCCCCAACTTCCTCATCATGGAGAGCAACTACTGGAAGTACGCCCACCAATTCCCGCACTTCATCAACAATACGCCGACGCCGAAGAACGGCCACGTCACGGCGCCGGAGCTGCCGGGTGTCGGCGCCGGGATCAAGCCGGAATTATTCACCAACGGCGACGCTATTGTGGAGACCGTGGCCAAGGTGTAACCGGCGTGAATGGGACAACGTCAGAACTTCGCTATGCGGCCCGGCGACGCTAATTTTTCCGGCACGGGAGCGTAGATGAGAGACCGCACTCTCCGTGCGGGTTTCCCGGCGGCCCTGTTCCTTCTGAACGCCTGGATTTGCTGGGAGCTGTTTCGAACCGAATACACGCAGCACATCAGTTCCATCGAGGCAGCGTACATCTCGATCAGCCGGTACATTATGAACAACTGGGGAGACCTCACGTGGTTTCCCTTGTGGTACTGCGGCATACCATACCAGAATTCCTATCCACCCCTGCTGCATGTGATCGTGGCGGCGGTGGCCGAAATAGCCCGCTGGTCCCCGGCGCTGGCGTATCACTTCGTAACGGCATGCTTCTATTGCCTCGGGCCTGTTGCGCTGTATTGGTTGAGCGTTCGACTTTCGGGTGACCGCTTCTACAGCTTTGCGGCGGGCCTTTTGTATTCGCTGGTGGCGCCGTCGGCAATTCTCGTGCGCGACATCCGGGACGGCATGGGCGGCCCCTGGATGCCGCGGCGGCTGGACATTCTGGTGAAGTACGGCGAGGGGCCGCACGTGGCCTCACTAGCGCTGCTGCCGCTGGCTCTCGTGGCGCTCGATCGCGCTCTCGTTTCCAGGAGGGCGCTGGACGTGCTGCTGGCGGCTGTGGCATCGGCCGCCGTGGCGCTGACCAACTGGCTCGGAGCGTTCGCACTGGCGATCGAGGTATTGTGCCTGCTGCTCGAGCGAACGAATTCGTTGAACCGCAATACATCCAGGACATGGCTTCTCGCCGGCGCTATCGGCGTGCTGGCGTACCTGTTGGCAGGGCCATGGGTTCCGCCTTCGACGATCGCGACCATCCGCTGGAATGCGGCGATGATCGGAGCAGACTATGCGCCGGTATATCGGATGCTCCCGGTTCGCGCCGTCGTCGGCATCGCAGCGGCCGTCGCCATGAAACTCGCTCTGCGGCGCGCGCCGCCGGGCGTTCAGTTTTTCATGCTCTTCTCATTCTTCATGGCGACGGTGGCGCTCGCGACTTTTTGGCGCGGATTCGACCTGGTGCCGCAGCCGCATCGCTATCACGTGGAAATGGACCTGGCGATTTGCGGTGGTTTGGTGTTTCTTGCTCGATGGCTCCTGAAGCGGCTGCCGAATCGGCTGGAAGCGGCGGTGTTGCTGCTAGCGCTGCTCGGAGTCTATCCCCAGATTCATCACGCGCGGCGCTTTGCGAGGTGGTGGATCCAGTCCATCGACATTCATGCCACCACCGAATACAAAATGGCGAAATGGTTTGACGGCCACATGAATGGCCATCGGGTTCTGGCTCCGGGGACCATTTCGTTCTGGATGAACGCCTTCACCGATACTCCGCAGTTCGGCGGGGGCTTCGATCAGGGCAGGCCCTATCCGGAAATGCCGATCGGGTCCTCCTTTCTCTATTCCGGCGACGGCGCCGGAGAGAGGCGCCTGGACGAAGCCCTGGTGTGGCTCAAGGCATTCGGCGTCCAGGCGATCGCGGTGGGCGGGCCCCACAGCGGCGAGTTTTACAAGCCGTTTCAAAAGCCGGAGCAGTTCGCCGTTCTCAAGGAGTTGGGACGCGACGGCGACGACGTGGTTTATGAAGTTCCGCTGCGTTCCGGTTCGCTGGCGCACGTGATCGAGAAGAGCGATTACGCGAGGCGGCCGACGGAGAGCGCCCAGAAGCCTACTGAAATGCTTCGCTATGTCGCGGCGTTGGACGATCCGGCACGCCCGCTGGCGGACTTCCAGTGGACATCACGGCACTCGGCGCGCATCAGCGCCAGCCTCAATCCAGGCCAGCTCATTTCGGTGCAGGAGACCTGGCACGCCGGCTGGCATGCCAGCGTAAATGGCGAACCGCGGCGAGTCTTCGGCGACGGACTGGGGCTGATCGTCATCGAGCCCCGTTGCGAGGGGCGCTGCACGATCGACCTGAACTACGATGGCGGAGCGGAAATGTATGCGGCCAAAAGCTTGAGTCTCACCAGTCTGCTGGGGTGTCTTATCTGGGCAGTCGTCGAGCGGCGCCGGGCGTCTTAAACCAGAACCTTATCCTGCGAGTAACAAAGCGACTCCAGGCTGCAACGGTCACACACCGGACGGCGGGCGAAACACACCGCGCGGCCGTGGAAGATGATCTGAAGAGGGAAATCGATCCACTTCTGCTGCGGGACGATCTTGATGAGATCCTGCTCGATCTTGACGGGGTCCTTTTGCTTGGTGAGGTCGAGGCGGCGGGTTATGCGCTGCACGTGGGTGTCGACCACAACGCCGGCCGCCTGGCCAAACGCCTGGCCCAGCACCACGTTAGCCGTCTTGCGAGCCACGCCGGGCAGCCGCAGCATCTCCACCATCGTCTCCGGTACGCGGCCGCCGAACTCGGAGAGGACTGTCCTGGCCGCGCCGATCAGCGACTTGGCCTTGTTGCGATAAAAGCCCGTGGACCGGATGTCCTGCTCCAGCACGACCTGCCGGGCGGCGGCGAAGTCGTTGACCGTTGGATATTTTTTGAACAGCCCGGGCGTGACCAGGTTCACGCGCTTGTCGGTGCACTGCGCCGAAAGGATCGTCGCCACCACCAACTGCCAGGGGTTCTTATGGTGAAGCGGGGGCTGCGGCTTGGGGTAGGCGTCGTCCAGGCGGCGTAGGATCTCTTCCAGGCGGGCTTTGCGTTGGGCGGCCGTGCGGGGGCGGGGAACTCTGGCCATGGCCCGCTCAGCCCAGCGTTTCGATCATGCCGTCAACACTCTTCAGCACGCACGTGTAGATCGGCGTGTCGCGGACCGTATAGCGGCTGCCGTCGGTTTCTCGCAGCTCCATGACCAGATCCACGAAGTCTTCCGGGTGATCGCTTTCGAAGGCCACCACAAAGTCCTGATCGTCCAGGCCGAACGAATACGTCGTGTTGAGCTTCACGCTCGGATACTTGTGGCCCACGGTAATGTGCTCGTTCATCATCCCCTGGCGCGTCGGCAGGTTCAGCAGATACCAGTCCCGGTTCTTAATAAAGGGATAGATGAAAAGATACTTGTATTTGCCTGGAATCAAGGTGCCTCGGGAATCGGCCTGTCCCTCGTGAACGTGCTCCAGGAGGTAGGTGGAGCGCTTGGTCATCGAGAGGTAGTTGTAGCTGGTGCGGAGGTACCGGCCCAAGCCGCTCTGGGAGACTTCGGTGGACATCTGCTGCAGGTCTTCCAGGTTGTAGCAGATGCGCCACAGCATGATGTCGGTGTCGGCGCGGAGGCCGACCGTGGAGTACGGGAGCACCAACATTCGCCCTGGCTGCATCCAGGACGTTATCAGGCGGCAGAGTTGCTCCCGGTCCTGCTGCTGCTGCTCTTCCGGCAGCAGACGCCACGCGGGATCCAGCTTGTACATGACGAAACTCACCAACTGGCGGCGGACCTCGCTCGAACTCGACTGGGACATAATTCGCTCCGGAAAACTCATGATAGCATGACAGGTTTGCGCCTTTGAACGCTCCTCCAAAAGCTGCCCGCGGCCACACTCCTGAGCCGGGCCCCTCCATCGGGCTCGCGGCGATCCTTCTGTTGACCCTGGCCGCCTACGCCCCAACGCTTCTTTCTTCCTTCCACTTCGACGATTTCGCCCTCCTTTCCGATCCCGCCATCGCCTCGCCGAACGGTTGGTGGCGCGTATTCCGGCTCCAGCAGACGCGGCCGCTCACCTACCTCACTTTTTGGTTGAACTATCAGTTGGGAGGTACTCAGCCATTGGGCTATCACGTCTTCAATTTGATCGTGCACATCGCGGCAGCCCTGGCTGTCTGGGCGGTGGCTCGCCGCATTCTCCTGCTACAGGCGGCTCTGGTCGCAACCGCGGTGTTTGCCCTGCACCCGATTCAGAGCGAAGCAGTGGCCTACGTATTCGCCCGGGCCACGCTACTGACCACGCTTTTCTGCCTGCTCTGTTGGCGGGATTGGCTGGATGGCCGGCTCTGGCGAGCGGCGGCTTGGTTCGTCGCCGCGCTGCTTGCGAAGGAGGAGTGCGCCGCGTTTCCCTTCTTTCTGCTGAGTGTCGAGTGGGTTCGGGAACGCTGGCGAAAACAATGCTGGCCGCCCTGGACCGCGATGTGCTGCGCGGCGATCGCCGCCGGAACGCGGTTGCTTTACGTCGCCGGCCACATCAAGGGATCCGGCATCGCTCGGGCAGCCGGGATCACTCCCTGGGTCTACCTGCTCTCACAGCCGAAGAGTATCTGCCGGTATCTCCTTCTTTTTATTTGTCCTATCAGGCAGAACTTCGACCATGATGTGAAGGCTTTCGCCGGGTTCGATTGGCCGCTTGCGGCCTCCCTCGCCGCCATTCTGGCGCTCGTCGGACTGGCATTTTGGCGGCGCCGGCAAGAAGGCCTTTGGATACTCGGGGCGCTGGTGTTGCTCGCCCCGAGCTCCAGCTTCATTCCAGCGGCCGACCTGATGTTCGAGCATCGGATGTACCTACCACTGGTGAGCCTGTCGCTCGCCGCCGGCGCTGTCGTCGCTGTCATGGCGCGGCGGCCAGGCTCGGTTGGCACGCTGGTTCCGCTGGCGGTCGGGATGGCACTGACCGGGGCGACGTGGGCGCGCGGGCGCGTCTGGTCGAGCGAGGAGTCGCTCTGGGCCGACGCCGCCGCCAAGTCACCGGGCAAGGTCCGGCCGAAACTCGAGCTGGCGCGGGCGCTGGCTCGAACGAACCCCGAGCGGGCCGTATCCCTCCTGGAGGAAGGGAAGCGGCTCGATCCGGCAAACCCCGAGCCCTACACTCAAATGGGCTCCTTGCTGCTCGACCAGCGGGACCCGCTAGGCGCCCTGGCCGAGTTCGACGAAGCTCTCCGCCGGGAGCAGGCCTCGGCCGACGCCCACAGCAACCGGGGCACGGCGCTGTTCCTGCTGGGCCGCCTCGAGGAAGGGGAGGCCGAGTTTCTGCAAGCCCTGGCGCTCGACCCTTGCCATCCCAACGCCCGCCACAATCTCGTCCTCCTCTACAGCACGCTCAAAGACGAATCCCGCCGACGCGCGATCGAAGCGCCGCCGTCGAAGTGCGGCCCCCAATAGTGCCCCACAATCCCGGCGCACGGTGCGGACGTACCACGCCGACGGTATCTCGCGGCCCTTCAAAGAAGTCAAAGAAGGGGCCCACATGGAAGAGCCCGAACTGCTTCCCGGCTTTCGCGGCCCAGTGGCTCGGTTCTTCGAGGCTGATGACGTGGCGCACGCACCGTGCCGCGTCGAGACTGTCTCGACGCCCGGTGGCCCGCAGGACAAGGGTCGAGACGAGTCAGTCTCGACCCGGCAGACTGAAGCCCGCGCGGCGTCATGTGCGGGACGTAGTAAGATCTCTGGTGAATCATGAAGGACTCTGGAGGTAACCAGTCACCAAGCGGATGGCTCGGCGGCCCGGCCATTGTTGCCTGCCTGGCGGCCGTCAAGCTGCTGTTACACTTGGCCACCGCAGCCAACTACGGGCTCTTCACCGATGAACTATACTTCCTGGCCTGCGGAGAACACCTCGCCTGGGGATACGTCGATATGCCCCCTCTTACCGCGTTTCAGGCGTGGCTGGCGCGTGCGTTGCTCGGCGACTCGCTCTACGCGATTCATCTATTCCCGGCGCTCGCCGGGGCTGGGATCGTGCTGCTTATTGGCGCGCTCGCAAGGGAATTGGGTGGCCGGCGGTATTCACAAGGGCTTGCTGCCCTTGCCGCGGTCGTAGCGCCCAGTTGGCTGTGGGTTCACTCCTATTTGTCGATGAACTCGGCGGAGCCGCTTCTCGTGGCGGGCTGTGCGGTAGCCCTGGTCCGCATGATCAACACCGGCCAGACCAAACTGTGGCTTGTATTCGGAACGCTTGCAGGCCTGGGCATGCTGAATAAGCACACCATGCTTCTGTTCGGTTTCGCGCTCGTCGTCTCGCTGTTGCTGACGGCCGAGCGCCGGTTAATGTGGAGCTGGTGGTTTGTCCCGGGCGGAATGATCGCGCTGGTCATCTTCCTCCCGAACCTGATATGGATGTGGCAGCACCACTTTCCACACCTGGAGGTGCTTGCTAACATCAGGAAGAACCAGCGAAATGTCAGCCTCTCGCCCTTCGCCTTCATGGGACAGCAGATCCTCTATATGCATCCGGCCGCTCTGCCGATTTGGCTGGCTGGGCTGTGGTACTTCTTAGCGGGCAACGATGGCCGGCGCTTCCGTGCGCTCGGTTTTGCGTACCTCGTGGTGTTGGGTATTCTCCTGGTCACGAATGGGCGTACTTACTATCTGCTGCCGGCTTACCCGATGCTGATCGCAGGTGGAGCGATTGCCATCGAGAATTGGCTCAGCCGATCAGCTTTCCGATGGTTGCGGCCGGCATACGTGGGATTAATTGTTATGACCGGTGCGTTGCTCGCCCCGATTACGCTGCCGGCGTTGCCGCCGGAGATCTATGTTCGGTACACACGCACTATCGGCCTGTCCCAGCCAAGGATCGAGAACCGGCGCGCTAGCGCTCTGCCGCAACTATTTGCAGATCGTTTTGGTTGGCCGGAGATGGCCCAAGCTGTCGCCGTCGCTTACCAGGCTATTCCGGCCCCCGAGCGAGAAAAAGCGGCTATCTTCGGCCAGGATTACGGGCAGGCGGGCGCTATCGATTTCTATGGGCCAAGATTGGGCTTGCCGAAGGCCCTCTCGGGCCACCTGACCTACTGGTACTGGGGTCCGCGAGGGTACACCGGCGACATTTTGCTCGTGATGGGCGACCGCCGGGAGGTTCTCGAAACGAAGTTCGAAAAGGTTGAGCAGGTGGGAACGGTGGGGCACCCCTATGCCATGGCATCGCAGCATTGGGAACTGTTCCTCTGTCGCGGTCCGAAAGGGTGGAAGAACCTCGAGGAGATTTGGCCTCGACTCAAGAACTGGAACTAGGTCAAAACAGCTTCGCCGCCTTGTGCCACAAATCGACGCCATTCCTGTAGGACAAATAGATCGACACCAGCACCAGCAGCATGAGGGCCGTGTTGGTAAGCCAGCCATTCCTATATTTCCCCATCAGACGCTCATCATTTGTGATCTTCAACAACGCCAGCGCCATGATCGGTATCAGCATCACCACCAGCGAGCTGACGACCAGAGCCAGCGACACCGGCCCCACACCAGTGAACAGGATGTAAAGCGGCGAGAAGGCCAAAAAGACTATGAACCAGCGATATACCGGATCCCGCTTTGCCTCGTTCTTGCCTTTCCGATAATCGGGCTTCTTCAGCCAGGGGATAAAACTGCGGCAAATATCTCTCACCATCAGCCCATATCCCACCGTGCCGCCGATGAAGCTGTTAAAGGCCGCCGCCCACAGGCCCAAGGCGAAGATGATCCGTCCCGCCCGGCCCAATGTCTGGCCGAAAATCCGGACCAGATCTTCTGCGGTCTGCAGTTTGATGCCCAGCGGGTGCAGCGTTCCCGCCGCAGCGATTTGCATAAGCGACGAGCTCAGGAAAATGAATACAGCGCACAGCGCCAGATCGTACCGCTGCCGTTTGAGGTAAGAGACGTCTCTCCAGCCCTTCTCGTAAACGAAATAGGAATAAGTGAGATTGGTCATGGACCCGGCTCCGGTGCCGATCAGAGCCGTGAGCAGAAGGATGACGGTGTGAAATCCCTGATTCTTAGGCAAAGCGGGAATCAAGGCGCCGCGCAGAATGGCTGCCGGGTCCGGGTGGGAAAACAAGGCGGCGGCCACCATCGATGCCGCCATGATGGTGATAAGGAATTTGCACGAGCGCTCTACCGCCGGATATCCACCCCAAAACATGATCGCGAAGGCCACCAGGCAAAAGAAGAGGGACCAAATCACAGGGCTCCGGGCCGTGGGCAGATGCAGCAAAGCATCGGCGGCGCTGCCCATGATCACGATCTTGTATAGATTGGTGGCGTGGCGGTAAAGTACGGCCGCCCCTAGGATGATCCAGACGATCCAGTTGCCCAGCCGGCCGTAGCCCTGGAGAAGGGTTTCTCCGGTCACCAGTACATACTTGGCCGAGGCGCCGACGAAAACATAGCGGAATATAACGGCTACCGCCACGGCCCAGATCAGGGAATAGCCGTAGCTGGCCCCGGCCGCTGAGTTGGAGACAATCTCCCCCGTCCCCACCACGGACAGGACAAAAACGAGACCGGGGCCAAGCGACGCGCCCCAGCGCGCCCAGCCGGCCCGGGGAGCTTCTGT
Source organism: Terriglobia bacterium (assembly GCA_041477005.1). Taxonomy (GTDB): domain Bacteria; phylum Acidobacteriota; class Terriglobia; order Bryobacterales; family JACQDG01; genus JBGOUJ01. The sequence goes on along the minus strand of JBGOUJ010000261.1, from coordinate 145 downwards.
CTCGGTTTTGGTTTGTTCCGGGTCTGTGGCGATCATCGTTACACGCAGGGCTTCCCCGCTTGTTCCCTCGCAGCCGGCCCGGCTACGGCCTGACGGCTTCCTCGAATTGCGCCCCACTTTGCGGCGCGGGGCCTTCCGCTTTTTT
>JBGOUJ010000260.1:0-9963 GCA_041477005.1 Terriglobia bacterium | reverse complement strand
GATGCCATTTCCCACAGGCGCCTCGAGGCGATTCCCTGGGCGAACCGTTGCATCGCCTGTCAGGAGCTTTTGAGCTCGGCGCGTGATTCGGCGCAGCTTGCCGAGCTGGCCGCCTGATGGCGCGCCGCTGGGAAGCAATGAGTCGCGGACAAGTCCCGCCAACGGTCGAGCGGGCTATGATCGTCGCGGGCGTTGGCACGATTGGGCAAGCGAAGGCAGCAAAAAATCCGAAGCATAATTGAATCTCAGTTGTAGCGGCTCCAACTCATGCGGAGCGTTGCAGGTATTTTGCAGAGCCGATTGACCATATTTGGTCACCTGACCCCGTGCGGTCAGTTCCCCGATTCGATACCGCATTCTCCGCAACTTGCAGTGCGCGCCACGGATGTCCCGGCCTCGGTCTCGGTGGATGGTCCGCAACACAGCGCTATGAAACGGCCCTACAAGAGCATCCAGCGAGTGGCGCGGGGTCTCGCTAGGTAAGATCTCTCCCGTCCTGACGATTGGTCAACAGATTGCTGCCTTACCCATGAGGAGCAAAACAGATGCCCTTGCTACAGATCGTCTTAGTGTTGATCGTCGTCGGCATGGCGTTGTGGCTGGTCAATAGTTTCATCCCCATGGCGTCCAGTATCAAGTCGATTCTGAACGTGGTCGTTGTGGTGGCCGTTGGGATTTGGGTGTTGAAGGCGTTCGGAGTGTGGGGGGACGTAACCAGTTACCGATTGATGCGGTGACGGGCTGCGATGAGGTTCACGAGTGGGTGCACCGGGTGGCGCTGCGGCGTCATCCTCCTTCTCTCGCTCTCGGGAAACTGAAATGAAACCGAAAAGCCGCAAGCTGCTCCTTTCGATCCTGGTAGTGGTGGTGTCGCTGGGCGTTGGCGCCTGGGCCCTGCTCCGCGGGCAGGGCGCCGTGCAGTACCGGACGGCTCGCGTCGAAAGAGGGGACATCGACTCCACCATTTCCGCCACCGGCAGCCCCAACGCCGTGGTCACGGTGCAGGTTGGATCGCAGGTCTCGGGAAGCATACAAGCGCTCTACGCCGATTTCAACACCAAGGTAAGAAAGGGACAGTTGGTGGCCCGGATCGACCCGCAGCTCTTCCAGGCCCGGGTGGACCAGGCGCAGGCCACGGTCGATGCCACCAAAGCGGCCGTGGTAAACGCGCGAGCAGTGATTGTGAAGGCCCAGGCCGGGGTGGCGAGCGCCAACGCCGCTGTCGCCAACGCTCGCGCCAACGTGCTTAAAGCGCAGGTGGCTGTCGCAGATGACAAGGTGAAGTACGACCGCCGGGTTCCGCTCGCCAAAGAAGGAGTGATCTCGGCCGAAGATCTCGACACCGCAAAAGCTGCTTACGATTCCGCCGTGGCGGGGGTGGAAGCGGCCCAGGCCGAGCAGTTAGCCGCGCGGGACAACGTGGACGCCGCCAAGGCCGATCTGGAAGCGACCCGCACGCAAGTGGCTTCCTCCGAAGCGCAGGTAAAGCAGACGACCGCCGCGCTCGACCAAACCCGGCTGGATCTGGAGCACACCTATATCCGGGCGCCGGTGGATGGCGTGGTCGTGGCGCGCAACGTCGATGTGGGCCAGACGGTAGCAGCCAGCCTGCAGACCCCTACGCTGTTTCAGATTGCGCAGGATCTGACCAAGATGCAAGTGGACACCAACGTCTCGGAGGCGGATGTCGGCCGCGTGAAGGTTGGCCAGGCCGCCACTTTCACCGTGGATGCTTACCCGGGCCAGGTTTTCAAGGGCCAGGTGTCGCAGATTCGAGAAGCGCCCATCAATGTTCAAAACGTGATCACCTACGACGTTGTGATCGCGGTGGCCAACCCGGACCTCAAGCTGTTCCCCGGCATGACGGCCAACGAGAAGATCCTGGTGGATACACATGGCAACGTGCTCAAGGTCGCCAACGCGGCGCTGCGGTTCCAGCCTCCGGACGCAGCACCGAATCCGGGCGGCGGGAAGTCGGGTTCTGCCGGGAGCCGAAAGGCCGCCGTGACCCAAACCATTTGGGCGCTCCAGGCCAACGGGAAGCTGCGGCCTGTTCCGGTGACGGTGGGCCTGACCGACGGCAACTTCACCGAGATCACCGGCGATCTTAAGGAAGGCGACCAGGTTGTCGTGGCTGCATTTTCCACGAACGGCAATAGCGGAGCAGCGCCTCCGGCGGCGGGCGGCAAGCGGGGGCCCCAATTCTAAGTCGAAAGCATAGGTCGAAGAAAATGAAACCAAAAACAGTGTTCGCCATCATCCTCGTGGTTGTGGGGATGGTGGCCCTGGCGTATCAAGGCATCACCTACACAACCAGAGAGAAGGTTGTGGATCTCGGTCCTCTCCAGGTGACGAGTGAGAAGACGAAGACGCTTCCGCTGTCGCCGATCGTGGGAGCGCTCGCGTTGATCGGCGGCATTGCGTTGCTGGTCAGCGACAGCAAAAAGAGCTGAGCGGAGCTGAGCGGACATGCCGGCCATCATCGAAGTGTGCGACCTGGTCAAAGACTACACGCTGGGGGAGGTCCTCGTGCACGCGACGAAGGGCGTGTCTCTCGACATCGAGCGCGGCGACTTCGTAGCCATTATGGGGCCGTCGGGGTCGGGCAAATCGACCCTCATGAACATTCTGGGTTGCCTCGATAAGCCCACGTCCGGAACTTACAAGCTCGACGGCATCAGCGTGGGGGAGCTCGAGCGCGACCAGCTTGCGGAGATCCGCAGCAAGAAGATCGGATTCGTGTTTCAGCAGTTCAACCTGCTGGCCCGCACGCCAGCGGTTGAAAACGTAGCCCTTCCGCTGCTCTATACCGACACGCCGGCGCAGGAGCGCGACGCGCGGGCGATCGAGGCTCTGCGCGCCGTGGGACTGGCGGGGATCGAAGATCACCACCCGAGCCAGCTTTCAGGCGGACAGCAGCAGCGCGTCGCCATTGCCCGCTCCCTGGTGAATCAGCCGCAGATGATTTTGGCCGACGAGCCGACAGGCGCTCTCGATACGCGAACCAGCATCGAGATCATGGACATCTTTCAGCGCTTAAACCGCCAGTCCGGCATCACGATGATCCTGGTGACTCACGAGCCCGATATCGCGGAGTATGCGAACCGCAATATTCACTTCCGAGACGGCCGGCTGGTCGAAGACGCACGGATTGAGCGGCCCCGCCAGGCGCAGGAAGAGCTGAAGCATCAGCCGGTCGAGCTGGAGCAGGTGTTGGCAACGGTATGAGGAAGACTCTCGCCAGCATCAGAATCGCGCTACGGGCCTTGCGAGTAAACCGGCTCCGCTCGGGTCTGACCATGCTGGGCATGATCATCGGCGTGGCCGCGGTCATCGCCATGGTAGCCGTCGGCTCCGGAGCAACGGCGAGAATCCAGCAGCAGATCCAGAGCATCGGCAGCAACCTGATCCTGGTGATCCCCGGCAGCATTACCAGCGGGGGCATCCGGCTGGGCAGCGGGGTCAACGTCTCGCTGACCGAAGACGACGCCAAGGCGATCGCCGCCGAGTGCCCGGCCGTGTCAGCGGTGGCGGCGACCGTCCGCGGCTCCGCACAGATCACAAACGGCAACAGCAACTGGGCTACCACCATCCAGGGCACCGTGCCGGAGTACCTCACAGTCCGCGATCTTTCGGTGTTGAACGGCCGCCCGTTTACCTCGCAGGATGTCGACTCGGCGGCCAAAGTCGCGCTGCTCGGGCAGACCGTGGTCCAAAACCTGTTCGGCGCGAGCGATCCGGTGGGCCAGGCGATCCGGATCAAGAACTTCCCGTTCACCGTTCTGGGCGTCCTCACTCCCAAAGGGCAGTCGCCCTCGGGGCAGGACCAGGATGACATCATCCTGATCCCGATCTCGACGGCCAAGAGGGACGTTCTCGGAACCAGCCACGCCAACGCCCGCTCGGTGGGCACGCTGCTGGTGCAGGCGGCCGGCCCGCAACTGATGCAGGAGGCGGAGCAGGAGATCGAGCTCCTGCTGCGGCAGCGCCATCGGATGCGGCAGGACCAGGATGACGACTTTACCGTCCGAAATCTTTCCGAGGTCTTCGCCGCGCAGGAAAGCTCGGCCAGCGTCATGTCCATGCTGCTGGGAGCCATTGCTTCGGTCTCGCTGATTGTCGGCGGCATCGGAATCATGAACATCATGCTGGTGTCGGTGACCGAGCGCACGCGAGAGATCGGCCTGCGCCTGGCGGTCGGCGCCAAGACGCGCGACATCCTTTCCCAATTCTTGACAGAAGCGGTCACGCTCTCGGTCCTGGGGGACATTGCCGGGATTGTGGTCGGCCTGGCCGCCTCGACGCTGATCTCTTACTTCGCCAAGTGGTCCACGCTGGTCAGCCCGACGGCCATCCTGCTGGCCTTCGGCTTTTCCGCGCTGGTCGGGGTTGGGTTCGGCTACTACCCGGCCCGAAAGGCCGCCTTGCTCGACCCGATGGAGGCGCTGCGATATGAGTAAGTCGCCGGGTACCCACCTGGCCATGCGGGCCGGCGGGGCGCCGCGGCTCGGAACCCGCTTCCGAGCCGCGCGTAAGAGGCTGTGAAAGAGTCGAACCGACCGGAGCTTTTCGCGCAAAGGCGTAAAGAACGCAAAGCGAAACAAACGGGTTTTTCTTGGCGCACTTGGCGTCTTTGCGTGAGACCGGAATTGTTTCACAGCTGCGTAAGCAAGCAGCCGAGGCTCTTATGAGAAAACCGTTGGGTCACTTTCGTCGCAGTGATTCACGCTTCGGCAGCTTTCCTGTCGCCGCCTTCCTCGTGCTGCTGGCTCTGCTTTTTCCAGCGGCATCCTATTCTTACTCTGTTCTCACGCATGAGGCCATTATCGACTCCGTTTGGGATGGCCCAATCAAGCAACTATTGCTGCAGCGATTCCCGGATGCCACGCCGGAGATGCTGGAGGAAGCGCACTCTTACGCCTACGGGGGCTGCATCATGCAGGACATGGGCTATTACCCGTTCGGCAGCAGATTCTTCAGCGATCTGGCGCATTACGTTCGGAGCGGCGATTTTGTTCTCGCCCTAATTCGCACTTCCGAAGACCTGAACGAGTACGCGTTCTCTCTCGGAGCGCTCGCCCACTATGCCGCCGATGAAAACGGCCACCGGATGGCGATCAACCGCGCGGTCCCTTTGCTTTTCCCGGACCTCCGTCGCCGCTTCGGAAATCAAGTCACGTATGCGGACGATCGGCTTTCCCATCTCCAGACCGAGTTCGCGTTTGATGTGCTGCAGGTAGCGCAAGGCCATTACGCTCCCGATGGATACAAGCACTTCATCGGTTTCCACGTGTCCACGCCCGTGCTGCAGCGGGCGTTTCAGGACACCTACTCCCTGACGCTGGGCCAGGTATTCACCAACCTCGATCTCGCCATAGGGTCGTACCGGCGATCGGTTGGCTCGATCGTTCCTAAGATGACTCAAGTAGCCTGGCGACTGAAGAGGGACGAGATCAGAAAGGACGCCCCCAGCATCACTCGCAAGAAGTTCCTCTACAATCTGTCCCGCGGCAGTTACGAAAAGGACTGGGGTAAGACCTATCAGCGGCCGGAACTTCGGTCGCGGTTTTCGGCGTTTCTGTTCGGGCTGCTGCCCAAGGTGGGCCCCTGGCGAGCTCTTGCGTTTCGCACCCCGACACCAGAGACGGAAAAGATGTTCATGGCGAGCGTGAACAGCACCCTGGACGCTTATCGCAAGCTGCTGGCCGAACAAAAGGCCGGCCGGCTCCGCCTGCGGAATCAAAATTTTGATGTTGGGGAAGTCACCAGCGCGGGAAAGTACAAGCCCACCGACGATACGTACGCGAAACTGTTGGACAAACTGGCGGGTCACCATGCGGCGGCGCCGGCGGAACTCAGCGATGATATTCTCGCTTACTACCACGACCTAAGCGTTCCCATCTCGACCAAGAAGGACCCCAAGGAGTGGGCGAAATTGCTCAAAGAACTCGATGAGGTGAAAGCGGCGCGCCCGGCCGATGCGCCGGGAGCCACGATCGGGGGCAACAGCCTGCTCGATTCTCAGGTGTCCACGCAGGTGTTACCGCAAGTGCAGCCGGCCGACCGTAGCTACGGAATCTCGCTGGCCTGGCATCCGTAATCGCGCCCGGCGGCTGGCAACCCGACCGCCCATGCTGCTGGCTTTGCCTTTTCCGCTCTGATCGAAGTTTCCTTTGGCCGCTACCGCCCGAAAGGCCGCTTGCTCGACCCGATCGGGATGAGCGCGGCGGTGGAGACGGCGCGACGGACCGGCACGGTGATGCGGAAGCCGGGGGAATCCTGCAAAGAGCTTTGGCGATACTTGGTCACATGACCATATATGGTTACCAGCCGGGGCCGCACTTCTCCTCAGGCCAACCCGCGACGCAAGGCCGGATCATCCATTGAGGACGCCAGTTCGCTTAGCTTCCAAAACTCTGGATAAGGCTAACAACCTGTTGCTGGAGCGGGGTAGCGGGATCCTGGCCCCGGCTCTCGACTGCGTTCGAAAGAACAGGACCATTTCGGCTGGATCATCCATCTGCCAGAAAACGTTTGGCCCGGCTCGTGCACTAACGAGAGAGGTCGCCAAAAACCCCTGTGGGGTAACCGGGTCGACTCGAAGAGGTGAAAGATGAGACTGATTCTAGTAGCTGCTTTGGCTCTTACGCCACTGCTGGCCGCCAGCAAGAGCGGCAACGAGGCCGTAACCCGGCTGGACGAGGCCGCCGCAGTATTTTCGGAAGTCATGGCAACGCCGGATAAGGCCATTCCGCACGAGCTGCTTGAAAACGCCAACTGCATCGTCATTGTGCCTGGAGTCAAGACAGCGGCCTTCATATTTGGCGGGAAATACGGAAAAGGATACCTGTCCTGCCGAAACAAGAGCGGCGCGGGCTGGTCAGCGCCAGCCACAGTCCGCATTGAGGGCGGCAGCGTCGGTTTCCAGATCGGCGGGTCTGAGACGGACTTGATCATGCTGGTCATGAATGACCGAGGGGTAAATAAACTGCTCTCCAGTAAGTTCACTTTGGGCGCCGAAGGGTCAGTCGCCGCAGGCCCGGTGGGACGCACCGCGACGGCTCAAACAGACGCGCAGATGCACGCTGAAATTCTTTCGTGGTCCAGATCCCAGGGACTGTTTGCCGGGCTCGCTCTTGAAGGCGCCACGCTGCGGGAGGATTTGGACGATAACGCCGCGCTTTACGGCAAGAAACTGGAGAACCGGGAGATCGTGACCAAAGGGGTCGCTGTGCCGAGGGCGGCCAGGAAGCTGATCGCTCTGTTGAACCAGTACTCGGCGCGAGAACACACAGAGGTTGGCAAGCACTGAAGAGGAGCATTGAATCGCGGCGGGCAGACACAGATCGGACACGAATATGATCGGCAACCGCAAGTTTCGTGATTCAGTTCGCAGAAGGGGAACACCGGTCGCTGTGGTGGCCGCCGGAACCGCCTTCGCGCCGTGCCTCCCATATACGAGGCCGGCGCGCCAGGCGGGTTTAAGGGACCGGACCGGGCAGCGGGACGGCGTCGGGAAACATACGCGGACCGCAGAGTTTGTCGGCGGCGCGTTGCCGGGTACGATCAAATGGATAGCAACAGTCTCACTCGGGTCGAAGACAGTCCCGAGGGTTTTGCACAGAACGACCTTCAAAGGAGAGTAAGAACATGCTTTGGACAATTTGTGTAATTCTGTTTGTGCTCTGGGCGCTAGGAATCATCACCTCCTATACGATGGGTGGCTTCGTTCACGTCCTCTTAGTCCTTGCGTTGGTTGTGGTCCTGATCAACCTGATTCAGGGACGCAGGTCTATTGTCTAGCGACTGACGACCGGTATTGTTCCGGCCGAGGCCCCCTTGGGGTTAGAGCCAGCAGCAAATACCAGGTTTTCCGGCCGCCGGAAAATGATATTGACAGCGCCGCTGCCTACCGAGATCCGTCGGCCTGAAACTGCTCCTGGCCGCGGCGACGTGAAGTGAAAAACAAGGAGAGAACATGCCGAACAGCCCATCTGCCATAGAAGAGGTCAGCAGCTCTAATTTGGACCGCTCGCTACCCTTCCTGGACCAGCACGCTGGGGAAAGCCAAGCGTATGACCGCAACCCTATCTGTTATCGGGGCGTCCATTTTGTTACGAAGATGATCAAGACGTCAATCGGCCTTCTTGCACTTTCGTTGATCTTTTCTGTCGCTGCTTTCTCGCAAGGCAGGGACAACAAGGAAGCTGGCGGCGAGCAACGCGGCGGTGGCAACCGTGGTTTTGGCGGCGGCCACATCCCGGCTCATGGCCCTGCTCCTGCTCGAAACCAGGCTCCTGCTCATAACCAGGCCCCTGCCCGCGTCGAGGCTCCCGCCCGGCCTGAACAGCGCGCGCCGGTACAAGAGCGCCGATTCAATGACAAGCCTGGCCATCCGGAGGCGCCCCACGTTCACACCAACAATCAGTGGATCGGACATGAGTCCGGCCGTAACGATCCCCGCTTCCACCGCGACCGCACTTGGGAACATGGACGCTTTACCGGCGGCTTCGGCCGCAGCCATGTTTTCCACCTGGCGGGAGGCAACAGGGAGCGTTTCTGGTTTAACGGCTTCTACTTCGGCGTTGGCTCAGCCGACTACGCCTTCTGCAATGGCTGGCTGTGGGATCGTGATCAGATCGTGATTTATGAAGACCCGGACCACGATGGCTGGTACCTGGCTTACAACGTACGACTGGGTACCTACGTTCACGTCACGTATCAGGGGAACGGTTAGCAGGCCCACCACTTCATCAGGCCCAACCTCTTAAAGCCCCCCCAGCGGACAGGACATCCGGCGGCACGGCTGACGACTCCGTCCGCTGGCTGCCGGGGCATGCCGACGGTATGGTTTGTTGTTGAGCGAAAGCGGCTCGCGGCACGTGCTGCAACTGGCTATTAACCTGCTGAACATATCTGTTAGGAGGAAACAATATGCATCGTTACCTGAGTTTGTTTTTGCTGGGCGCCGCCTTGCTGGCCCCGGTGGCGGTGAGGGCCGACAACCACAACCAAACCAAGCGGTACTACGACCGGGACGGCCGTGACTATCATGAGTGGAACCAGAACGAGCAGCGAGCTTACAATCGCTACCTGGAGGAGCAGCACCGAAGAGCTCGCATCGAGCTTTCCAACCGCCGTAGGGACCAGCAGCAATACTTCAAGTGGCGCCATTCCCACTCGGATGCCCTGCTCCGCATTGAAGTTCGCTAGAGTGCTCTGCGGGCCTTGGTGAGGTTGGCGCCGGGCCCAGGCGCGCGTACGGGAGCTCGGAGACCTCAACGAAAGGCGGTAATCCTTGCGCGAGGTCCCAGCTTTCGTCCTTTCCTGGCTGAAGTGCGGCCGGATGCAGCGCCGGCCACCAGCCAAGGATCTCTGACGATACTCGGTCATCCGACCATATATGGTTACTAGCCGGGGACCCACCTTCGCCAGCTCAAATCCAAGATCATTGGAGAAGGGCGGATTATCCCGCCGAGGCCACCCAGTTCGCTTGCTAGGAGCCCGCCAGAGTGCGGCAATGGGCACATGCCCCGCCTGGCTACTGCATTTGAAGAGGCAGGACCGTTTCGACTGGGACATCTATCGTCCAGGAAAAGTTTGGCACGGCCCGTGCTCTAACGAGAGAGGTCGCCAAAGACCCTGCGGGGTCCGGCGCGAGAACGCACAGAGGTAAGCAAAACTCGAACTAACATGCCCTGAAGAGGGAAGGGATTAAGGTGGAACAGACAATGAAGATGATCAGCGCATTTCTGACTTTCTGCGGCCTCTTGTCGGCTCAGGCGCCGCAGGCTCTGAACTCAACTCAGCAATCGACTCCAATTGACCATGTCACCGGGTCGATGCCGGTCTATGACGTCACGGTGATAGCGCGGACTACGAAAGCGATCAATTACCGCCACCGTGGTGGAGCTACAAAGATCGATTTCCGCGGCACCCCGCTCCTGCCGCAGGCCCACGGCG
>JBGOUJ010000259.1:0-9965 GCA_041477005.1 Terriglobia bacterium | reverse complement strand
CGCTGGACAAGCTGCTGCCCTACCAGCGCAGCGACTTCGAAGGTATCTTCAAAGCGATGCAGGGCCGCCCCGTGACCATCCGGACGCTCGATCCGCCGCTGCACGAGTTTCTGCCCAAGCGGGAGGAGTTGATGGTCGAAGTCGCCACGTTGCCGACGGCCGGCGCGAAGACCAAGAAGGAGATGGCTGCGCACTACAAGCGCTTTGGGGCAACGGCGGGCAACCTCAAGAGGGTGCTGTCGGAATTGCTCCAGCGGGTCGAGGAGCTGCACGAGTTCAATCCCATGCTCGGCCATCGCGGCTGCCGACTGGGTATCACTTATCCTGAGATCACGGAAATGCAGGCCCGGGCCATCTTTGAGGCAGCGGTGCAGGTGGCGAAGAAGGGCGTCAAGGTAATCCCCGAGGTCATGATCCCGCTGGTCGGCAACGTGAAGGAGCTCGAGAACCAGAAACAGATCGTAGTGCGGGCGGCCGACGACGTCTTCAAGAAGGCCGGCCGGAAGGTGCACTACCTGGTCGGGACGATGATCGAGGTGCCGCGCGCCGCCATCACCGCCGATAAGGTCGCCCAAGAGGCCGAGTTCTTCAGCTTCGGCACCAACGACCTGACCCAGACGACGTTCGGCTTTTCGCGCGACGACTCGGGCAAGTTCCTGAAGGAATACCAGGACCGGAAGATCTTCAAGGACGATCCCTTCGCCGTGCTCGACCAGGAAGGCGTGGGCGCGCTGATCAAAATGGCCATCGAGAAGGGCCGCGAGGCGCGGGCCGATCTAGAAGTCGGCATCTGCGGCGAGCACGGTGGCGAGCCGAGCTCCGTAGCCTTCTGTGTGCGAGCCGGGATGAACTATGTAAGCTGCTCCCCCTACCGCGTCCCCATCGCCCGGCTGGCCGCGGCCCAGGCGGCGCTCAGCTGCAGTAAGGAAGAGGCCATGCGGACAGCGTAGGGCTCGCGGCGGCCATTGTCAGCGCTGAGACGGCCGGATGACCACGACCCCGCGCCGCCGTTGCGACCTCGGGGTCGGGCAGGATCCTTCCGTGATGCCAAACCGGCGGCGACGCCGAGCAGGGACCACCACCGTCCCACGCTTCCCTACCTTACTGGTTTCCATGAGCGCCCGGTTGCCTGAATATCCTGACATTCTGATTATCGGCCCACGGGCGCGAGGACGTGCTCCGGGCTGAGCCCCTGGGATCGTCGGTAGCTTACCGCTTTCGTGAAGTCTTGGAGGCCTTCTTGCTCTTCGCGTGCGTCGCGGCGGTGGCGTGGGCGAACATCGGCTCGATGTCGGTGGGGATATCCTTCAGCCGGTCGAGAGTCTTCTGCACGCCGGGGCGGACGACGGCCGTCTCGCCGAGCATCTTCTTGGCCCCAGCGTAGTCGCCGGTGGCTTCGAGCATCAGCAGGTCGTGGGTCAGGTCGCGCACGGCGGATTGGATCTTCGCCATATCGACGTGGTACGTTCCCGCCGGATCGGCAACGAAGGCGCCCTTGGCGGTCAGGTAGTTGAACTGCATCGCCATGCCCTTGGCGTGGGCGTCCTGCAGGCCGAAGCGCAGCGTGCGGAAGGAAGAGGCGAGGAACGTGGTGTAGAGGCGCTTCGGGTCCACTGCGCCGCCGGCCTTGCCGCTGTCGAACAAATACTGGAGCAGGAACAGGCCGGTGACGTCGGCCTTGGCCTCTTCGATGGCGCTGTAGAGTTCCTTCAATTCCTGGCGCGGAGTGGTCTCGCGGCCGCCGACGTGGATCTGGTGGGGGCCGATGCCGTGGCTGAGCTCGTGGGCCAGGATGTGGGTGAAGAAGGCCTCGAAGCTCAGATCCAGTTGCGCGGTCTTCGGCAAGACCCGGCCGGCGATCGGCGTCAACGTGCTCCGGAACTTGGCCTGTTGCACGTTCTTGAGCATCACCCGCTTACTGCCTTTTTCCTGGACCACGCGCTCGTCGTTGGGCAGATTGTAGGCGGCGGTGCGGATGCCATGGGCCGCGTCGCCCGAGGCGAAGACCTCGTTGACCACTCGGATCGGCGCCAGCGCCCCGAGCTTGGGGTTTCGGTATGGGGCGTCGATCGGCAGGTTGTTCTCAACTTCCTGCAGATGGTCGGCGAAGAATTTCAGCCGCGCGGTTTCCTTGTCGTCGCGGACGCCGACGTAGGCTTCAAAGGCTGCTTTGTAGCCGAGTATGTCGTCGTTGTAAGTCTCGTAGGGGCCGATCGTGACGTCGAGCGGCGCATCGAGGTCCATCCAGGCGACGTCGCTCGCGTAGTAATCATTGGAGAGAAACGCGTCGGCCCGGAGCGTGAGGAACTTCCGGAGTGAAGCGTTGTCCGTCAGCGCCGCGGCCTCGCGGAGCAGTTGGGCGGAGCGCTGGAGGTCGGCGGCGTATTCCTGGCTGTAAGGAACCAGCTTCAGCTTCCGGGTTGCCGGGTCGCGGCGGACGAGAGTGAAAAAGCCTTCCGCCTGATCGCGCTCGGCCTTCGGCATGGTCTTCACCCATGCTTCAAACTCCTCCTTGGCCATGTCTTCGGGGTAGAAGTTGGCGCCGGGAAGCTTCTTCGGTGGGACGTCAGACAGAAAGGCGCTGTGATCGTCGAGCTCCGACCAGGGGCTTTTGTTGATCCAGAAGTAGTGCAGGCGGATGCGCCCGAGCGGCGTTGCGTCCTTCTTGAGGCTGGCGTAGAGGTCCGGGTTGCCGCTCCACATTTGCTTCAAGAAGATGTCGTTCATGACGCGGGCGGCCTCGATCAGTTTGAGGAGCGCCTTCTGATCGCCCGGCGAAAGGCGCGAGCTATCCACGGGCAAGTTGGCTGGAGCGAAGCGCTGGATCATGCGCTGCAATCCGGCCAAGCCGGGCGCCTCCGCCGGGCGCGCGTCGAGCAGGGTGGCGGTGAGCAGCACGAGCAGCACTCTCCTCATGTAACCTTACTGTAACAATCGGCCTGTCTCTGCGTCCACGCGGCCGCGAACGTACGGGCGAGTCAAAACCCGGTGTAGAATCCTTACGTGCCTCACATGGTCGGCCGCACCAAGGAACTGGCGGAGCTTCGCGCTGCGTTTGATGCGGCTGCCGGCGGTCGCGGGCTGCTGCTTTGCGTCTCGGGGGAGCCGGGCGCCGGAAAGACGACCCTGGTCGAGGAGTTTCTCGCCGGCCTCGCCGATAGCGGCCGCTCCTGCTATGCGGCCCGCGGCCGATGTTCCGAGCGTCTGAGCTTCGCCGAACCCTATTTGCCGATCCGCGATGTGGTGGATGCTCTGATCCGCGAGCCCGCCGATGGATCCACGGCCCAGGTGATGAAGCTCGTGGCGCCGACCTGGTACATCAACCAGGTTGAGCCCTCCGCCGGCGACGCCTCGGGCGCCGACCTCCGGGCCGCCTCTCGGGAACGGATGAAACGCGAGTTCAGCGACCTTCTCCGGGAGCTATCTCGCCGGCGGCCCGTCGTGCTCGCTTTCGACGACGTGCACTGGGCTGATACTTCTTCGGTAGATCTACTGGCCCATCTCGCCGCCGGATTGGAATCGATGCCCGTCCTGATCGTGGCGACTTACCACCCCGCGGAGTTGCTGCGGAGCAAGCATCCCTTCCTCGATCTCAAGCTCGATTTACAGGACCGCGGCGTCTGCGGCGAGATCCTGCTGGGCCGCTTGAGCCGGGAAGACGTCGACGGCTACCTGGCGCTCGAATTCCCCGGCCACTCGTTCCCGGCGGCCTTCGCGGATCTCCTGCACGCCAGGACCGACGGCAGCGCGCTGTTCCTGGCCGACTTGCTGCGCTACCTGCGCGATCGGGGAGTGATTGCTCTCGAAGCGGGCGCCCCCGAAGGTCACTGGGTGCTGGGGCAAGCCGTGCCCGACATCGAGCGCGATTTGCCCGACTCGGTCCGCGGCATGATCCGCCGCAGGATCGACCAGCTCAGCGAGGATGACCCCTGGTTGCTGGCGGCGGCCAGCGTGCAAGGCTGCGACTTCGAAGCGGCGGTGGTGGCCCGCGCGCTGGCCCTGGACGCCACAGAAGTCTCGCGGCGGCTGGATGCTTTGGAGAGCTCGCACGGATTCGTGCGGATCGAAGGTGAGAAGGAGCTTCCCGACCGCACGCCCACGCGGCGCTATCGTTTTGCTCACACGCTCTATCAGAATGCCTTTTATGCTTCGCTCGGGCCCAACCGCCGAACTTCGTTGAGCGGCGCGGTGGCGCAGGCGCTGGAGAGCTGTTACGGGGAAGGCAAAGCCGGGCGCCCCGCCAATCTCGCCCTTTTGTTTGAGGCGGCGCAGGACTTGCCGCGGGCCGTGGACTATTTCCTGCTCGCGTCCCAAAACGCCGCGGCCCTTTTTGCCGATCGCGAAACGGAGACCCTTGCCCGCCAGGGAATCCAGTTGCTCGATACGCTGCCCGGTCTCCCCGACCGGGCCCAAAAGGAGATGCTGCTGCGGCTGCTGTTGGGGCATTCGCTCGCCGTTACCCAAGGCCCTGCCGCCCTCGAAACAGTCAAGAACATCGCCAGGGCGCGACAGCTCGCGGAGCAGATGCGCGAGGCCCCCCAGCTCTTCTCGTCGGTCTGGAGCTTGTGGGAACACTACTTTGGCGTTGGAGAGCTGGACACCGCCCGGCAACTGGCAGAACAGCTCAGACACCTGGCTGAGAAAGCCCAGGACCCGATCCTGCGGCTGGGGGCGTGCCACGCGCAAGGTTGGACTTTGTTCGACGTGGGGAAGCTCGTGGCAGCCAACGATCTCTTCGAGCGGGGCATAGCCATCCACGAGCCAGTGCGCCACAGCGGCTGCCGATCCCTGTACGGCCTGGACCCGGGCCTGTACTGCCGGAGCGGGAGTGTGGATGCTCTCTGGCTGCTGGGCTATCCCGACCGGGCTCTGCGCCGCCTTCTGGAGACCCTCAACCTGGCTCAGACATCGGATCCGCGAAGCAAGGCTTTCGTGCTGCTGGCCGCGGCGGAGCTGCTTCATTTCCGCCGGGAGGCCGGAAGGTCCCGGCAGTGGGCGGAGGCGGCTGTTTTGTATTGCGAAGACCAAGGTCTTTCACCGCACCGGGAGTGGGCCGCGGTCTGGCTCGGCGCCGCCCTCGCGGGGCAGGGGGCCGTCGAGGATGGCGTAGCCCGAATGCGCGCGGCCCTCGATGCGCTGCGCTCCCTGCGGACCGAGACGTCTTTTTCCTTTTACCTCGCCCTGATGGCCGAGGCGCAGGCGAAAGGCGGGCAAGTCGAGGCGGCGCTTGCCACGCTGGAAGAAGCGTTCAGCCGGGCTCAGCAAACGGGGCAGCACCGGTTCGAAGCGGAGCAGCGCCGCCTGAAGGGCGAGTTCCTGCTGCGGCAGGCGGCCCGCGCCGAAGCCGAGGCCTGCTTCCTGGAGGCGCTGGACGTGGCCCGCCGGCAGCGGGCCCGGTCACTGGAGTTGCGCGCGGCGACGAGCATCGGCCGGCTGTTCGAGCAGCAAGGCGAGAAGGAAAAGGCCCGGCAAATCCTGACCCCGGTGTGCGACTGGTTCACCGAGGGTTTCGATACCCCCGATCTTAAGGACGCCAAAGCGCTGCTTAAACAGCTCTCGTAGTAATGGAACAAAGAAGTTTTCCCTGGCATGCTTGGCGTCTTTGCGCGAGATCGGCATTTCCAAACGCGCGCAGCGCCAGGAGCCGCCCGGACCGGAATGCGTCGCCAACTTGACTTCCTGCCGCAATTGCGGTCAAGATTGCCGGACGAGGAGAAAATATGCGTGGAAGCCGGTTAGGAATGCTTCTTCTCGCCGTGGTCTGCACCTCGTCCGCGGCGACCCACACCATTTATCCTGAGCACCACTCGCGCGTGTTCTCGGCTTACAAGGAGCCGATCCTGCGGATCAAATCCGGCGACACGGTGATCACTCGGACCTGGGATTCGGGCGGGCAGGACAACAAGGGCGTGCGCCACCTCCAGCAGCCGTATGTTTACCCGGAGAGCGGCAATCCGCTGATGGGGCCGTTTTACATCGAGGGCGCCGAGCGCGGCGACGCGCTGGAAGTTCACCTCGACAGAGTTCGCTTGAATCGTAACTTCGGATACACCTCCTACCGGCTGAGCCAGGGCGCGCTGAGCCCGGGCGTCAAGCTTTACGAGAACATCTATAAGATGGACGCCGTCCGGCCTGGGAGCGCGAACCTGATCCCCTGGGATCTCGATCTGGAGCGAGGCGTAGCCAATCCGCGCTGGCTCGATTTGTCCGGGACCAAGCTCAATCTGCCGGTGAAGCCGATGCTCGGCTGCATCGGCGTCGCGCCGCCGGGCGACCAGGTGGAGACCTCGGGGCCGGCCGGCGCCTATGGCGGCAACATGGATTACAACGACATAGCCGAGGGCGCGTCGGTCTTCTTCCCCGTCTATCACCAGGGCGCCTACTTCTATCTCGGCGACGGTCACGCGTTACAGGGCGACGGCGAGGGGCTCGGCACCGGCATCGAGACCTCGCTCGACGTGCAGTTCACCGTCCGCGTGCACAAGGGCAAGCGCCTCGGCATCCCACGGCTGGTGAACGACGAGTACCTGATCTCGATCGCCAGCCAGCCGGAATTTTCCAGCTCCATGGACCAGGGCCTGCGCACGGCGAATACCGACATGCTCCACTGGCTGACGTCCGAGTACAAGCTGACCGACCCGGAGGCTCACATGTTGATGGGCACCGTCGTGCAGCACAAGATCGTCACCTACTTCGGAACCATGACCGCGATGATTCCGCGAAAGTACATTCCAAAACGATGAGAACCCTATCTGCACTCTTGATTACTGCGCTGCTGGCCGCGTCGGCCGCCGAGGCCCAAACCCGCCGCCGGGTGTTTTCCAAAATCATGACCGGCGAGCCTTACACGCTCGAATGCTATCTGCCGCAGATCACCAACGGGCCGAACTTTCCCACCTGGTCCCCGGACGGGAAGGAAATCGCCTTCGCGATGAAAGGCTCGATCTGGCGGTTGAAGCTGGGGGAGACGACCGCCTACGAGCTGACCACCGACGAGGGCTACAGCTCGCAGCCCGCCTGGTCGCCCGACGGCAAATGGATCGCCTACACCTCGGATTGGAACGAGCAGATCCATTTGAAGCTGCTGAACCTGGAGGACGGCTCGACCAAGCAGCTCACTTTCGGCAACTCGATCAACGTGGAGCCGGAGTGGTCGCCCGAGGGTCTGCGGCTGGCCTATGTCTCCACCTGGCCAAACGGCAACTACAACATCTACATCCTACCCATCGGCGCCGGGGTGCCCGCAACCGCTCAGATGATCACTAGCGACTACCGGCTGGCGCCGCCGACGGTCTATTACGGCGAGTGGGCGCTGCACATCCACCCCACCTGGACGCGCGACGGCAAGGAGCTGATCTTCGTTTCGAACCGCGACAACAAACACGGCTCCGGTGGTTTCTACCGGATGAGGGCCGAGCCAAAGGCCCCGATGAAGCGTTTCTATTACGAGGAGACCACCTGGAAGGCGCGGCCGACGCTCTCGCCCGACGGCTCGAAGCTTGTATATAGCTCCTATCTAGGCCGGCAGTGGCAGCAGCTTTGGGCCATGCCGCCCAACGGCGGTGACGTTTTCCCGCTCACCTACGGCGACTTCGACCGCACCACGCCGCGCTGGTCGCCCGACGGCACGCGAATCGCGTTCATCTCGAACCAGACCGGCGACACCAGCCTTTGGCTCTTTCACTACTTCGGCGGCAAGCTCCAGAAGGTCCCCATCGAGAAGCTTGTCTATAAGCGGCCGATGGGGAAGCTGGTGGTGAAGGTGCTCGATCAGGCGACGCAGACACCTCTTCGCGCCCGGGTCCATCTCGAAGCCGCCGACGGCCGGGCCTACGCGCCGGCCGAGAGCTGGTTCCGCGCCGACTGGCTCATGTTCGATCACATGGACAAGAGCGAGTATCACTACTTCCACACCGCTGGAACGTTCGAGGTGATGCTGCCGCCGGGCAAGACCACGCTGGCCTTCTCTCGAGGCTTCGAATACTTGCCGCTCGAGAAGGAAGCGACCATCACGGCCGGCCAGACCGCAACGCTCAACGTCGCCCTGGAGCGGCTCGACAACCTGCCGGCCAAGGGCTGGTGGGACGGCGACAACCACTTCCACATGAATTACGCGGGGGTCTATTTCAACACGCCGCAGCGGCTGCTCGAGCAGGGCGAGGGGGAGGACATCCACGTCCTCAACAACCTGATTTGCAACAAGGAGCAGCGCATTCCCGACATCATGCACTTCCGCGGCGCGCCCGATCCGGTCTCGACCCCGACGCGGATTCTTTACCACAACCAGGAATACCATCCGCCCTTCTGGGGCCACTCGGTATTTCTGAATTTGAAGCAGCACTTTGTGATCCCCGATTACGTCGGCTATCAGAACACGATCGTGGCCAGCCTCTTCCCGCCCAACACGGTCCCCTTTCAGGTGGTTCATCAGGAGAGGGGCTTGGCGGGTTACGCCCATGGCGCGGGGCCGAACTTCGCGGCCGACCTGGCGATCGAGAACGTGGACTTCGTCGAGGCCAACAGTCCCGAGGCGATGGAGCCGCTCTACCGCGCCTGGAATTGCGGCTACCGCGTGGTTGCCTCGGCCGGCGAAGATGCTTTTCCCAACTTCTACCGCAGCTACATCATCGGCACCGACCGCGTCTATGTGAAGACCGGCCCGAAGCTCGATTACGACAAGTGGCACGAGGACTTCCGCGCCGGCCGCAGCTTCGTCACCAACGGCCCGCTGGTTTTCCTGACGGTGGACGGCAAAGACCCGGGCGACGAGATCAAGCTCCCGGCCGGCAAGCACGAGCTGAAGGTCGAGGCGTTGGTGGAATCGATCCTGCCGATTGAGACGATCGAGCTGCTGCACAACAACGAGGTGATCGAGACGGTGAAGCCGGAAGGCCGGCCTCTGAAGGCGCGCCTGGCCAAGACCGTCACCATCGATCGCAGCGGCTGGTACGCCATCCGGACGCGCGCCCACTACGCGCGGCATCCCATCCGGGCGCCCTATCCCTTCGCCGCCACCATGCCCGTCTGGGTGACGGTCGATAACCGGCCGGTGCGTTCGAAGAAGGACGCCGAATACTTCCTCGCCTGGATTGACCGCACGCTGGAGCGGGCGCTCCAAGTGGGGCCGTGGAACAACGAGCAGGAGAAGGAAGAGGTCCGGAAGCTGTATGCCGAAGCGCGCGCGAGGATGATGGCCCGAGCCGCCGAGGCGGGGAAGTAGGATCTCTGCCGAGACCGTAGGAAGCCGCAAAAGAATCGACTTCAGCCGCGAATGAACGCGACTGCACGCGAATAAGACCATTGTTTTCATTCGTGTTTATGCGCGTTCCTTCGCGGCCACCCATTCCGTTACGGTCGCGGCTCGGATCATTTGTCCGGGAATGCGTCGCTCCCAAGGAGGCGGCCATGGCGATAAAGGGGTTGTTGCTACTCGCGTTGCTGGTAGGGCGCGGCCCGCTGGCGGCGGCGACTCGGGCCGAGATCGAGGCCCAGCTCCAGCAACTCGCCCGCGTGGCTACGGCGGTCATCGACGGCGACGAGTGCGAGAAAATCATGACGCCTCGGGCGCTCGAAAAGATGTTCCGCACCGACCCCCGGGACCGCTGGGCCGGCCACGACAACTTCGACGTCAACGATGCGCCTTACATCGCGGTGAAGAAGCTGCTGCGGCGGGTGGCGACGCTGGCGCCCTTCCGGGTAGACTGCAATCTCTGGATGAGCTTTCGCGAGCGGCGGGATCTGGTGCAGATCCTGATCCGGCAAGTGAACGAGATGAGCCAGTTCTGGAAATGGGGCGACCTGTACCAGCCGATGCCCCCCGAGATGAAGGAAGTGCTGGAGACCGGCAAGCCGAAAACGGTCGCCGCCCGTGGCGACTATGTATCCGTCCTGACGCCCGTGTTCAACAGCCTGGGTGATGCGGTGGCAATGGTCGAGGTGGTGGCCCGTCTCAGCCGGGACGAGCG
>JBGOUJ010000258.1:0-9989 GCA_041477005.1 Terriglobia bacterium | reverse complement strand
CGCGTCGGGGCGCATGTCCAGGATGTGGGCCCAGGAGCACGCCGGCAGCCCGGTCGTGCTGGTGTTCGCTCTCGACAGCGCAGCGCGGTGACGGCTGAAGCTTGCTGATAGCTGATAGCTGATAGCTGAAGGCTGAAGGCTGAAGGCTGCTTTCGTAGGGGCTGTTGTCAGAATCTACTGGACTATGCCTGGCGGCGGCGTTAGAATCTAAGCCGGTGGTCGGAAGGCCGAGGCCGCATGGGCGAGCCCATTCTGGCTCCTGAATTCTGACCTGACTTCGTCATTTCGGAGGCGTTCCATGACTTCCCGCAGAAACTTTTTGAAGGCCGGCGCCGCCGGCAGTTTGCTCGGCAGCTTCAGCGCCCGCGCCGCCAAGACCGGGTTCAGCTACCCGGAGGTTGAGGCCCGCATCGCGCGCCACGACTTCCGCGATCTGACCAAGGACGTTCTGCCCACGCCCTGCATGATTCTCGATCAGGCCCTGTTCGAGCAGAACGTGAAGACCATGGCGGACCACTCCAAGGCCACCGGCATCAAGATCCGCCCCCACGTCAAGATCCACAAGTCCGTCGACGTCGCCAAGCGCCAGATCGCCCTGGGCGCCATCGGCCTGACCACCGCCACCATCGCCGAATCCGAGCTGATGTCCGGCTCCGGCCTGAAAAACGTGCTTTGGACGCGCCAGCCGGCCGGCATCAACAACATTTCCCGCGCCGTGGCGCTCTCGAAGAAGGACCCCAGCTTCCTGTTCGTCGTTGACGACCCCATCACCGTGGACTCAGTGGAAGAGGCTGCGGCCGCCTCCGGCGTCACCTGCAAAATCGTGGTGGACGTCTTCGCCGGCCTCACCCGCCATGGCATGGAAGCCGGCCAGCCCGCCCTCGAGCTGGCCCAGAAGGTCGCGTCTTCCAAGCACATGCGCCTGCAGGGTTTGATGGGCTATTCCGGAGGCGCCTCCCACACCCACGGCTGGGCGGAGCGCCGCCAGAAATCGGCCAACGATTTGGTCGGCCTGCGCGAAACGGTGGAGCTGTGCCGCAAGTCCGGATTGCCGATCAACATCATCAGCGGCGGCTCGACCGGCACTTACAACATCGACACCGAAAACGGCCTCACCGAGCTCGAGTGCGGCTCTTACATCTTCATGGACACCCTCTACCGCAAGGTCGGCGGGAAGGGCGACGCGGGCGTTTACAGCGACTTCAACTCCTCGCTCACAGTGATGACCACCGTGGTCAGCCATCGCCACCGGAACCAGTGCACCATTGACGCCGGCAACAAGGCCATGCTGAAGCCCACCGACGAGGCCAAGGACATGCCCTGGATCACGGTCGAGAACCAGGGGGCCGAATACGGCATCCTGAAGTGGAAGGACGGCGACCGCGACCTGAAGCTCGGCGAGCGCGTGGAGCTCTATCCCACCAACCTCGACATGAGCACCAACGTCTACGACCGCATCTACGTCGCCCGCGCCGAAAAGATCGTCGACGTGTGGCCCATCATGGGCCGAGCCGGGGCGGCGCAGCGGTAGGGAAGCCTCCGGTTGGTTGTATACTTAGAGCCATCGAGGAGTCTGCACCGGAAATCCTGGGTGACCTTCGCCCCAGCTTCAGGAGAGTTTATGAACGGCATTCTAATACGCAGGATAGTCGGGATGTTGCTGGTAATTCTGGGTTGCTTGCTGCCGGCGAGCGCCCAGGAAATCACCGGCTCGATCAGCGGCGTTGCGGTGGATACCACCGGGGCCGTGGTCCCGAACGTTAAAGTCACGGTCCTGAATACGAAGACCAACGTCAGCAGGATTGTCACCACCGGACCCAGCGGCGCCTATCGCGTGCCGTTCCTGTTCTTCGGCACCTACCGGGTGACCGGTGAACTCGCAGGGTTCAAAACCACGCAGGCGGATAACGTCAATCTATCTACCAGCGAAGAAGCGCGTGTCGACCTGACCATGGCGGTGGGGCAGTTGGCCGAGGTGGTCAATGTGTCCGAGACCGTGCTGGGCCTGAAGACCGAAGAGGCTTCGGTGGCGACGACGATCGCGGCGGACCAGATCTCGCAGCTTCCCTTGTTGGGCCGGCAGGTCATCGGGGTAACCCTGCTCTCACCCGGCGCTTATTTCGTCAACAACAACAGCAAAGCGCAACGCGATTCCGGCTTTGTCCGCCGCAACGGGCTCTCCTTGAGCGTCAACGGGTTGACCGACCTTTCCAACAAGTTCTACTACGACGGCATCGAGGGGATGAACTTCGACGCGGGCACCCGCGCTTTTGACCCGGCGCTGGAAGCCGTGCAGGAAGTCAAGGTCCAGGTCAACTCCAACTCCGCCGAATACGGCGGGGCCGCCGGCGCGTCGGTGAACATCGTCACCAAGGCGGGCACCAACGAATTCCACGGCCATGTCTACGAGTACCTGCAAAATGACAAGCTGAACGCCTTTCAGATGGACGCCAAGAATCTGCGCAACCAGCAGATCGCGAACAATCAGTTCGTCACTGCCAACAAGACGGTGGTGCGCAACAACATCTTCGGCTCGGGAATCGGCGGACCGATCCTCAAAGACAGGTTTTTCTTCTTCGTTAATTATGAAGGCGGCCGGGGCACTCGAGCCGGAGCGTTTGGCCAGCGCACCATACCCACCGTGCAAATGCGAAACGGGGACTTCACACAACTGGTTCCTGCGTCGGGGTGCCTGAAAGACCCGCTCAGCGTCTCCTCGACGGGAACGCCGGGATGCTTCTCGGATCCCGCCCATATGAGCCGCTTCATCAGCCCCACGTCATTGAAGGTGCTCGCCCTGGTCCCGCTGCCCACCAACAACAACCTGGTGAACAATTTTCAAGGGCCGGTCCGGCCAGCCGGAATACGGACCGACGAGCTCACGACGCGGTTGGACTACCGCATTTCCAATCGAGACTCCTTCTACGGCCGCTATATCCGAAACTTCAACAATGATTTCGTCGGCGACTTGTTTCCGCTTTTCGGCCCCGGGAGCAGCGATCGCGGGTACCAGCGCAACCGGCACAATCAAAACGTCAGCCTTTCGGAGACCCACACCTTCTCGTCCAACATCTTCAACGAGGCGCGCGCGGGCTGGAACCGCAGCATGACCTTCGAGAATCTGGAGACCAGCTTCAAGCAGGACATCACCGGCCAACTTGGTCTGTCCAGCCAGCTCCCGGAGACCCAAAATCCCCTGGAATGGGGCCCGCCCAACTTCGGCATCTCCCAAAGCGTATCCGCGCTGGGGCTTCCCGGCTTGCGCACCGGCATGCCCTGGAATCCGAATGGCGGCCAAATCTGGCAATTCGCCGACAATCTTTCGATCGTTCACGGCAAGCACTCGTTTAAGACCGGGCTGACGATCATGCGCCGCAACGACGTGTTCATCGAGACTTTGACCGGGCGCGGCTCCCTCAGCTTCGGGGGTGCAGCCGGCGGCGCTTACACCGGCGACGGGCTGGCCGATTTCATGCTGGGCTACATGTCTTCGGCAACAGTCGGGATATCGCCTCTGCATGGAACTCCCAATCAGTTCTGGTCCGCCGGATATTTCCAGGACGATTACAAAGTAACGAACACACTGACCCTCAACCTGGGCTTGCGTTACGACTACTTCCAGCCCTGGAAGGAGAAGCACGACCACTGGGCGGGTTTTGACCTGAACACGAACCAGGTGGAGTATGCGGCAACCGCGACCGCCGCAGAAGGAGGCCGGGCTCTCCAATTCGGGGACAAGAATAACTGGGGTCCCCGGTTCGGATTCGCCTGGCGGCCTCTGGGACGCCAGAACACCGTGATCCGCGGGGGCTACGGCATCTATTACGAGCAGGAGCACCCCAGTGGCCCGATCAACAACGCCGTAAATCCTCCACCGGGCGGCCCCTATGCGCCAAACGCTGCGACCAGCGGATTTGGCTTTGCCCGCGACTTCATCGCCCCGGCTTTGAGCGTCAATCCCCAGCCGACCCTGTTCTGGGACAACTTCGCCGCCGGCACCGGCAACGTCGGCGCGCGCGTGGGGGTCTACACCGGGGATCCTCACATGAAAAACACCATGGTGCAGCAATGGAACCTCACGGTGCAGCACCGGGCCGGCAACAATTTATTAGAGGTCGGGTACGTGGCGAATAAGGCCAATCATATTTTCACTTCCGAAAACATCAACATTCCGGGCGATTTCAACTCGCTCTATGTGCTCGGCACGGCAGCTCTGATCCGGCCTCAGTTCTCCTCCATCAACTGGCGCCAGTCGGACGGCTCGGGGCAATATCACTCCCTGCAGACAAAGTTCGAGAGGCGCGCGAAGGGCGCCGTCTTTATCACGTCGTACACCTGGGGCCATGCCATCTCCGACGCGGAGCAGGGGCAGAGCGCCGTCGGGGTGGGCAATCCGGGAACCTTCCACTTCCTCTCCAACCGCCGTCTCGACAAGTCCTCGACTACCTTCGACATCCGCCAGCGTTTGGCCAGCGGTATCGTGTACGAGATTCCGTACAGAACAAACCAGCAAGGACTACTCGGCAGAGTGCTGGGCGCCTGGCAAGCCAATCTGCTTTTCACCGCGCAAACAGGAGGCGCGACGCAGGTTAGCGACGGCACCGGCCTGGCCACTAACTTTTCCCGATTCGACCGGCCGGATCTGGTCGCCAACCCCATTCTGCCGCGCGGCGATCGCACCGAAAGCCATTACTTCAACACCGACGCGTTTCAGGTCGTGACGACGCCCCGGTTTGGCACGGCTCCGCGCATGATGGTTCGCCAGCCGGGGTTTTGGAACCCCGATATCGGTCTCTCCAAGAACTTCCTGGTGACGGAAAGATTTCACCTGGTATTACGGGCCGATGCGTATAACGCTTTGAATCACCCCAACTGGCAAACGGTCGACATCACCATCCGCAACGTAGCGAACGCCAACATCGGGCCGGCCGGCACGCTGAAGAACCCCTACGGCCGCGTAATCTCGTTCGGGAACCCGCGTGAAATGCAGGTGTCGCTGAAACTTCAGTTTTAGATTTTTCAACGCCGCGCCGGGATTGAACGATACCTGAGGGCTGTGTCAAACCAGGCTGTGCCGGGCCAAGCCAGGCTGTGCCGGGCCAAGCCAGGCTGAGCCGGGCCGCGCCGAACCCAAGCGACGCGGTGAAATTTGAGAGGGCGAAGGGACCGCCGCCGAGAAAGAGCTACAGAAACAGACAGCACTCGCGGCGGCGCCGAAGCCGGAACCCCAGCCAACCGCCAAGTGTGTAGCCGCCAACCGTTAGCGCCCGGGCTTCTGGGTCACCTGGCGGAACACCCGCAGCAGGTTGCCGCCCAGGAACTTGCGGATCCGCTGCTCCGGCCAGCCGCGGCGGAGCATTGCTTCGGTAAGCATCGGCAGGTCGCGGATATCGCGCATGCCGCGCGGGGGCGTCGGCCCCCCGTCGAAGTCGCTGCCCAGCGCGACGTGATCCTCGCCCGCCAACTGAATCGCCCGCTCCACCACCGCCATCCAGTCCTCGGGCGTCATCTTGATGTCCTCGGGGCAGTCGATCCCCACCATCGGAAATTGCCGCGCCGCTATCCGGTCGATCTGCTCGATGGACATCTCCGCTTCCTTCTTTCCGATGGCCGTGGTGTCCCAGAACACCTTGCCGGCGTGCTCGGTCCGCCAGTCGAAGACCTTCTTATTGTGGAACTCGTTTCCGATCTGGAAACCGATCACGCCTCCTTTGGCGGCCAGTTTCTTTACCAGATCGTCGGGCATGTTGCGCGGGATGTTGTTGAGGCTGCGGAGGCCGTGGTGGGTGGCGACCACCGGGTCGGCGCTCAGCTCGATCGTCTGGGCGATCGTCTCGTCCGAGCCGTGGGAAACGTTGATCACCATGCCCAGGCGGTTCATCTCCCGCACCACCGCGCGCCCCCGCTCGTTCAGGCCGTGCCACTTCGGCGGGGCGCAGCAGGAATCGGCAAAGTTGTTGGCCCAGTTGTGCGCGGGAAGCTGCGCCGACCGCAACCCAAGCCGGTAAAGGTCGCGCAACGCCCCCAGGTCGCCGTCCAGGTCGAAGCCGCCCTCCAGGTCCATCACCGCGGCCATCTTTCCTTGCTTGTTGATCCGCTCGATGTCGGCCGCGCTGCGCGCCAGCTCGATCGAGTTGCGGTTCTTGGCGAGCTGCTCCAGCGCCAGATCGATCAGCCGCAGCGTCTGCTTCGTCTCATAGTGGCCCGGATAATATTCCTCTGTAATGAACAGCGAGAAAAACATGGCGTCGATCCCGCCCTCTTTGGCGCGCGGCAGGTCAAACTGGCCGTCGCTCACCCGCTGGCCGATGTCGCCGCCCAGGTAGAGCTGGCGGTCGATCACGTGCACGTGGCCGTCGAAAACGAACGCGTCCTGGTGCAGCTTTCTCGCCCGCTCGGAAACCGCTCCCTCACCGGCCCCGCCGGCCCCCCGGCCCGGAGGAGCCTGCCCGTAGGCCGGAGCCAGCAGTACGGCCAGACACAAGATCCATCTCAAGGGTAGCCCTCCTCGACCTGAGCATACCTCCTCGCTGCGCCTCCGGCGCGCTTTGCGGTAAAATACCCCTTCCGTCATGAAACTCTCTCGAAGAGATCTCCTCACGGGCCTCGGCGCGGCCCCGGCTATCCTGCGCGCCCAGAAGCGGCCGGCGCGGCCCAAGCTCGCCGCCGTCGTCACCACCTATTTCAAATACTCCCACGCCCAGCACATCGTCGACCGGTTCCTCGAAGGCTACGGCTGGAACGGCACGCACCATCACCCGGCGATGGACCTGGTCTCGCTATGCGTGAACCAGGTCGGCGACAACGACGTGAGCCGCGACCGCGCCGCCCGCTTCCCCTCAATGAAGGTCTACCCCACCATTGCCGAGGCGCTCACCCTGGGCACGAGCTCGCTCGCCGTCGACGGCGTCGTGCTCGTGGGCGAGCACGGCAAATACCCGCGCAACGAAAAGGGCCAGACGCGCTATCCCCGCTACGAGTTCTTCCAGCAGATCGTCAAGGTCTTCCAGTCGAGCGGCCGCTCCGTGCCGGTGTTCAACGACAAGCACCTTTCCTGGAACTGGGAGTGGGCGCGCGAGATGTACGACACCTCGAAAAAGATGGGCTTTCCGCTCATGGCCGGCTCCAGCCTGCCGGTCACCTGGCGCACGCCCTCGCTGGAAATGCCGCTCGGCTCGCGCCTGCGGGAAGCGATGTGCGTCTGCTACGGCGGCGTCGACAGCTACGATTTTCACGGCCTGGAGACCGTCCAGTGCATGGTCGAGCGGCGCCACGGCGGCGAGAGCGGCGTGAAGTGGGTCCAGGCCTATCGCGGCGAGAAGTTCTGGCAGGCCTATCAGGAAGGCGTTTGGCCGCGCGACCTGGTCGAGGCCGCCCTTTGCCGCAGCCACACGCTTAAGCCGGCGCGGCCCGGCTTCAACGACATCTTCCCTTCCGTCGACGACATGAAGCGCCTGGTCCGCAACCCGGCGGCCTATCGTTACGAGCACGAGGATGGCCTGAAGTCCACCATGCTGCTGATGAGCGGCCTGATCGAGGACTTCAACTTCGCCGCGCACCTCGAGGGCCGCTCCGAGATCTTCTCTACCCAGATGTATCTGCCCATGCCGCCCGGGCGCACGAGTCTGGCCAATTTCTTCAGCCCTCTGGTCAACAACTTCGAAAAAATGTACCTCACCGGCAAGCCCACCTACCCGGTCGAGCGCACGCTGCTGACCACCGGCCTGACCGCCGCCGGCGTCGAGAGCCTGTATCGAAACCAGGAGCGCTACGACACCCCGCACCTGGCCATCCGCTACCAGCCCACCAAGGAATCGACTTTCTGGAGAACGTAGTTGAGGAGATCCAGCCCATGAAGCGCATCGCCATCGTCACTACAATCTATAAATATCTATCGCACGCTCAGCATATCGGCGACCGCTTTCTGGTGGGCTATCCGCGCCGCGGCCAGTGGCATCGGCCGGACATGAAGGTGGTCTCGCTCTACGTTGACCAGAAGCCGGAAGGCGACCAGAGCGCCGAGCGGGCGAAGGAATTCGGCTTCCAGGTCTACCCCACCATCGCTGAGGCGCTGCGCTGCGGCGGCGACAAGCTCGCCGTGGACGCCGTCCTGATCATCGGCGAGCACGGCGATTACCCGCGCAACGAGAAAGGCCAGATTCTCTACCCGCGCTACGAGTTCTTCCACCAGTGCGTCGAGGTGTTCGAAAAGGACGGGCGCGCCGTCCCGGTCTACAACGACAAGCACCTTTCCTATAGCTTCGAAAAAGCCAAGTCGATGGTGGACGCCTCGAAGCGCCTGAAGTTTCCCATGCTGGCCGGCTCGTCGGTCCCCGTCACCTGGCGGCTGCCCGACATCGAGCTGCCGCTCGATTGCGAAATCGAAAGCGCGCTTATGGTCGGCGAGGGCGGCTCCGATCCCATGGACTACCATGCCCTGGAAGGGATGCAATGCATGATCGAGCGCCGCAAGGGCGGCGAAACGGGCGTGAAGGCGGTGCAGATGATCGAGGGGGACGCGGTCTGGAAGGCCGGCGAGGAAGGCCGCTGGTCCAAAGAGCTGCTCATCGCCGCCCTTTCCCGCAGCGACACGCCGCAGGGCTGGACCATCAAAGACGGCCGCACGCAGGACTTGGTCGGCTCGGGCGAACTCCCGAAGCTCGTCGAAAAACCGGCCGCCTACTTCATCGAGCACCGCGACGGCCTGCGCACCACGCTGCTCATGTTGAACGGGGCGCTCCGGGACTTCAACTTCGCCGCGCGGGTCAAGGGCCTGGGCATCCAATCCACGCAGTTCTTCCTCTCGCCGACGCCCAACGTCACCTACTCGGCCTGCCTGGTGAGCAAGATCGAGGAGATGTTCGAGACCGGCAAGGCGCCCTATCCGGTGGAGCGAACCCAGATCGTCAGCGGCATCCTCGAAAGCTGCCTGACGTCGCGGCAGCAGGGCCAGCAGCGGCTGGAGACGCCGCATCTCGACGTGCGCTATCGCGCGCCGAAGCAACCGCAGCACGCCCACGCCTGAGCGGCAGAGTTGCGCGTTATCCGGTCTTTCCCGGGCGGCTCACGACACCCGCCCTGTGGGCCACGTCGCCGGCCACGGCCGGGACGCGCACCCTCGTGATGCCTCCCCCCACAGGCACTATTCTCAATCCCCCCGCAAGCGGATGTCGAGATCCTCGTGACCCAGCAGCCGACTCGGGTTCCATCGTACCCCTTCAGCGCGCCTGGCCTGACTCTCGGCGGCGAGCAATCGTGGAACTACGTCTTCGACTTTAAGGGACTGAAGGCGCAGTAGGGCAATGCCTATGCCGGCAATTCATCACCTTCGCGGGGCGGCTTTCCGCCCCGCCGCTTCATGATCCTATCGAAAGCCTTGAAATCAGCCCGTGCCTTCCGGTCCTCGAAGAACCGGGCCGTTTGCAGAGCAGAAACCTTTTCCGCGACCGCAGTGGCCACGAACTGGTTTATGCTCGTTCCGTCTTCCCGGCTCAGCCGCTTGACCGCGTCTTTGAGCGACCGCGGCAACCGCAGAGGGTATGTCCTTGTCTCCTTCATTGTCTGATCCTCGCGATAGCTTCCCGCGGGAGCAGGACATCCACCCCGAACTGCGGGGGTACAGTCCCAAAATCCCGCCTGTTGAACGTAACCAGGGCATCCGCCCGACCGTTGATAGCCGCTTCCAACACCATTTCATCGCCCGGATCGCGGAGTTGCGGCCTCCAAAGGAAATGCGTTTCCACCGGCTCGGCCAGTGCGATCACCGCTGTGACAAAGAGTTCCGCCTCCCGGTCTGAGAGCCCGGACGCGAGCCGGTGCTCTGCCTTACGGCAAACCGCTTCATATTCCAGGGCCAGAGGCACGCTCAGCAGAAGCGTCGTCCGGCCCTGCCGCGCGGCCCGCAGAATCGCGGCAGACGCGCCGGATGGACTGCGCATCGCCGCTACGACAACGTCGGTATCCAGTATCAGCCTCACATCACCTATGAT
>JBGOUJ010000257.1:0-10000 GCA_041477005.1 Terriglobia bacterium | reverse complement strand
CTCGGATGTCTTCCGTCCTCCTACACCGAACTACCTGGAGAACCGGCGCGGCGCAAAGGCTGTCTCCACGCCGGGCAACGCCGCCGCTTGGGAGGAATTGTCGAAGAGCTATGGCAAGCTTGAATGGAAGCGCCTTTTTGAACCGGCCATCAAAGCGGCCGACGGGGGATTCGTCATCAGTGAAAGAACAGCCGTGTATATCAAATCGGAATTCCCTTCATTTCCCGAACACGCCAAGGGCATCTACGGTCGGGACGGAGAGCCGCTCTACGCGGGAGAGCGTCTGATCCAGAAAGATCTGGCTAGGTCGTTGAGGCTGGTGGCGGAACAGGGGGCTAAAGCGGTGCACGGCGGCGAATTGGGCAGAGCGATTGACGCCGCGACGCGGGAGATCGGAGGCTTCCTGACTCTCGATGACCTGCGCCGGAGCCGCGCCGAATGGTGGAAAACAATCAGCATCGATTACCGAGGTTACAGTGTAGTCACGGCCTCCGCTCCGACCAACGCCTGGAATGGGCTGCTGCGGCTGGGAATTATGAGCCGCTTTGACCTGAGATCGCTAGGTCACAACAGCGCGGCTTACCTGCACACCTACGCCGAGGCGACGAAGCTGGCCTACCACGCCCGGCTTAAGTATGCCGGTGATCCTGACATCGCCCCGCCCCCTCTTGACAAGCTGCTTTCAGAAAGGTACTGGGTCGCTGAAGCGGCGAAGATCAACCCTCAGCGGGCCACACCGTTTGAGCCGCCCGAGGATGTGACAAGTCGGGATCAGCACACGACACATTTCGTGGTCGCAGACGCCTGGGGCAATGTCGTCTCCGCCACTCAAACCCTGGGAAATCTTTTTGGCAGCAAGGTCCTGGTGAAAGGCACGGGTATCTGGCTCAATGACTCGCTTTCCTATTCCACTTTTGAGCCGAAAGGGAATCCTATGGATGCCTTCCCCGGCCGCCACAAACTTGCCGGCTATTGCCCGGTCATCATCCTGCGCGAGGGGAAGCCCTGGGTAGCCATCGGAACTCCTGGCGGCCACACCATCCTGCAAACTGTCCCGCAGATGGTGATGAACCTGATCGATTTTCGGATGGACGTTCAACAGGCGATTGCTGCACCGCGCCTGAGCTTCGTTGAGCCGGACATCATTGTGGTGGATGACGGTATGCCGGAGCCGGTGCGGAATGACTTGATAGCCAAGGGCCATAAGATCAGCGTGCGCAGAACCGGCAATGCCCATGGGCTGACCATCGAATACGATGCTAAAGGCAAACCGATTCGCTTCACCGGAGGGGCTGACCCGCGAGGAGAAGGGGCCGCGATTGGATATTGAGCAACAGACTTGATAGATCGCAGAGCGCCAATGCCTGACGTGACCTGCCTTCCGCAATCACGCGCATCACTGCTAAAAAGCGCGTGAGTTGCCGAGATCCCGACCGCGTGGTTGATGCTGTCGCCGTCCCTGAGCGCACGTCAGGCAGCCAGGGAGCCTGACAAAATCCCGGATCAGCCGTTTGCGCTCAGCCGCCTCGCCTTGTGGAATTGGGTTCAGCGCAAATGCCGATTAGAGTAGATTGGGCCCCAGAGTGGTCATATTGGATCCGTAGTGCATCTTGGTTTCTGCCCCGTTGTGCGTTTTACGACTTGGTGACGGCCTTCGCCGCCACGGCGTCTGCGATGCGGTTCTAGCGAAAGCGCTACAATGTCAACGGACAGCAGCAGTCTGTGGGGGTGGAGTCGTGAATCGAATCGAGTCGTCCTGCGGGAAGCAGCGGTGGGTTTGGGCCGGGCTCGCCTCTCTGGCGGCCGCTCTGGCCGGAGCCCAGGTGGCGGCGGCCGAGGTCAGTTTCA
Source organism: Terriglobia bacterium (assembly GCA_041477005.1). Taxonomy (GTDB): domain Bacteria; phylum Acidobacteriota; class Terriglobia; order Bryobacterales; family JACQDG01; genus JBGOUJ01. Next base: position 8,152 of record JBGOUJ010000257.1, on the reverse strand, counting down.
ACCGCGATGTCCGGCCGATCATGTCGGATACCTGCTTCCGTTGCCACGGTCCGGACAAGGGCGCTCGCATGATGGGGCTGCGGCTCGACCTCCGCGAGGAGGCGCTGAAGCGCACCGCCACCGGCGTGGTACCGATCGTGCCGGGCGATCCGGACAAAAGCGCGATTATTGAGCGGATCTTTGCGAAGGACCCGGCGCGACGGATGCCGCCGACCTTCGCCCACAAGGAGCTGACGGAGGCCCAGAAGGGAACCATCCGTCGCTGGGTGGCCGAGGGGGCGAGGTACGAGAGGCACTGGGCCTACCTGCCGATCCAGCGGCCGCCAGTGCCGCAGACCGCCAGGGCGCCTCAGGCTGCGAGCGGGACGCCGGTTCGAAACCCGATCGATGCGTTCGTTCAGGCGCGCCTGGCGCAAGAGGGGCTGCAGGCGTCCCCGGAGGCCGACCGGCGAACGCTGGTCCGGCGGGTGACACTGGACCTGACGGGTCTCGCGCCCACGCCGGATGTGGTCGAAGCGTTTGTCAACGACAAATCGTCCGACGCCTACGAGAAGCTCGTCGATGGTCTGCTCGCCTCTCCCCGGTACGCCGAGAAGCAGGCGATGCACTGGCTCGACGCGGTGCGTTACGCGGACACCGCGGGGTTCCACAGCGACCTTCCATACCCCATCTGGCCCTATCGGGACTACGTCCTGCGCGCCTTCCGTGACAACAAGCCCTTCGACCAGTTCACCCGCGAGCAACTGGCCGGCGACCTGCTGCCCGACGCGACTGTAGAACAAAAAGTGGGCTCTGCCTATAACCGGCTGAACCGCGTGTCGCCGGAAGGCGGCTTGCAGCCGAAGGAGTACCTGGCCAAGTACGCCTCCGACCGGGTCCGGACCACCAGCGCCGTCTGGCTCGGCAGCACCTTGGGCTGCGCCGAGTGCCACGATCACAAGTTCGACCCCTTCCTATCGAAAGACTTCTACTCCATGAAGGCCTTCTTCGCCGACATTCTGGAGACCGGACGCGCTCCGGATGTGGGTCCCGGAGCCTGGGGCGCGAAGCTCGATCTGCCCACCGAAGAGCAGCAGCGGCGGCGCGAGCAACTGAGCTGGCGGCTGACCGAGGCGCGCCGCAATCTGGAGACGGAGGCGCAGGTTCTCGCCGCCGACGCCGGCTGGGAGGCGGAAACCCTTAGCCGCTACGAGGCGGGGGCGCTGGACTGGCAATACCAGCGGCCGCTCTCCGCCCAAGCCGCGAACGGCGCCCAACTGACGATCTACAATGAGGAGCCGGTCGAGAGCAATTCCTACGCCGGCGGCACTCTGATCTCGGGGCAGGCGCCCGGTAAGGGGTTGATTGTGGCAGGCGGCCCCAACCCTGACAACGAAACCTACACCATTACCGTCCGGCCGGGGGAAGGAACCTGGACCGCGCTCGGCATCGAAGGCGTTCACGACGAAGGGCTGCCCAGCCACCGTCTGGCGCGGGGGTCGGACCGCCTGGTGTTGACGGAAGTGGAAGCCGAGCTGTCCGCCGCCGGCGGCGGTCCAGCCCGGAGGCTCGCGTTCGTCCTGGCAAGCGCCAGTGTGCCGGCCGACTCTGAACTTCACCCCATGGCGGCGATCGATGGAAATCCGCGGACCGGGTGGGGAGTTGTATCCAACGGCGACCCTGGCGACCTGTTCCTGGCCTTGCGGTTTGCTGAGAAGGTGCGCACCGAAGGGGATTCGGTCCTCACCGTCCGCTTGCGGCACGACTCCGAATTCCGCCGCGCTACGCTCGGGAGATTCCGCCTGGCTCTGTCTGCTGCCGAGTACTCCTGGCCCCAGCCCGAAAACCGCCGAGCGCGCCGGAAGGATGGCGATTCCGCCAAAGCGGACCACCGGGGCTTGTCCGCTCCGGTTGTCGCGGCGCTGCGGGCCGCGGAAGACAAGCGCACCCCGGCTCAAAAGAAAGCTCTGCTCGACTACTATCAGTGGGCCTCGCCGGATCTCCAGCCGCTGGTGGTCGAAGTGGCGAAACTGGAGGCCGAGCTGGCGCAGTTGGAATCTGAAATTCCCAGAGTTGTGGTGGCCAAGTCCACCCGCCCGCAGGTGACCCGCATCCTCCCGCGCGCCAACTGGATGGATGATTCCCATGAGATCGTCGAACCGGCGGTTCCCGTGTTCCTGGGCAGGGTCGCGACCGATGGCCGGCGGGCGACCCGCCTGGATCTCGCTACCTGGCTGGTCTCGCCCGACAACCCGCTCACGGCTCGCGTTTTCGTCAACCGCCTCTGGCGGCAGTTCTTCGGCGCCGGACTCTCCAGGGTGCTCGACGATCTCGGCTCGCAGGGAGACTGGCCGGTCTACCTGGATATGCTCGATTGGCTCGCCGCTGAGTTCATGCAACCGTCCTGGCACGCCGCAGGCGCACATCCGTGGGATATGCGGCACACCATCCGCACCATCGTCACCAGCCATTCCTACCGGCAGTCCTCGCGGGGCAATCCACAACTCGAGGAGCGCGATCCGGACAACCGCCTGCTGGCGCGGCAGAGCCGCTTCCGAGTGGATGCGGAAGTCGTCCACGACGTCGCGCTCGAAGTCTCCGGCTTGCTGGTGGAGAAGTTCGGAGGGCCGAGCGTCAGGCCCTATCAGCCGGACGGATATCTGGCGGCCCTCAACTTCCCCAAGCGCGATTACAGCGCCAGCCGTGGAGAAGACCTCTACCGGCGCGGCGTTTATACTTTCTGGCAGAGAACCTTCCTGCAACCGAGCCTCGCGAACTTCGACGCGCCGACGCGGGAGGAGTGCGCCATCAACCGCGTGAACTCGAACACGCCGCTGCAGGCGCTGGTCCTGCTCAACGATCCGATTTTTGTGGAGGCCGCGCGCGTGTTCGCCGCGAACATACTGCGGGACGGCGGGCGCGCGCTTTCGGAGCGAATCGACTGGGCGTTCCGGCGCGTCCTGAGCCGCCAGCCGACCCAGCAGGAGCGTGACACGCTGGCCGACCTGTATCGCAAGAACCTGGCGCGGTTCGAGGCTGACCCGGCGGGCGCGACGCAACTGATCCAGGTCGGCGAAGCGCCGGCGCCGCGGACGGCCAGGCCCGCCGAGCTGGCGGCCATGACGACCGTGGCGCGCGCCATTCTGAACCTGCACGAAACGATTACCCGAAACTGAGAGCGAGGAGGGCCCACATGGACCATTTAGATCCCGTCGTCATCAACATGCATCGCCGGACTTTTCTCGGGCGCGGCATGGCTGGTCTTGGTCTGGTCGCGCTGCACTCCTTGTTGAACCCGCGGCTGTTCGCGGCCGCGAAGGAGGCGCCCGATGGGCGCTGGCGCGGCGTGGTCCATCCGCTCCATCACCCCGCCAAGGCCAAGCGCGTCATTTTCCTCTACCAGGCAGGCGGGCCTTCGCACCTGGAAACGTTCGACTACAAGCCAAAGCTCGCCGAGATGGACGGCAAGGGAATGCCGGAGTCGCTCACCAAGGGCCAGCAGATCGCGCAGTTGCAGGGTAAGACGCTGATGTGCTTCGGCCCGCAACACCAATTCCGGAGATTCGGCAAATCGGGCCAGGAGATCTGCGAGCTGTTTCCGCACATCGGAGGCGTGATCGACGACATGTGCATCATCCGGTCGATGTGGACCGAGCAGATCAACCACGACCCTGCTCATACCATCATGAATACGGGCTCCATCATCACCGGGCGGCCGAGCATGGGGTCGTGGATCCTGTATGGGCTGGGCGCTCAAACCGAGGACCTGCCTGGTTTCGTGGTGCTGACCTCGGCCGGCCGGGGCGGGCAGATGCAGCCGATCGCCGCGCGCCAGTGGTCGGCCGGCCTCCTGCCCAGCAAGTTTCAGGGCGTGAAGCTGAACTCGGTCGGAGACCCGGTGCTCTACGTCAAGAATCCGCCCGGGGTGAGCGGCGAGATGCAGCGCGACTCGATCGAAGCCATCAACAAGCTGAACCGGATGGAGCACGCCGCGCTGCGAGATCCCGAAATCCTGACGCGCATCGCGCAATATGAGATGGCGTTCCGGATGCAGGCCAGCGTGCCCGGCCTGGTGGACATGAGCAAGGAGCCGAAGCAGGTCCTGGAGATGTACGGCGCGAATCCGGGCGACGGCTCATTCGCATCGAACTGCCTGCTGGCGAGACGGCTGGCGGAGAGCGGCGTGCGCTTCATCCAGCTCTATCATCGAGACTGGGACCATCACAGCGCCGTCAAGCAGAACGTCGTGCTCAAGGCCGAAGAAGTGGACCGGCCGACCGCGGCATTGATCCAGGACCTCAAACAGCGTGGCATGCTGGAGGACACGCTGGTGATCTGGGGCGGGGAATTCGGGCGGACGCCCATGTCGCAGGGCGGCGACGGCCGGGATCACCATATCAGGGGCTTCTCCTTCCTGGTGGCGGGCGGCGGCATCAAGGGCGGCATCAGCTACGGCACGACCGACGACCTCGGCTACGCGGCCCAGGAGAACCCGGTGAGCGTCCACGACTTCCACGCCACGATGCTGCACCTGCTCGGCGTCGACCACCAGCGCCTGAGCGTGAAGTTCCAGGGCATGGACGCGCGACTGACGGGCGTGTCGGGGGACGTGGTGAAGGGGATCCTGGCGTAGGACGGGGCCGCGAGGCGCGCGCCATTCGAGCGGCGCTTGCCCCTGCTGGCGCACTTATCCAGATGATCGCGCTTACAGAACTTCGGAAGATTGCGCGGGCTCGGCTGGCGGACGCCGAGGTGCTGCTCCAGGCGAGCCGCTACGATGGGTCCGTCTATCTGTGCGGCTATTCCGTCGAAATCGCTCTGAAAGGCAGAATTTGCCGTACACTCAAATGGCTTGGCTTCCCAGCGACGAATAAAGAATTTGAGGGCTTTCATAGTTTCAGAACCCACAATCTCGACGTTCTCCTCCGTCTCTCTGGAGCCGAAAAAAAGATCAATACTCAACACTTCGTTGAATGGTCAGTAGTGGCTATGTGGGAACCTGATGCGCGGTACCGGCCGATCGGCACGGCAACCGCTCAAGATGCTGCTAACATGGTGAAGTCTGCAAAGGCCATTATGGTTGCCTTATGATTGAGATACCGAAGCTTCGCAAACTGATGAGAAGAATTGAAGCCCAACGTGGGCCTTTTGTGCTGTTTGGGCTGTTTCAGCGGGAAGACTCGCCGGGTAAGTGGGACCTTGTCCTTGCGGCTCCGTGGCTGGAGCGTGGCAAGCTGAAGGCGCTCGGTGAGTTTGTGAAAGAGATGTCGGACACGTTCGGTGAGGAGCAGGTGTTGTCGCTGTCGCGAATCGTTACGCTCAATAGCAATGGTCCTGTTCTACACGCCATCCTGAACGACATTGGATCGGTTACTAGAGGTGTTGAAAGGCAAGGTCACAGCTTGTTCGGCCTGCCAGTTGAGCATGCGTACATCTTGCGGGCGACGCGATCAAAGGCCGCCTGACGGCGCAAAAAGTCGCGTGGGACTGATGCCTGAGCCGATAGGCGAACACGTTAGCTTGGGAGGATTTGATTAGCGCTGACCCGGCACCAGTGTTCTTTGTGTTCCCCATGGGGTGGATAATGGACCCAGGGCCAATGCGAATCATGCCCGCCCTTCGACCGGGTCTTTACCGACCCTTCTCCTGCGCACGAGTCGACCGGCGCTTGCTTCTGCTTGCGCTGTTTGGCGGCTTGTTAGGGTGGGCCCAGCGCAGCGTTCCGGCTGTCAGCGATATCACCACCGAAGAAGGCCAGCGTGTCGCGTTCGACCAGGGCACATACCAGGCCCGCGAGCTCACCAAGAGGCTGCCGCTCGAAGAGGCGTGGCCTTCGGGGCCGGCCATGCGCCAGGCGCTCCAGCGCTACGGCCTCGATCAGAACACGCCGGCTCGCGTGGTTCCGGCCGAGATCGCCCGCGGCGTTTACCTGGTGGGGCAGCAGCGGCTCTCGAACCTTACCTACATGATCGATTGCGGACCGCGGGGAGTCGCGATCATCGACCCGACGGAGGACTCCGAGTTCGAGCTGACCATCGCCAACGTGGAGAAGTGCGGCCGGCGAAAGGCGGACATCCGGTGGGTGCTGAACACGCATTGCCACGTGGACCACAGCATGGCCGACAAGAAGTTCCAGCAACTGGGCGCCGAGATCATCCTGCACGAAGCCGACGCCGACGCCGTGGAGAAAGGCACGCAGGTGACCGCCTACTATCTGCTGCGCGGCCTGACCGCGTTTCCGCGGTGTCCGGTGGCCCGCCGGCTTTCCGACGGCGAAGAGCTGGAGCTGGGCAACCAGAAGCTGCGGGTGATTCACACGCCCGGACACACGCCCGGCTCGGTATGTTACCTGCTCGCGGCGGACGGGAAGAACATCCTGTTTTCCGGCGATACCGTTCTTTATGACGGACGCCTCGGCTGGCAGGGGAATCCTTACGCCGACAATCACCAGTACCTGGCGTCGCTGCGCAAGCTGGCGAGCTTCACCTGGAACGCTGAAACCGTGCGGTGGGACGTTTTACTGCCGGGACACGGTGCGATGGCGATGGACAAGGCGTATCTGGACGTCGAGAAGGCGCGCGCGTCGGTCGAGGGCTCGCTGGCCCGGGGACAGGAGATCCTGGCGACGCCCTACTCGACGATGGATTATCGCCAGCAAATGTACAGCCGGGCGGCCCTAAAGGCTCAGTTATAAGGGCAGGTGCTGCCAAAGACCGCGAGGAAGACTAGAGAACCGCATCTTCCGCAATGGCTTCCGCCCCAAAGATGGTCCGAACCAGGTCCTTCCCGGCCTCGCTTCTCCGCGCGGGGTCCGGCTCGTCCATAGTCTGTTGATACGCTGCCCGGAGTCTCTCTTGGTTGTCCAATTCCGCACGAACGCCGCGCTCAGCCAGGATGACCAGGGCCCGGCTCGTCGTGAGGTGGCGCTCTTTCGCCACGCGCCGTACCTGGGCCGCGAGCGGGGCTGGAATGGTCACGCTCTGACGAAGGGGTCTGGCCTTAGGTCTTCGTGGGAGCGGCTTGGTTGGAGTCGGCATATCTTCATTCTATGTCGAATGCGCCACTGTGGTTCAGCCTATGCGAGCGATCTGGGCCGAGGCTGTGGGGCGCCGGTCGAGGCACTCCGCGAAGACACGCTGGGCCGGTTCAATCGCCGGGGTTATTTCGGGCCGGGGGGCGCGGGATCGCTGGGCGGCTTGGCGGAAGCGTCCGGGACGCTTCCATTGCCTGCTGCCACAGCCGATAGGCCTCTCGCTTGGAAAGGCCACGCTCGCGGGCGGCCTGCTTGAGGGCGGCCATGCGGTCGAGCCCTTGATCGCGCATCAGCTCCGCAACGCGATCGCCCAGTGGTATAAGGGTCCTCGCTTGCCCGGTCGCGGCCCCGCTGACAGCCTCCGCGCGGCCGATCAATAGTGTGATCTCGCCTTTCACCGACGGCCGGCGCCGGAGCCCGGCGAGCACCTCACCGGCGGGGCCGCGCAGAAACTCTTCGTGCACCTTGGTGAGCTCGCGCGCGACCACGACCGGCCGAGGGCCGAGCACGGCGACCACATCCTCCAGCGCGGCGAGGATCCGGTGAGGCGCCTCGTAAAAAACCAGCGTGGCTGTTTCGGCGGCCAGCGACTCCAGGAGCTTCCGGCGCTGGCCTTGTTTGGGGGGCAAAAAGCCACCGAAGCGGAAGGCCTCGGCGGGAAGGCCCGAAGCGGCCAAAGCGGCCGCAGCGGCGACCGGGCCTGGGACGGGAACCACGGGCACGCCGCGCTCGATCGCCCGCCGGACGACGCGGTAGCCGGGGTCGGAGATGCCGGGCATGCCGGCGTCGCTGACCACGGCGATCGTGCTCCCGCTTGCCGCCTTCTCCACGAGCTCTTCGGCGCGCGCGACCTCGTTGTGCTCGTGGTAGCTTACCAGCGGCTTGCGAATGTCGTAATGCTCGAGCAGCTTGCGCGTCTGCCGGGTATCCTCGCACGCGATCAGCTCGGCCTCCTTTAGGACCCGCAGCGCCCGCAGCGTGATATCCTCCAGGTTGCCGATCGGCGTCGCCACCAGATAGATGATTCCCAGCATACGAGTATTGTAAATGTTCGAGATCCTCGAGCACACCGCCGATATCGGTTTTCGGGCGCGCGGGCGCACCCTGGGCGAGCTGTTTGAAACGGCGGCGCTGGCCATG
>JBGOUJ010000256.1:0-10028 GCA_041477005.1 Terriglobia bacterium | reverse complement strand
TGAAACCCGCCAGCAGCGCATACTCCACCAGATCCTGGCCGCGCTCATCTCGGAGCGCCTTCTTCAAGATGATGTAAAGCTTCGTCATGTACTCTCCTTGTCTCCAGGCGCCGGCGCCTTACCGATGCCGGCTTCTTATAGAAGACATGACAAGGATAGACCGCCCGGACAGAGTCCAACAAGCTATCGTTCGGCCATTGCTTTGTTGGGCCAGACACTTAGTTCTGCGTCTCGGCACTTAGATCGAAGCCGCCGCGGATAGACCGTTAGTACCATCCGCGGCCTGGGGACTCGCCGGGCCGACCATGACGCCATCCTTAATAAGGTGGACCACGCCAGCCCCGCCAGCTCGAAGCCGTGGGCCTGGACGCAAGCGACTACAGCGCACCTGTTCCCAAGTTGTGACATACTGAGTTCAAGCGCTGGAGTGGCGGAACTGGCAGACGCACGGGACTCAAAATCCCGCGCCCTTCACTGGGCATGAGGGTTCGACCCCCTCCTCCAGCACCAGCCGACCCAATCACTGCAATAACTTGCAGGATCTTCTGCTGCCAAACCACAAGAACGAGAAGCGGCGCCGGCTCGAGGTGCGAACAGCCGACTATAAGTTGGAGCGTTGAGTTCCTCGATTTGGCAATCGAGCGGCAGGTCGGTGTCGGGCAGCCGCCAGGTGACGGGCAGCGAGGAGCCGGCCACCAGGGGAAATTTCAGCAGGTCCTGAGGCGGAACGGTGTATCCTCGTATTAATGCTGGGACCCATCCAAACCCTGGGTCAGTTGTTCGTTCACACGGTGACCTACGACAGGCCTGACCACTTGCTGGCCAAGCGGCAGGATTTGTACCACCCGGTTTCCTCTGTCGAGTTCTGCCGGCGGGTGATCCGTCTGCACCTGGCGCTCAGAAGTCTGGGCGTGCGCCGGGGAGATTGCTGTGCCTTACTCTCGGAAAACCGGTGGGAATGGCTGGTGGCCGATCTGGCCATGGCAACCGCCGGGATCATCAGCCTGCCCCTGGACCCCGCGATTAGCGGCGAAGAGCTGCATTACAGGCTGGTGAACTCCGGCTCGGGCGCCATCTTTATCTCGACCCGCGCGCAACGGGAAAAGCTAGCCGACATCCGGGACCGCTTACCTTCCCTGCGCAGCGTCATCACACTCGAGGGGGGGCCGGGAGGTCCCACAACTCGAATCTTTTCGCTTTCGCAGTTGATCGGCGACGCTGCAGTCACGGAAGAGGAGCGGAAAGAGTTTCAGTCATCGATCAATGCGGTGCAGCCTGGCGATCCAGCGACCATCACTTACGCTTCGGACGAGGCCACCAGGCCCGAAGCCGTTACGCTCACGCATACCGACCTCGTGAGGACGGCCGTGCACAACGAGCCTACCATCCGCCTGGATGATGCGATTCTGTGTTTTCTGCCACTCCACCGTCTCTCCGTGCGTACGATCGCGTACGGCTGCTATTTGCACGGAGCCAGCTTAGCCTATGCCGCTACGACCGAAAACACCCTGTCGGACTTCCAGCAGGTGATGCCCACAGTGGTCATTGCCGACCCCGGTCTCTTTGTGGACATCCGGCGCCAGATTGTGGAAAGCACAGCCGGGGCCCCTTGGGTTCGCCGCAACCTATTTCAGTGGGCGTTCCGGGTTGGCGTGGGGTCCACCTCTTACCGTCTCCAGAATCGGCCCATGCCGTCTCTAATGCGGCTGAGATTCGCATTGGCCCAGCGGCTGGTGTTTTCTGAGATCCGCATTCGGCTGGGCGGCCGAATCCGTCAGTTCCTGTGTGGCGGTGGCGGCCCACTTCCACGCGACCTGGAAGAGTTCTTCTGTGGGGTCGACCTGCCTGTTCCGCAACTGTTCGATCCGGCACAGTCTCCGATCCTCGGACTTCCCGCCTCAGGGTCTTCCGCGTTCAATGGGCCCAGCCCTCTAGGCGCGGTGTCCTCGGGTTAACTGTCAGGTGTCAGGTGTCAGTCGCATTCGGATCTCGGGGCTAGGGCGTCGATAGAGCGCAGACTTCGAATCTGTAGGCGATGCGGCTGGATGGTGAATTTCAAGCGGGTGCGGAGAACGAACAGACGCCCTCGAGCACGCTGGCGCCATTTACACTTCCTCCTCAGCGGCGCCTCCCAGAATGATTGCCTACCGAGCACAGTCACCATTTCTTTGCGAGGTGCAATCGGCGGCCCGAAGCTGCCGTCTCGCCTTCGAGCGGAAAAGTACCAACGCCGGATCAGAGGGCTCGGGCTGTTACCGAAAAAGTACTAGGCTTGCTGTACGGTTGACCCTCCTTTAGATTCAACCAGTTCGATACCGAGGTCGGATGCGAAAGCCCACGGAGTTTTGGTGCTTGACACAGGTAAAGAGCTGTCGTATAAATGCGTGACGCTGAGGATCGTAAGCGGGGTCTCGTCGGGTGGGACTCAGATCGCGGTAGCGTGCCCGCATCGACGAACCTACCACCGCGTGATTGTTCCCCACTAGAGGTGATAGCATTCCGGGCCAAGCACTTTCCGAAGCTGTAGCCGGAGATGTGAACCCGCTCTGGTTTGCGCTGCACGTCAGGCCGCGACACGAGAAGACTGCGGCTGCAGCGCTCAAGAGCAAGGGTTTTGAGGAGTTCCTGCCTCTATACGCCTGCTTTCGGCGCTGGTCGGACCGCCTCAAGCGAGTGGAAGCGCCCCTGTTCCCTCGATATGTGTTCTGCCGGTTCGCGCCGCGGGAGAGCCGCACTGTGTTGGCCACACCCGGCGTGCTGTCCGTTGTCGGGTTCGGCAAACGGCCTATCCCGGTGGCGGACCAGGAAATCCATGCGCTTCAAGCCATCGTGGCATCCGGCCTTCCCGCCGAGCCCTGGCCGTTCCTTCAAGTGGGACAGTTGGTCCGCATGGATGCAGGGCCCCTTTCCGGCCTGGAAGGTATCCTGCTCGATTTCAAGAGCGGTCACCGACTCATCGTGTCGGTAACTTTGTTGCAACGTTCCGTGGCCGTCGAGATTGAGCGGCTTTGGGTGAGACCCATTAGCCCGCCCGTCCGGCGCCCTGCCAGAGCGGTTGGCCGGCCGGCGACAGCGGGTAGCAAGTCCGCGTAACCCCCCTGGATAACCCTCCCCCTACAGAGAATCGACAAGGAGTCACCGATATGGTCGTACTTAAGCGGAGGACTCGGATGGTGAACTTTCGCTTGTCCGAGGAAGAGTACCAAGACCTCAAGGAGCTGTGCATGAAGACCGGGGCGCGCAGCGTGTCCGACTTCGCCCGATCGGCGGTCTGTCATTTCGTCGGCAACGGCAATGGATCTGCGGAGCAGTTCGGATCGGCCGTTCAAGAGCTCCGTGGAAGGGTGGAGGAACTGGATCGCGAGATGAAGCGGCTGGCGCAGTTGCTGGCAGAACCTTCGGCCGGCAGCGACACGTGGAAAGGATTAAAGACGGCAAAAGATTATGCGGATCAGTCTACTGAAACTCGGCTCGCTGGCAATCCTGCTAGCCAGCGTTTTGGCAGCTCAGCAGCCGGAAAAGCAACCGGCTGAAGCGCTGCGTTCCACTTATGTCCTGGGAGTGGATGACCAGGTAGCCATTCGCGCCTCGGACGTCGAAGAAATGTCGGGGGCGCCTTTTCGGATAGGCGCCAGCGGCTACATCAATCTGCCGTTGGTGGGGCGGGTGCAGGCCGCCGGCCTGACGGTCGAGCAGTTTGAGTCGGAGCTGGTGTCCCGATTGAAGACTTACATTCAGGAACCCCAGGTCTCGCTGAACATCGTCGAGTTCCGGAGCCAGCCCGTGTCGGTGATTGGGGAGGTCAATACTCCCGGCATTCACCAACTGCAAGGCCGCAGGACGCTGATCGAGATGCTGGCCATGGCCGGCGGCATCCGCGCCGACGCCGGCAACAGCATCAACATCACGCGGCGGCTGGAGTGGGGGCGCATCCCACTGCCCAGAGCCACCGATGATCCGAGCGGTCAATTCAGCGTGGCCCAGGTCAACCTCAAAGCCGTCTTGGATGCCACGAACCCCGAGCAGAATATCTTGATACGCCCTTACGACGTAATCACGATCCCGCGAGCCGAGATGGTCTATGTGATCGGAGACGTGTCCCGTTCGGGAGGCTTTGTCCTCAACGAGCGCGAATCCGTCACGGTGTTACAGGCCCTTTCGCTGGCCGGCGGGCTCAATCGCACCGCGGCCCCGAAGAACTCCAAGGTGCTGCGGGCGACCAACGGCGCGGCAACGCGAACCGAGATCCCGATCGACCTCAAAGCAATTTTTGCGGGAAAGGCGGCCGACACCCCCCTGCGGCCTGACGATATCCTGTTCATCCCGAGCAGCGCTCGCAAGTCGGCGGCGTTTCGCACTCTGGAGGTGGCGCTTGGCATGGGAGCCAACATCGGAACCGGCGTGGCCATCTATCGCCGCTAACAGCCGGTGGCGAAAGGGCACCGTGAACCCCACACCAGACCTTGCTGCAAATTTGCAGCTCTAAGTTGTTGAAAGGAAAGGACTGCACCAGGGCACCGTCGCGTGAAGGGAAGGTTTCGCGAGATTCGCCACTGGCTGCTAGACCTGCTCTACGATTCCTAGGCCTTGCTCTACGATTCCTAAGCCCACTCTACAGTTCCTAGGCCTGCTGTACGATTCCTGAGGCCTGCTGTACGATTTCCTGAGGCCGTTCCTTAGGCCTGCTGCTCTACGATTCCTTTAAGTCTGCCGTACGATTCCTATGGACAATTCTCACGCAACCCCCACCGACGACCCCCATCAGCACTTGCCTGCGGAATACACCCCCGGGCGCCGGCCGGGCTTGCCCGCCCACCTGTTGGACCTGCCCGAAGCCGACTTCAACGGCGAGTCCGAGTCCAGTAGCTTCCTGGAATACTGGCAAGTCGTGCGCCGCCACAAAGGCGCCATTCTGCTGATCACCTTCCTGGGCGCTGTGGGAGGGCTGCTGTTCGGCGTGCCACAGACCCCGGTCTACCAGGCCAGCATCTCTTTGGAAATTCAGAGGAGTAACGAAAATTTCCTGAACATGGCGAATGTCAATCCGACTAACAACTATGCGGACCCGCAGTATGACATTCAGACCCAAGTAAGAATCCTGCAAAGCCCCGCGCTAATCGAGCGGGTGGCAGCCAAGCTGAAAATGGAGCAACGGCCGGAGATTGCCGCCGCGCCGGACCGATGGTCCGAGTGGCGAAAAGTTCTTGGGCTGCCCCCGCCGAGCCCGGCTTCGTTGCGGGAACAGTCCTTGGCAACGGCCGGGGGAGACCTCAAGGTCCGCACTTCGGGACAGAACCGCATCGTGGATGTTTTCTTTGACTCCACGGACCCGCAGTTGGCGGCGGACTTCGCCAATACCCTGGCTCAGGAGTTCATCGACCAGAACCTGGAGGCGCGGTGGAATGCCACCCAGCATACCGGGGAATGGCTCGGCCGCCAGATGCAGGATCTGAAGATCAAGCTGGAGAAATCGGAGGACCAGTTGCAGGCCTATGCTCAGGCCTCCGGGCTGGTGTTTACCGGCGAAAAGGACAAGGAAAATGTCGTGGAGGAGAAGCTCAAGCAATTGCAACAGGAGCTTTCCAAAGCCCAGTCGGACCGCATTTCCAAGCAATCGCAATACGAAATGGCCCAATCCAGCCCGGCCGAGGCGCTGGCGGAAGTGCTGGACAGCGAATCGCTGCGCAGCTACGAGACCAAGCTCAGCGAGCTGCGACGCCAGTCGGCCGACCTCCGGTCGTCGCTCACCCCGGCTCATCCCAAGGTCAAGCGGGTGGAAGCGCAGATCCCGGAACTCGAATCGTCGCTGAAGAAGGAGCGGGTCAATATTCTCACGCGCATCCAGAAAGAGTACGAATCGGCGCAGCGGCGGGAAAGGCTCCTGGCGATCGACTACGCCAACCAAGCCAAGATTGTTTCCGATCAGGCCGCCAAGATGATTCACTACAACATCCTGAAGCGGGAGGTGGATACCAATCGCCAGCTTTATGAAGTGCTGCTGCAGAAGGTGAAGGAAGCGGGCATCGCCTCCGCCATGCGGGCCAGTAACGTGCGGGTGGTGGACCCGGCCAAGCCGCCGCGGCATCCCTATAAGCCCAACCTGGTTCTGAACACAGCTCTGGGCGTGCTGGCCGGGTTCTTTTTGGGCATGGTGTTTGTTCTGCTGCGAGAGCGCTCCGATCGCAGTTTCCGTTCGCCGGGCGACGCCGCCTTCTATTTGAAGATGCCGGAACTAGGGGTGATTCCCTCGACCCGCTCGGATGGCGCGAAGCGCTCCTACGGCGGGCGGCGGCAACTGGTGATCACGCGTAAGAATCAGACGCTGGCGCTGGCGCTGCGGGATCCATCGAAGACGAACGGCGGGGCCAGCGAGGCGGCGAACGAGACGTCTCCACCCCGTGAAGGAGCAGCCGATCGGGTCGAGCTCGTGACCTGGCAGCACAAGCCTTCCCTGGTGGCCGAGTCGTTTCGGGCGGTGCTGGCATCCATTCTGTTCTCCGGCCAGAACGGCGGCCATCCCCGCGTGATCGTGCTGACCAGCCCCAGCCCGGCGGAAGGAAAGACGACCGTGGTCAGCAATCTCGGCATCGCTTTGGCCGAAATCAATCGCAACGTCCTGCTGATCGATGCCGACATGCGCAAGCCCCGGCTGCACGACGTCTTCAACGTGCCAAATAGCTGGGGGCTGAGCGATTTGCTGCGCGAGAGGAGCTCGATCGAGGAACGTCCCCGCGAGGCGCTGGTGCGAGAGACGGAGATTCCCGGACTGTTTCTGCTGCCCAGCGGCCCCGGCACGGCCAGCATCTCAAACCTGCTGTATTCGGCGCGGGTGCCGGAATTGCTCCGCCGCTTCCGGCGGGAGTTCGACACCGTGCTGATCGACACGCCGCCGATGCTGCAGATTTCCGACGCCCGCGTGCTGGGGCGGTTGGCGGACGCGGTGATTTTGGTGGTGCGCGCCAGCCGTACCACGCGCGACTCCGCGCTGGCCGCCTCGCAACGTTTTGCCGAGGATGGCACGCCCATGCTAGGCACCATCCTTAATAATTGGAGCCCCACGACGTCGGCCAATGGGTATTACGACAGCTACTACACCAGCTATTACGGCAAAGGCGAGCGGTCGTAGCCCGTCGAGCCCTCAAAACTTTTTGGAGTGAGACTGAAGAACCGGATCGACTTCCATGCGTTCCCCGAAGCGCCCCTCTCGCTCGGCAAGCTGGTGCTTGGGAGCCAAACGGACCGCCGCGTCAACGGTTCGAAGGGCTTGGGCGGGGCTGGACTCCCCATTCATCACCGGACCGGTCCAGCGAACGCCCAGCCTGTCGTGCGCCCCGTGAGTGCGGGCCGCTCTGAGTTCGTTTTTGCCTTTTGAGAAATACCCAAGACAAGCCATAGAGAATCTCCATTACCTCCAGCATAAGGCCAGGGGTGGGACCCGCGGTCGGGGGCGAGAGCTAAGTGGCTGAGCCGGCGGCAGAAAAGAGTTTCACTGGGCCGTGACCGGGGCGAGCGAGTTCCTACAACGATGAGCGCTGCCAACGAGATTGCGGTGCGGATGGATGCCGAGGCCCGGCATCCGGCGCAGCCCGTTTTGCGCATCGAGCCGTCCCGGGGCTGGGCGTCGCTCAAGCTGGGAGAGCTGTGGGAATACCGGGAGCTGCTTTACTTCCTGGTCTGGCGGGACATCAAGGTCCGCTACAAGCAGACCGTTCTGGGCGGCGCGTGGGCGATCCTGCAGCCGGTCCTGACCATGCTGGTGTTCAGCCTGTTTTTCGGCCGGCTGGCGAAGGTGCCTTCCGACGGCGTTCCTTACCCGGTGTTTGCGTTCGCCGCCCTGGTGCCGTGGGGTTTTTTCGCGAACGGCCTGAGCCAGTCTTCCGACAGCCTGGTGAGCAGCGCCAACCTGATCAAGAAAGTGTACTTCCCGCGCCTGGCGATTCAGGTAGCGGCAGTGCTCTCCGGCCTGGTGGATTTTGCACTGGCGTTTGCGGTGCTGGTTGGCATGGTGCTGTACTTCGGGATCGTCCCGACGGTGCACGTGCTGTGGCTGCCGCTGTTCCTGGTGCTGGCGTGGGTGACGGCCCTGGGCGTCGGGCTTTGGCTCTCAGCGCTGAACGTGCAGTTTCGCGACGTGCGCTACGTGGCGCCGTTCCTGATTCAGTTCTGGATGTTCGCCACGCCGATCGCCTACCCCAGCAGCCTGCTGGGCCGTTCCTGGCGCATGTTTTACGCGTTGAACCCTATGGTCGGGGTGGTGGAGGGGTTTCGCTGGGCGCTACTCGGTACGCGGGGCGGGCCCGAAGCGATGATCGCTGTCTCATCGCTTGCGGCCCTGGCCATTCTGATCGCCGGCGCGTTCTACTTCCGCCGGATGGAGCGCACGTTCGCGGACGTGGTGTAGATAAGAATGAAGCTCCGAGCAGCGTCCCAGCGCGAGTCCAGCGCCAGCGCGGAGGCCGCAACGCATCAGCATATTCGCGTCGCGAGAGTCCGTGGTTGGCTCGTTGCAGGTTGTGTCCTCTTACTTTGCCTTCTCGCCAGCGAGGCGACCGTTCGCATCTTCCTCCAGGCGACCGGCAGAGATATTGGTGCTTTCGACACAGATTTCAGGTACTATCGACCCCACCCGTTTCTTGGATTTGCTCTTACTCCGGGGACCCGACTGGATCACCCCTCGTTGCGGTTTCGGTCCAACTCGCAAGGCTTCCGTGGCAGGGAAATTGCGCCTTTAAAGGACCCCGGCGCCCTCCGAATATTTTGTCTTGGCGGCTCCTCGACGTGGGGGTTCATGGTAAATGACGGCCAGACGTGGCCCGAAGAACTCGAGAGACGACTTCGCCAGCGGTTCCCGAACCGGAAGATCGAGGTGATCAACGCGGGCGTCTCTGGGTATTGCACATTTCAGTCTTTGATCAACCTTCAGACCCGATTGCTCGACTATGATCCCGATGTCATTATCGTCTATCACGTCTGGAACGATGTCAAATACTGGGCCGAGGTAAGGCCGGGCCACGATTTCTCGCAGACGTCTCTGGCACGGGATATGCCCCCCCCCACGCTTTGGGACCGGCTGCTCCACAGCTCGCAGTGCTACATCTTTCTGGGCGCCGTAAGAAGGAAACTTACCAGTCAGTTCTCCGGCGGCGAGCCTATGCCTGCCGCTTCAGGACCCGATCCAGACCTCTCGTACGGCCAGCGAGTGTATCGCAGGAATTTGGTGAACATGGTCGTCACGGCGAGGGCAAATGGCGTCAAGGTGGTGTTGGCGAACGAAGTGACCCTGATTGGTCATAGCAGCTCCGCGGAGGAGGATCGCCAAGTAATGTGGTTTCTGCCAAAGGCGACCCTGCTCAGGGCCATGGATAGCGCGGACACCATTCTGAGGGATGTGGCTTCTGCCGAGCGCGCAAGGTTTGTAGACCTTCGTGGGAAGATTCCGGCTAATCTTGAGACGCTGATGGATCACATTCACCCTACGCCAAGGGGATGCCGGCTCATCGGCGAAGCACTGGCGACGGAGTTGAGTGATCTCATCTGACCGCCCCAGTGCACTGGGCTGCTGCCCGACCGTTTCCATTCCTCGCCGGCGCGCTGCAGTTTTGCCGGATGGAACGTACGCTCGCTGACGTGCAGTAATTCCTTCTTTATGAACGACATCGCGATTCACGTCGAGGGGCTCGGCAAGGAATACCGCATCGGCGTCCGGCAGGAACAGTACCGGGCCCTGCGCGACGTGGTGAGCGAGGCGGCGCTGCGGCCCTTCCGCAAATTGGGTTCGTTCGTGCAAAAAAACGGAAACCGCCGCTCGGCGGCTACCGAAACCATCTGGGCGTTGCGCGATGTCTCGTTCGAGATCAAACGCGGCGAGGTGGTTGGGATCATCGGGCGCAACGGCGCCGGCAAGAGCACCCTGCTGAAAATCATTTCGCGTATCACCCGCCCCACCAAAGGGATGGCGCGGCTGCGCGGCCGCGTGGGCAGCCTGCTGGAAGTCGGCACCGGGTTTCATCCGGAACTCACCGGGCGTG
>JBGOUJ010000255.1:0-10035 GCA_041477005.1 Terriglobia bacterium | reverse complement strand
GTTGGGTGGAGGGCGGTCCAGCTTTTCTATGAGGAGACGGCGGCTTGGAAATTCCCGGAGGATGCGGGGGAACGACTCACGCACGGGGGAGGGGTGGTCTTCTGCCACCACAACGCGCCGATCCACAGGGTGACGAGACTGGCGATGGACCTGGCAGATGAAGCGAAGAAGGCGGTCAAGACGAAAGTCGCAGGCACCGGGAATCTGTTCGCGTATCAGGTTTTGGAGTCATTCGATCACATCGGTCGGGATCTGGGAGAATTTCGCGAAAAGCGCCGCCCGCCGGGGTGTACTGTCCACGACCTAGTGCTCAACGGGGAGGGGATGAAGGAGGTGGTGAAGCAGAAGATGATGCTGGAGCGCCTGGAGTTGCCCCGGCGGAAGCTGCATGAGCTGGTGCGGGCCTTGCTCTCGAGTGGGAAGGCGGAAATCGCGAAGGGCTTGGTGGAGAAACTGGAGGCGGATAAGGCAGTGAAGGCGGCGGTGCAAGGGATGGAAGCCTGCTTCGGAAAGACCAACGCACGGTGGCTCCATCTTCTGGAGCTCTGGGACTACCTGCTGTAGAGAGGAGAGGAACAGATATGGTGGACGTGACGCTGAAAATCCTTCTGAGGCTGGAAGGGCCGGTTCTGACGAAGTCCTCGGCGGTTGGAGAATTCGGAGTGGATGCGCCGCTGGCGCGTACGAGCCAGAGAGTGCCTTATCTTCCGGGCACCTTGGTGAAGGGCCGGCTGCTCGATGCGTGGAAGGATCTGCACGAGGCGGCAGGAAATGCCTTTGCGCCGGAGTTTGATGATTGGCTGGGCAAGTTGAGCGGGAACCCTGAGAACTGGAGTGGTGTGGATCCCCGCCGAGCACGGCTCGTTTTCTCGGACTTCGAGCATGATCGTAACGTGGAGGGAGGGCGGCGGTATCGGATTCAGATTGACAGACAGCGAGGGGCGGCACGAGAGGGGGCGTATCAGATCATGGAATCGCCGTTTGCAAGCGGCGAGGAGGTGAGTTTCCAGGGAAGCATTCGGTATCTAGCGACGGACGAGGGCGAGGCCGGTAAGATCCAGAAGTACGTGGAAGTGGGGCTGCGCTGGATTGGGAGCTTGGGGGCGGGGCGGACGATCGGGTTCGGGTGCTTGAAGGGAGTAGGGGTCGCGCGGCAGTCTGAGGCTCCTGGGAAGGCGGAGCTGGCGGTGGGCGCGCAGCGTCTCGGTGTTCGACTCGAGATGAAGAAGCCATTTTGCATCGCCCAACGCAGACCCAATGACACCCTGTTCGAGTCGGAGGAGGTGATTCCGGGAGGGGTGATCAAGGGGGCGCTGGCGAGCACGTGGCGGGCGATGCTGGGGTTAGGTGAAGGCGAGGTGAGGGCCGGGATGGACGCGGAGCGGCCGAAGCTGTGCGAACAGTTTGGGCGGGTGCGATTCACACATTTTTTTCCGAGCAGCAATGGCGTCCGTCCGGCGGTCCCACCGCTGTCGCTGGTCAAGACCAGGCTATCGGTTACAGGGAGGAAGTTCCTAGACGTAATTGAGCACCCGGAGGCCGTGCTGATCGACGGAGTGGCGCCGGCGTTCGCGGTGGATTGGAAGAACGAAGATTTTGTGACGATTCGGCGGCGGTTTGGATGGCCGAATGTAGCGCGCGAGCTACGGGTGCGGACAGCGATTAACAAGGCAAAACGCAGAGCGGAGGAGGAACAGCTCTTCGCATACGAGATGGTGGCACCCGAGGGCCTGACGTGGTTGGGGCACATCGATTTGGGCGGGGTGCCTGAGCAAGATCGCTTGCAGGTTGAAGAAGACCTTCGCTGGCTGCTCGTTAATCCGATTCGTGGGATCGGCAAGACAAAGGCATTTGGGGCCGCGTCTGTTGTGCCAGAGGAGCAGATAGACACGAGCGGCCCGTCGCGGCTGGGTCCGGTGAAGGGATGCTGGGCGATTACACTACAGACGCCGGCAGTGCTATGCGATCCCGATCTTCTACGACATGGCTCGAAGAGCTTTCGGAGCGCACAGGACCGGCTTTGGCGGGCGTACGAGCAGGTGTGGGGGGAGCTGTCGGAAGGATTGCTAAGCCTGGAAAACTTCTTCGCCAGCGAGTCCCTGGCGGGGGGGTATTACCTACACAAGCGATTTCGGGACGGAGGTTCCTATGCGCCCTGGCTTCTGACAGACAAGGGGAGCACATTCCTACTCAAGGGCGTAGAGGGAAGCAGGGCCAGAGTTCTGATGAGCGGTTGGTTGAAGCATGGCCTGCCCTTCCCGAAGTGGGCGGAGATCCGGTACGGGAAGGGCGGGGCACCAGAAGAGTTGTGGAAACATTGCCCGTATGTACGGGAGAACGGCTACGGGGAGATCGTTGTGAACGTTGAGCCTTGCAGTGATGAACTGCGGCCGCGGAAGGAGGAGATCGATGCCGTTTCGTGATCGCTGGAGGATCGAGGGGACGCTTACGACCGACTCGCCGCTGCATGTGGGCGATGGGGAGATCACGGTGCGCAGGCCGAAGGAGGAATACGAGAACTTGTGGCCAAAGGGGGGTGAGCCAGTAGAGATCGGATCGGTTTTCACGGACGCCTGCGGTAGGGCGTGTATTCCAGGCTCGACCCTCAAGGGGACTGTGAAAGCCTGGCTAGAAGGGCATGGCGGACTTACGGCGAGCGAGAGGAGGCGTCTGAAATCGGTCCTGGGATTTCAAGACCAGGCCGGCGACGGGCCCAGAGAGAGCGAGGGCGGCCAGGCGGAGTTTCACGACGCGCGAGCGGCGGATGTACCTGCTAATTGGAATCCGGGGCGATTCTGGAGCCGACAGCGGCTCACATGCGTGGCGACGTCGGTTGCGATCGACCGGTGGAGGAGGACCGCAAGCGAGAAGAAGCTCTTCTATGTGGAGTTTGTCCCGGAAGGGGTTACGTTTCGTGTGCGGATCACGGGGAGCATGGATGAAGAGGACGTAGAACTGCTGCTGCTGGGACTGGCGGGTTTCAACGAGAGAGGGAACGGAGCCAGGGTCACGCTGGGGGCGGCAACTGCAGACGGCTGGGGAAGACTTGGGTGGAGTCCCGGCAATTTGCACCGGCTGCGGGCGGAGGATGTGCGGGCGAGTGTGGGCACGTGGCTGGCGTCTCCAGGGGGCATGCCCATCGGGTATGAGTTGGCAAGAGCAGTTCCGGCTGAGAAGCAGGCGGTGTTGGCACGGGTGGGAAACCGGCTTCGAAGCACTGGCGCGGAGCAGCCGGTGGTGAGGCTGGATCTATGCCTTCAGTGCGACGGTCCGTTCTTGGTGAACGACACCAGTCAAACCGGGAAGGGCGAGGAGTTGCCCGATCACGCGCCGTTGCGCCGAACCAGGGACAGCCGGGCTCTGTTGCCGGCATCTTCGATGCGCGGGGCGCTGCGGAGCCAGGCGGAAAGGATCGTGCGCACGGTAGCGGGAAGCGATCACGCAGCGTGGTTTCCGCATGAGGTTCTTGCACTGGACAGCGCCGACCCCAAGTTCCTGGAGAAGCTTTGCCCGGTGAGCGTCATCTTCGGGGCACCGGGATGGCGGTCCCCGCTGAAGGTTTCGGACTTCGTTTCAGATCAGGTTTTAGCAGCGGTAAATGAGTTGCCCACGCAGAACTTTCTGGCAATCGATCGCTTCACTGGGGGTGGGGCCGAGCATTTGAAGTTCGATGCGCGCTATTGCGATCGGCCCACCCTGCGGGGAAGCCTGGAGTTGGACCTGGGGGCGGTGGCAGAAGCGGGTGGGGGCTCGTGGTGTCTGGCGCTGCTGGCGTTAATGTTCCGGGATCTGGCGGAAGGAGACATTCCGTTGGGCTTTGGGGCGGCGAAGGGCTATGGGGCATGCCGCGTGAGCGAGTTCGGACTCGCTGGACCGGGGTGGGAGGCGCTACCCGAGCCGTTCCAGCGCGACTGGAGCGAGGGTGAGTACGCCCTCGCAATGGACGGCGGGTTTGAAAACGAGAATTTGCAGCTTGCGGTAATGTGCTGGTTCGATGAACTCAGAGAGCTCTCAATGGAGCATGCGAGGAAGCGGGAGGAGACAAAGGCATGACTCAGTTTCATAATCCGTACCATTTCGTCCCGGTGGAGGCTGGGGGCAGCACCGACGACCTGGGGCGCAAAGCGTTCGAGGAGAGGCAAGCGGGCCGCGCCAGCCATCAGCGCTATCTGCCGGGAACCTACTCGGGGCGGATCGTTTGCCGGCTGGCGACGCAGGATGCGGTTATTATTGGCGCCGAGAGAGAGAAAGGCGGCGAGAACGAGCCGGCAAGGGTAGTGAATTTCGAGATCGACCGGCGGCCGGCTATTCCCGCGTCGACGCTGCGCGGGCTGATCGGCAGCATCGCGGAGGCGGCGAGCAACTCGGCGCTGCGGGTGCTGACGGATGCCCTCTATTCGTACCGGAGGCGGCCGCAGGACGATCCCGGAGCGATTCCTTCAGCCATCGGGATCGTTCTGGCAGACCAGTACGAAAGAGGAAAGCCTGCGTGGAAACTGAGGCCGCTGGTGCTGCCAACGATTAAGATCGAGGGGCCGAATGCACTTACGGCTGTGTGCCGGCTTTCCCAGTCCTACCGCGGGATGTATCCGATTCCGAACCTGAGGGTGTTCGTTGGAGACAGGAGCCGGATCGTCAGAGAGAGTTTCCCATACAGAACCTATCGAATGGATCAGGAGCAGTTCTTCTACCTGAAACTCGTGGATCGCCAGTGGGATCCCGGTGAGAGCTTTGCATGGGATGCACAGCAGCATCGCAAACCTGGTGGGAGAGCCGCGTTTTTGCTGGCACAGAGGGCCATTGGAAATCCGGATCCGATCACGCAAGACGAGTGGCTCAGGTTGCCGGTGGCGGAGCGACGGTTGTACCGGCGGGGCATCATGAGGGTTCTGGGGTGCTGGGACCGGGACGTCGCCGAGCCGAAGAAGCACGAGCTTTTCATCCCATATCCGGAAGGGGCGGAGAGCTGGCCTACTATCCCGATGGCCCAGGCTGTGGTAGAGCGTTTCGAGGACCTTGCGGACCAGAGGACGGAGGCCGAGGAGAAGGGGTCTCCGCTGCCGTACCATCCGGCGGGCACGGAGCGAGAGAGCCCGGTTGACCGAAAGTATCCGAGACGATTTCGGTTAAAGGGGGGAGATCTGGTTTATTTTCTTCCGACCGCGGACGGGCAATCGGTTGCCGAGATCTCGCTCTCTTCCATCTGGCGCGGGCGGGTAGAGCAACGGGACAGGACCGGGATCCCAGAGGGAGCGGAGACGACGTATTCGTTTTTCCGAAAGATTGACGAGGAGCTTGTTCCTTTCGGGGAGAGGCGGGAAAAGATCACGATCGCGGAGCAGCTATTTGGGTTCGTAGAGAGAGGGAAGGAGGAGGGTTCTGAGGCCGGGCTGGCGCTGGCGAGCCGGGTTCGTTTTTCGCAGGGTCTGTTGAAGGAGTTTCGGGGCCAGGACTATGAGAACTGGACGCCGGACAGCGAGGGTTTGGCCTCGCCTTGGGGGGGCGAGAAAACACTCAAGATTCTGGACAGTCCGAAGCCGCCGAGCCCGGCGCTGTATTTTCGGCCGCGGGGCGGGCAGGGGTACATTGAGAAGCGGAAGCTCAGCGCGCAAGGTCACATTCCGCACGGCCGAAAGTTCTACCTTCATCGGCAGAGTCAGCCGGCCGAGCCGTGGTGGAGCGAGTATCAGTGGAACAATCTGGCGTATCGGGACAATCCGGAATTGAAGTGGACGCAGCGGAGCCTGGGGCGGCCGATTCGGTCGGGTGCCGTGTTTTACTTTCACGTGGACTTCTCAAACCTCAGCCGGACTGAGCTCGGTCTGCTGGCGTATGCGCTGAGGCCGTCGCCAGACTTTCGGCACAAGATCGGCATGGGCAAGCCGATCGGACTGGGGTGCGTGAAGATCGAGCCTGTGGGCGTGTTTTACGTAAACCGATGGGGCGGCCGCTACACCGGGGAAGGGCTTTTCGCGCCGCGTTACGGGAACTGCTGGGTGGATTTGGATGCGCAAACGGACAAATGGCCGGCAAGGTATGGGCGCGAGCTGCAAACCCAGTTGGCGGGCCATGCCCTGGACGCCCTAAGGGAGGAGTTCGAAGGCGGGATGAGGCCGGCGATACGGAACGCCGTACGACTGCTTGGACGGACGGGTCATCTGAGCGGCGGGGTGCATTATCCGACGCTCAATGAGCAGGGCGCGCACGCGGAGGATGAGCTGTATCGCTGGTTTGTGGAGAACGACGCGAGGGAGGCACAAAATCCTCCAGGGAGGCAGTTCTTGACGCCGATTAGCGCTGAGAGTCAGGCAATTGAGCCTCTGGAGATGCTGGACGCGGTGGAGACTGTGGAGGATTGACGTTCTCCCAGAAGAAGCCGAGTATTTTCTGCTGTGTCTCGTGGCTGGGGTTCTCGATGCCGAAGTAGCCGCTGCGAGGATCGCCGCCGGACCAGTGGGCTTCCGGGAACCGAAATGCGGTGAGTCCCTGATGCCGGGGGCCGTAATAATCCCATTCCGGGGCGGAAACCAGGAGAGCTTCCCGGGCGCGATCGAAAAGGCGGTCGGCGTGCGCTGCCGTGGGCTTGGTGTGGCAGGGGACAAAGACCTTGTCATCCCGCCAGACAGCCTGGCGGAGGTCTTGTTCGGCCTGGCGTTCTTGTTCGGGACCAATCCCTTGGGCGGCGCGGTCTTGGGCGCGGACGGCGGCGATCTCATCCGGAGTGGCGTTTAGACCAAGCATGGCAGGGATGTAGCCGCGGTCGTTGGCGGCGACGAGCAGTTGCCAGCGGGTCAAGAGGACGCCGAGGATCCGCGCGACTTGTTCCAGGGAAGCCAGCGGGTGGCTTCGATCGTCGTCGCGGTACCGGTGGTGGTCGATATCGATGGCGCCGAAGGGGTTGGAGCCTGCGAGCTCAACGCCAAAGATCTCACCGCCGGGACATTGGTTTCGGAAGTCACGGGCTCGCTGGGCAAGTTTGGGCTCGAGCTTCGCCCAACTGGCGCCCCAAGACTGGCGAGAGAGGAGCACGGTTTCGCGATGATGTTCGAGGAGACGGCGGATTTCGACCGCCTCCCCATCGTTAAGAGGGAGGACCCATAGCCGCGAGGGGCACCGTTTCATTCTACTCACAGGATAGCATCGGTGCCGCTGGGGCTAGGAAGGCAAGAGGTGCAGGCCGATGCGAAGGGGATTGGTGGGACACGACTTGCTGACTTCGTGATTTGGTGATTTCGTGATTACCGGCCGAATTGATGACGCGGTTGCTGCTGGGATCCCTGGCCGAGCGCCAAGCCCCACACGGGCCGCAACGTCCTTCCCCCTCGCCCCCGAGCACCTCTGGGCCGCCTGGGAGCGCGTCCAGGAGAACGAAGGCTGCGCCGGCGCGGACGGCCTCACCCTTGAAGTGTTTTCCCGCCGGGCAGACGCCCGCCTGACCGAGATCCTGGAGCGCGTCACGTCGGGCAGCTACCGCGCGTATCCCCTCCTGAAGATCGTGGTCGAGAAGCACCCGGGCACCGCGGGGACTCGGACCCTGCTGGTACCCACCGTAACCGACCGCGTCCTCCAAACCGCCGTCGCTCGCCACCTGTCGCGGTCGTTCGAAGAGGAGTTCCTGGAATGCAGCTACGGGTACCGTCCCGGCCGCTCGGTGGATCGGGCCATTGCGCGGGTGCGGAAGTGCCACGAGCTGGGCTTTCGGTACGTGGTGGATGCGGATATCCAGGCCTTCTTCGACCGGGTAGATCACGACCTGCTCCTGCAGCGGCTGGGGGAGAGGCAGCCGGGGGAAGTCATCATGGATCTGCTGCGGCAGTGGGTGCGGGCGCTCGTCTGGGACGGGAGCCACGCCCGGGCGCTGCGGCGGGGGATCCCGCAGGGTTCGCCGATTTCTCCGCTCCTCGCGAATTTCTTTCTGGAGGACTTTGACCGCGAGCTGGAGAAGAGCGGCCGGAAGCTGGTCCGGTACGCGGACGATTTTCTGATCCTGGCGCGGACGCCGGACGAGGCCCGCCAGTCGCTCCTCCAGACCGAGGAGCTGCTGGAAGCGGCGCACCTCAAGTTGAACCTGGAGAAAACGCAGATCGTGGAGTTCGGCCAAGGCTTCGAGTTTCTGGGAGCGCTGTTTCAGGGCGAGGGCATCTGGGTACCCTGGAAGCACGAGCGGCGGAAGGGGCGGATTCTGTTCATGGCGCGGCCGATGCCGCTGTCGATGCGGGGCCGGTACGAAACGCCGCCGCCGCGCGGGAGCATGGAGCTGGCCTTGCACAAGGCCGGCGCAAGCACGGCCGGCCCGCCCCGGGGGCGTCCGCCGGTCCCAAGGAGCCAGCCGGTGGCATACCTTTACATAAGCGAGCAAGGCGCGGTGCTCCGGAAGGCGGGCGACCGCTTTCTGGTCGAGAAGGACGACGAGGTGGTGCTGGACCTGCCGTACCACAAGCTCGAAACGGTCCTGCTGTTCGGCAACATCCAGGTGACGACGCAGGCGCTGGCGGAGCTGTTGGAGAAGGGGGTGAACCTCAGCCTGTTCTCCCGCAACGGGATATTTCGCGGATCGTTGAGCCCGCCGCGGGGCAAGAACGTGGAGTTGCGCGTGGCGCAGTTCGAGCAGTACCGCGATGCGGGGCGGGCGCTGGCCATCGCGGGGGCGATCGTGGGGGCGAAGATCGCCAACGGGCTGGCGGTGCTGTCGGGGTACCGGGAGCACAACGAGGTCTCGGCCGAATTCGATCAACGGCGGGGTGAGGTGGCCGCGGCGGCGGAGGCGGCCGCGAAAGCGCAGAGCCTGGCGGTGCTGGACGGGGTGGAAGGCTCGGCGGCGCGGGCCTACTTCGCCGCGCTGATGGAGTTCAACCGCTCGGAGATGAAGTGGCTGGGCCGGCAGAAGCATCCGTCCACGGATCCGCTGAACGCCCTGCTGTCGCTGACCTATACATTGCTGATGCACGAGCTGACGGCGCTGCTGGAAGGAGTCGGATTGGACCCCTACGTGGGGTTCCTCCACCAGATCGACTACGGGCGGCCCTCGCTCGCGCTGGACCTGGTAGAGGCGTTCCGGCACCCGGTGGCCGACCGGCTGGTGCTGAAACTGGTCAACCAGAGGGTGATCGAGGCTGAGGATTTTCACGCAGTGGGGGATCGGCCAGGGGTGTTTCTGGCGCCGCGGCCGATGAAGCGGTATTTCGCCGAATATGAGCGGTGGATGCTGGAGCGGCCGGAGAAGAGAGCGCCGGGGCCGCCGGGGCGGTGCTTCCGGGACCGCCTGAAGACGGAGGTGGAGCGGCTGGCGGCGGCGCTGCGGGGCGGTTCGGCTTTCGAGCCGTACCGGTATGCGGCCGAAGGCGAGCGGCCCGAGGAGGCGGCATGCAGTACGTCATCTGTTACGATATAAGCGACGACGGGAGGCGGGGGCGGGTGGCCCATGCGTTGCTGGATTTCGGCAGCCGCATTCAGGAGAGCGTGTTTGTGGCCAACCTGGACCAGGAGCTGGCGGGGCGGATGATGGAACGTTTGGCGAAGCTGATGGAGAGCGAGCAGGACCGGCTTCACGTTTTTGAGCTCTGCGGGGCCCGCAGCGGCCGGACGAAGGCCCTGGGACGAGCAGAGCTGGTGGAGGATCGGGAATTCTACGTTATCTAGTGTGTTTTCAAGCAGTTGGGGAAAATGGCCGGAGAGCCGGCGACGGGGGCGGCTTCCGGGGTTTCCGGCAAGTCGCGGTAATGGAAGGAGTTAGGACCCTTTTGGGAAGCTCTTCGATGATGGCTCGATGGGAAGGAAAGGCGAAGGATTCTGGGGGTGCGGGAAAAATGTGCTCTAAGTACTTGATTTTAACGGGCTGGAATTGGTAAGGGTAAGTATCACTGCCCCGATGCGAAGGGGATTGAGACGTCATCATCACGTCCTCGTACTTCTCCTGGTAATACCGTAAGTATCACTGCCCCGATGCGAAGGGGATTGAGACGAGAGAACCTGGTAGCCGGCGAACCACTCGTTCGGGCGTAAGTATCACTGCCCCGATGCGAAGGGGATTGAGAC
>JBGOUJ010000254.1:0-10066 GCA_041477005.1 Terriglobia bacterium | reverse complement strand
CTGCAGCCGCTGCGCACCGGCGGGAGCGCGCTCGGCCTTATCATCCTCCAGGATCGAGTTGCAGACAGCTACGCACTCATCGCAGATGTAAGCCTTGGGGTAGTCGCTGGGGGTGGAAATCAGCTTCCCCACCACCTCTTGGCTCTTATGACAGAAGGAACAGCGCAGCGAATCATCCGGCCCAGTTCTCTTCACTACCATACCCCTCCGCTACCCACACTCCCCGCAGTATAGCGATGCAGCCTCTGCGGCAGATAAACCACCCCTCTGCCCCACCTCATTATGCTTCCAGTTGGCATACGTTGGCAATAGACCGCAGTGTTACTCCCCAGCAAAGTAAGAAAAAACACCTACCACCCCCAGTGTGGCATCCCAGCGCCGCGACCGTAAAGCGAGCGGTTTACGGTTTTTACCGTTATCCGGTTAGCCGCTCTCCTTGAAAAAATCCCGATCCAGACCCGATTTTCATCCTCCATCTGGGTAGTGCGCCGCCATGGGCCGCTCCCTTACGGCCGCGGCGCCGCTAATGCTTGACGATGATCTCGTCAACCAATCCGTACTCCTTGGCCTGGGTCGCGTTCAAAATGAAGTCGCGCTCCACGTCCCGCTGGATTCGCTCCAGTGGCTGGCCGGTATGCGTGGCCAGAATCTGGTTCGTGATCTCCCGCATGCGCAGGATCTCCCTGGCCTGGATGTCGATATCGGTCGCCTGGCCCGACAGCCCCCCCAGCGACGGCTGATGGATCAGCACGCGCGAGTTGGGCAGCGCGAAGCGCTTGCCCTTGGTGCCGGCCGCCAGCAGCACCGCCGCCATCGACGCTGCCTGGCCGATGCAGTAGGTCGTGATGTCGGGCCGGATGAACTGGATCGTGTCGTAGATCGCCATTCCCGCCGTGATCGAGCCTCCCGGCGAATTGATGTAAAGCGAGATGTCTTTCTCCGGATCCTCCGCTTCCAGGTAGAGCAACTGCGCCGTCACCAGATTGGCCACGTTGTCGTCGATGGGAAATCCCACAAAAATGATGTTGTCCCGCAACAGGCGCGAATAGATGTCGTAAGCGCGCTCGCCGCGGTTGGTCTGCTCAACCACCATCGGCACCAACCCCTGGTAGGGAGTCGTCATGCTACCCCTTTCTGGCCTGCTCAAACAAAAATTGCAGCGTCTTCTCATTGCGGATCTGCGAGGCGATGCGGTCGAGCGCGCCCTGCTCGGCCAGCTTGGCCCGGGCCGCCGCCGCGGGCTGGCTGGTTTGCCGCGCGTAGATCTGCACCTGGCGGTCTACGTCCTCCTGGGTAGCTCGAATGTGCTCCTCCGCCGCGATCTTGTCCAGGATCAGCCCGGCTTTGATCTCCCGCTGCGAGCGGGGCTGCTCGGCTTCCTGGATCTTGTTCCAATCCAGGTGGAGCTTGGTGGGATCGACGCCCTGCTCGGCGAGCGACCGCAGGCTCCGCTCCAGGTTGCTGCGGATCTGCCGGTCCACGAGCTGTTCCGGCACCGGGAAATCGTGCATCTCCACCAGCTTCTCGACCAGCTTCCCCTTGGCCCGACGGTGCGCCTCTTCGCGCTTCTCCTCTTCGAGGCCGGTGCGGATCCGCTCCCGCAGCTCCGCCAGGTCCCGGAAGTCACCTTCATCCTTGGCCAGCTCGTCGTTGAGCTCCGGCAGCTCCTTGCTCCGCAGGCCCCGCACCTCGACGCGAAACTGAACGGTCTGGCCCGCCAGGCGGCGCTCCCCGTAATCCTCCGGGTAGGTCACCTCGATTTCCTTCTGGTCTCCGGGGCTCAAGCCGCGCAGGTTCTCGGTGAACACCGGAAGCGTTTCTTTCCCGCCCAGCTCGACGTTCAGCTCGTCCTGCTGGATGGGGGCCACTCCGGACGGCGTGGCGATAGACTCCATCTTCACTACGGCCACGTCCCCATCGGCCAGGGGCCGCGGGTCCAGGTTCCGATAAACGGCGTGCTTTTCGCGGATCCGCTCCAGCGCCTCGGCGATCTCTTCTTCGGTCACGTCCGACTCGTTGTATTCGACCTCGATGCCGCGGTATTCCTGCAGGTCGAACTCCGGGAGAACCTCGAAATCCGCCTTGAACCGCAGCGGCGCGCCCGGCTCGAACACAACGTCGCTGACGCCCGGCGTTCCCACCGGGCGCAGGCCCTCCGCCTCGATCTGCTGGAACAGGTGGCGGGGAATCAGCGCATCCATCACTTCTTTGCGGATCTCGTCGGCAAAGCGGAGGCGGACCATCGATGCCGGCGCCTTTCCCAGCCGAAACCCCGGAATGCGCGCCCGGCCCCTGATCTTGGTGATTACCCGCTCGGTTTCCTGCTCCACCGCCTCGGGTGGAATGGTGATTTCGAGCTCGTGCTTGCAACCGTTTACCAGCGGCAACGCCGACCTCGCTCCAAACCTACGAATACCATAAGGCAGTGACAAGTGACAAGTAGGACGCTCTCACACCCTCCGCGGAGGCGTCGGCTCCTCACTTGTCTCTCGCCCCTGCTTCCAGGATTTCCATCCACTGGCCGCGACTCTCCCATCGGGCAACGGGGCGGAGGTGGAACCGCTCGATCACCTGCTCCGGAGAAAGCTGGGGAGTGTAGCCGAAGTACTTTTCGAGCAGCCGGGTGGCGGGGGGCCAATTTTGCCAGCCACGAGCGGGATCCCAGCTCCGGGAATAGATTGCCACCACCTCCATCTGGTCGGCGCGTACGGCCTTCCAGGCTTCGGGTTGGAAATTTTCGAGCGCGCGGACCTTGAGTGGGCGGGTCACGTAGCCGGCGAGCGGGTTGGTCAGCGCGTCGGTGAGCGGCCAAGCGGTGGTTACCGTCCGGTTCCCGGAGTGCTGGGAGAGCCATCGGGCGGCCTGTTGCTGCAAGCGGATGAAATCGGTGACCGCCAGATTGTCCTCGTAGCCGAACGGATAGGGCGGGTTCCACCAGTTGGAGATGGCGAGGCCCGCGAGCAGCATCGCCAGGCCTGCCTGGCGCAGCCGCGCCGGGAGAGACTCCAGAGCGGCAGCCGTCGCCACATAGAACAGGGCCAGCGCCGGCAGCAGGTATCGGAGCAATATGGCGCCACCAACCACGCTGTGCAGCAGCAAGTAAGCGGCCAGGACGGTCCCCACTAACCGCCAGGACGGCCCTCGCAGCGCTCCGTGACGCCGCACGGCGACGACCGATAAGCCCGTCGCCACCCAGTGGAAATCGGCAAACCCCAGTTGATATAGCCGCCGCAGCAATACCCACGGGATCCGCCACCAGCGCAGCGCCGCGGCCAGGTTGTATTCCGCGAACCCGGCGTTACCCAGCCAGTGGCCGGTCGCCGACCGCACCACCGCCAGCCAGCATGTCAACGCCGCGAAGGGCATCAGC
This sequence comes from Terriglobia bacterium, assembly GCA_041477005.1. Lineage (GTDB taxonomy): Bacteria > Acidobacteriota > Terriglobia > Bryobacterales > JACQDG01 > JBGOUJ01. The sequence goes on along the minus strand of JBGOUJ010000254.1, from coordinate 6,696 downwards.
AGGGGCCACCAGCGCCTCCGTTCGTCGCGGGCGAAGGCGGCCAGAACGAGCGGCACCAGGATCCCGGTTTCCTTGGTGAGCACGAGCGCCGTGGCCGCCGCCCCGCAAAGCCACGGGCGTTCCTGCAAGAACCAATAAATCGCCAGCAACGTCCAGAACGTTGCCGGCAGGTCCAGGTGGGCGAGCATGTCCTGGGCGACAAACGGCGGCGAGACGGCCACCAGCGCCGCGGCGGTCCAGGCGGCGCGGATGTTCGCGAGACGGCGCGTCAAGAGAAAGGCGACGCAAATGACCGCCGCTCCCACTGCCAGCATCGCCACCCGCGTGGGGGCGATCCCGAAGCCGAACAGCTTCCACACGCCGGCCAGGTAGAGCATCAGCAGTGGCGGATGGACGTTCGGCGGCGTGGAGCGGGGGACCAGGGCGCCCGCCGCCAGCACATCGTGGGCGGCGGGGATGAAGTAGCCCAACTCGTCCCAATGGTAAGGAAGCCGCAGGTACGGGAAATGGGTAATCAGCAGGAAAACAAAAGCCGCCCCAAAACAGCCGAGCGCCATCCGGCCGCTCGATCCGGCGGCAGCCGGTTCAGTGCACGACACCCGCTCCCGCCTTAGGGTCGAGCTTGATCTCTCCAAAGGTGCTCTCGTATTGCGTCACGTTCTGCTGCAGAACGTTCAGCAGGGCCTTGGCCTGCTGGGGGCTCACATAAATGCCTTGAAACGTTTCGATGTTGACCACTTCGGGGGTCGCTTGGTTCACGGTGCCGAACTCGAGGTAGAAATCCCACAAGTTGACGCGCATCTGGACGCTGTTGGCGTAGCTTTCGCGGAAGTCGGCGCGGTGGACCACGTTTACCTTGACGGGTTGTGGTTGGGTCATGCGCTCTATGCTGACGCAGCTTGCCGTCCGCGTCAACCTACGCGGACGAATCGTCGGCGCGGTCGATCGCCTCGGCGGCCCGCCGGGCCGAGCGGACCCCCGCCTCCAGGCCGTTCGGCAGGCAATCGGTGCAGACGCTGGCAAAGTGAATGCGGTCGTGCGGCCGCATCACCTCCGGCCAGAACCGGGCCAGATCGCCGGGAGGGCGCGCCAGCGGCAGGCACGAGCCGGCCCAGGGATCGAGCGTCCAGTTCACCAGCAGCGCTTGTTCGATGTCCTCCGACCGGCCGGGATAGAGTCGCCGGAATTTCTCCAGCGCCGTCTCGGCCGAGGAAGTGCGCGCCTGGCCGATCAGAAGCCCGCGCGGGGTCCGGACCTCCTCGGCCATGCCCCAGACGTCGCTTAGCTCGGGCTGGGAAAACACGATGTTCGGGCTTAGGCCATCGGTCTTCCAGAACCGCGTGCGCGATTGAAAGATCACGCGCGCCTTCAGGTCGTACCTCAACTTGTCGATGACGTAGTGTTTGGCTTCGGGCCACTCCGGCGTTACAGGCACGTCACGCAGCGCCCGAAACGGCAGGCAAACGACCAGGTAGCCCGCCTCGATCCTTTCGCTGCGGCCGGATTCCCGGTACTCGACGGTGACCCCCGAGTGGCCGTGCTTGATGCCGGTGACGAGGCAGCCCAGACGGAGCCGCTCTCCCAGCTTCGCAGCCAGCGCGTCGGTCACTCGCTGGTTGCCGCCCTCGATTCGGGAAACCCGACGCACATATTGTGGAAAGCCGCGCAGCTTCTTGACCGCCGCCTGCCAGACGACGTGCAAGGCGGAACTCGATCCGCCGAGAAAGCCGATGGCAGCCGCGGAACCGCCATCTTTCCGGAGCAGATCCGCCAGGGTCATCTGATCGAGGTGATTCAGGCCGGCGTCGAAGGGGCGGTCCTCGGCGGGGAAGCTGTCGAGATACGGCGCCAGGTAGAGCGCGGAGAATTCGGGCCACAAGCGCCGTGACAGGTACTCGATCTCCCGCTGGTTGAGCCCGAGGGTCTTCAGGACGCTGCGGTCCGCCAGCATCTCCTCCGTGTAAGGCTTCCCGCCGAGAAAGTGGATCATGTGGTCGCGGCGGGGGTAGGCCACGACCGGCAAGTCGAATTCTTCCAGGTAGCGCCAGAACTGGTCATAACCGGATTTGTAGAAATGCTCGGCGCCGGCGTCGGCGTAGAGGCCGTCAGCCAGGCGATCGCGAACGGTCAAGATATGGCCTCCCGGCCGCCCGGCGGCTTCGAGGACGGTGACCTCGTGCCCGCGCTTCATCAATTCGTAAGCGCAAGACAGGCCCGAGATGCCGGCGCCCGCGATAATGATTTTCTTGCTGGTTCCGGGCTGACTACCCGCCTGGCGCGCCGCGAGGGCCCCGCCGGCGAGTCTTAGAACCTCACGCCGGGTCATGCGCTCTATGCTGACGCAGCTTGCCCCCTACGTCAACCTGTTAGAGAATTAGCAGAATTAGCTTGTTTCATGCCGCCCCTGCCAAAACCCCAGCCCTCCGGCCGGCACGGTTACGCCTGCAAGGTCTGGATTTCGAGCACGCTTGAACAGCGGCATCTGGGAGGGTGCTTCTACGTGTGGTTCGCCCGTGAGCTGAACCCGATTCGAAACGGCGATTCGTCGAATCCCCTCTGGCTCTACCTGACCATCGACCGCGCGGTCAAGTCAGGCGATGCCAATCACCCCAAAATCAAAGATCTTCGTCGCATCCTTCTGGGAGTTGTCAACAGGCTCATCGCCAGGCAGGAGCCGCGAGTGGCGATTGCGTTGAGGCGAGAAATTCGGAGAGCGCCGATCGAGATGTACCGGCCGCAGCTCTGGAAAATCGATCTCTCCCGAATCGCGCCGGGCCGGATCCGAACCAACGGAGGCAACCCTGCCTGGGACGAGCAACACATCGATGATTTGGAACCGGGAGAGTTTGAGGTGATCGTCGAGTGAGGGGTTTACGCCTCGTCGGCCTTCTCGCCGTAGCCGAAGCCCTCGTCCTGTAAGTAATCCTTGAAGGCGCCCAGTTCCTTCTTTTCCGCCTCGGACAGGGCCCGCCCCCCATTCCTGTCGACAAGCTCCTGGGTGCGCCGGTAATCGCGGCTGGCCTTCTCAAGAATTCCTGAGTCCGGGAAGCGCCGCTGAAGCTGTTCCATCTCGCCTCGCGCCTGCTCTCGGACCTCTGATAGCTCCAGGGGTCGGATCTCCAGCCACTTGTTCTCCCCGATGAGTAGATCGATCTGGGTGCAGAGCGACAGGTACAAATCGCTAAGAGCCTCAAATTCATTCGGAATTCGCGCTTGCTGAGGAGTAGCCATGCTCTGATTCATTCCCTCCATCTATTCGACATTATCCCCCATCGTCTCTAGTGAAGCGCTGCGCAGATGTCTCAACTGATTGTAAACAAAGGACGAAAATGCCCAGAAACAACGTGACCGCCGCAGCAGCTACTCCCTACAGCGCCTTGTACACGGCGTCGAGCACTCCGTTGATGAACTGCACGGATTCTTCCCCGGAGAAGCGCCGGGCGATTTCCAGGGCTTCGTCAATTACGACCGGGGCGGGGATTTGCGCGTCCAGCAGCTCGAAGACGGCCAGCCGGAGGATATTGCGGTCGACGGCCGACATCCGTTCCAGCCGCCAGTGCTCGGCGCGGGCCCGGATCAATTGGTCCGCTTCCGCCGCCCGGCTCACGGCCCCGCGCAGCAACTGGTTGGCAAACTCATCGGGCGCCGGACGACCTGGGGAATCCTCTTCCGCCAGCAGGCCGCCCCAATAGCCCGCCAGGATCTTCTCCGGGGTCTCCCCGGTCTGATCCCACTGGAACAACATTTGCAAAGCGCGCTCGCGGGATTCGTGGCGGGAAGCCATGCTACTTCTTTTTGGCCCGCAACTGCTTCATCAGGTTGGCCATCTCGATGGCGGTCAGGGCCGCTTCGAATCCCTTGTTCCCGCCTTTCGCCCCGGCCCGGTCAATCGCTTGCTCGAGCGTGTCGCAGGTAAGTACTCCGAATATGGTCGGGACTCCGGTTTCCAGCGCCGCTTGCGCGATGCCTTTGGACGCTTCCTGGGCGACATAGTCATAGTGCGCGGTCTCCCCGCGGATCACCGCCCCCAGGCAGATCACCGCATCGTAGCGGCCGCTGCGGCCGAGCTCGCGGGCGACGAGGGGAGTCTCCCGCGAGCCGGGGGCGCGAACCACCTCGATCGACTCCGGAGCGCAGCCCATGCGCTCCAGGCCATCGACGGCGCCGGCCAGCAGGCGATCGGTGATGAAGCTGTTGAAGCGGCTGACGACGATGGCGAACTTCAAGCCGGCTGCCGTGAGCTTTCCCTCGGTCACGCGAATCCGTTCGTCCATAATTTCCTGCTCCGGACAAGCCAGGGCTTATCCTATCTTCCCTGAAACTGCGCCTTGCGCTTTTCGAGAAATGCCCGGGTGCCTTCCCGCATGTCCTCGGTGGCGCAGCTCAGGCCGAACTGGGCCGCCTCGAACGCCATGGCTTGGTCGAGCGGCATCTCCAGGCCGGCGTTGACCGCTTCCAGGCAGAGCGACAAAGCGAGCGGGGCGTTGGCCAGCATCTTAGCGGCCCACTGGCGCGCGACGGCGAGCAGCTCGGCCGGCGGCGCGACTTGCTCCACCAGCCCGATGCGATAAGCTTCCTGCGCTGTGATCGGGTCGCCGGTGAGCAGCAATGCCAGCGCTGCGCCACGGCCCACCAGCCGCGGCAGCCGCTGCGTGCCACCGTAGCCTGGCAGGATGCCGAGCTTCACTTCCGGCTGACCCAGCCGCGCGTTCTCGGAAGCGACCCGAATCCCGCAGGCCATCGCCAGCTCCAGGCCGCCGCCGAGCGCAAACCCGTTGATCGCCGCAATCGTCGGCTGGCGCAGCCGCTCGATGCGGCTGAACAACCGCTGCCCGCGCGCGGCGTGCGCCTGCGCCCCGAGCGGGTCGAGCGCCGCCAGCTCCTGGATGTCGGCCCCGGCCACGAATGCCTTCTCCCCCGCCCCGGTCACGATTACTGCCCGGACCTGCTCCTCCCGCTCGATCCGGCCGATACAGAGCTCCAGCTCCGCGATCACCTCCCGGTTGAGCGCGTTGTATTTCTCCGGCCGGTTCACCGTCACCAGCGCTACCGAGTCCTCCACCGCGTAGAGAAGGTTCTGGTATTCCATAGCCCCTCAGGATATCACCCCGGCCGGTGTGCTAACTTGAAGAGACGGTGCCGATCGATCGCTCCCGCATCCGCAATTTTTCCATCATTGCTCACATCGATCACGGGAAATCGACGCTGGCCGACCGCCTGCTCGAAGCCACCGGTACGCTCGAGCGCCGCGAGATGATGGAGCAGGTGCTCGACTCCATGGACCTGGAGCGCGAGCGCGGCATCACCATCAAGGCTCACGCGGTGCGGCTGGTGTACCAGGCCGACGACGGCCTCAGCTATCAGCTAAACCTGATCGACACGCCCGGCCACGTGGACTTCTCCTACGAAGTTTCCCGCAGCCTGGCCGCTTGTGAAGGGGCGCTGCTGGTGGTCGACGCCTCCCAGGGCGTGGAGGCCCAGACCCTGGCCAACACCTACCTGGCCCTGCACCACAACCTGGAGATCGTTCCGCTCATCAACAAGATCGATCTGCCGGCTGCGGAGCCGGAGCGCATCCGCGAGCAGATCGAAAACATCATCGGCCTGGACGCCAAGGACGCTCTGCTGGTCAGCGCCAAGCAGGGCGTGGGCGTTCACGACGTGCTGGAGGCCATCGTCAGGCGTATTCCTCCGCCGCGGGGCTCGCCGGACGCGCCCCTGCGCGCGTTGCTCTTCGATTCCTGGTTCGATTCTTTCCGTGGCGTGATCCTGCTGGTGCGCGTGGTGGATGGCCGGCTTCGCTTGGGCGCCCGCATCCGGATGTGGTCGAGCGGCCGCGTCTACGAAGTCGAAGGCCTCGGCTACCGCACCCCCAAGAGCTTCCCGTGCGACGAGCTGTCGGCCGGCGAGGTCGGCTTCGTCGTCGCCAACATCAAGCACGTGGCCGAAACCCGGATCGGCGATACCATCATGGATGAAGACCACCCGGCCGAGGCCCCGCTGCCCGGATTCGCAGAAAGCAAGCCCATGGTGTTCGCCGGCCTCTACCCGGTCGAGTCTCATAATCACCAGGCGCTGCGCGAGGCGCTCGAAAAGCTCCAGCTCAACGACAGCTCCCTGCGTTTCGAGCCGGAAAGCTCCACCGCCCTGGGCTTCGGCTTCCGCTGCGGCTTTCTGGGCCTGCTACACCTCGACATCGTCCAGGAGCGGCTGGAGCGCGAGTTCGACCTGGAGCTGATCACCACCGCCCCCAGCGTCAGCTACCGCGTTACCAAGACCGGGGGCGAGGTGATCGAGGTGGATAATCCGGTGAAATTCCCGGCGCCCACCGACATCGCCAAGGTCGAGGAGCCGGTCCTGACGGTCATGATCATCACCCGCGACGAATACCTGGGGGGCATCCTGAAGCTGGTCGAAGACAAACGCGGCGTGCAGAAGGGCTTCGAGTATGTGGCGGCCAACCGCGTGCTGCTCACCTACGAGCTGCCGTTGAACGAGATCGTGCTGGACTTCTACGACCGGCTGAAGAGCGTCTCCCGGGGCTACGCTTCGCTCGATTATCATCTTTCTGGATCGTGGGACTCGCCCATGGTCAAGCTCGACGTACTGGTGGCGGGCGAGTCCGTGGATGCGCTTTCCATCATCGTGCATAAAGAGTTTGCCTACGACCGCGGACGGGCCTTGGTCTCCAAGATG
>JBGOUJ010000253.1:0-10079 GCA_041477005.1 Terriglobia bacterium | reverse complement strand
CGCGGGTATTGCGCCCTGGCGGCACGCTGATCCTGACCTGTCCCAATCGCCTCTGGCGGTGGCTCGTTACGGTCGCCGATTTCACCGGCCTCCGCCGTTTCAAGGGAATCGAGAATTACCCCTCGTTCACCGGTCTGGCGCAGTCCGTCGAGGAGGCCGGCCTTCAGTTGGTCACTCACATCGGCTTTCATCCCTGGCCCTTCCAGTTGCGGTGGCTGTGGGGCGCCTCGCGCTGGGTCGATTCGAAACTGGGCGCCCATGCCCCCGGACGCCTCATGATCAATCAGGCCTTGCGGGCCGTGAAGCCATGAGTTAACGAATCATGACCGGCAAACGAGTCCTCGCCGTTTACGCCTGCCTCAGCGCGGTCTACCTGCTCTATGTGCCTTTTGCGCTGCCGGTGCTCGATGACTGGATGTACCTCCAGGTCTTCGCCCAGGCGCGAGCAGGCGGTGTCGGCGGCGAGATCGCTTTCCTTCGCCACCTGATCGACAACAGTTGGCTTTCCCAGTTTCGGACATTCTGGGCCGGTGTCGCGCCTGTTTACGCCCTCTCGCTGGTGGCCGGCTTCTCCGGCTGGCCCTACTTCCTGCTGGCTTGGTCAGCCCACCTGGCAACCGCCCTGCTTCTTCGGCGGCTCGTCACGGCGCTTTCAGGCGAGGAGTGGCTGGGCTTTGCCGCGGGCGCGGTCTACGTGGTTTTTCCCGCCTCCAACAACGCCCTGTTCTGGTCCGTCAGCAACTGCTTCTACTATCTGCAAGCCCTGGTGTTTCTCTGGTGGCTCTGCAGCCTGTGGAGTAAGCTCGCCCTCCGGCAGGATTACCGCTACCGGTGGAAGGACTTCCTGCTTCTCGCCCTGGTTGCCTTCACCGGCGAGCAGATCCTTCCGGCGCTCCTGCTGCTGCCGCCGCTCACCTTCTGGCTCTTCGGCAGAGAGGAGGATCGCCGCCCCTTTTTGCGCTTCTGGTCCGCGCAATCGGCGGCGGCGATCGCTCTGCTCGGCTTCTACACGCTCGTCATTAACCGGATGCCGATCGCCCAGGGCTTTCACAACCGCTACCAGGATGCTCCCCGCTGGAGCCCCTGGCCGGTGGCGGCCCGGCTGTTCGCCTCGCTCGGCCTTATGCCCGGCCTGGCCGAGTGGCGGCCTGCGTGGCGTGTCGACGCGACCCTGCTGGCCCTGCTGGCTGCCGCCGCCATCGCGTTCTTCTGGGGAGCACGCCGCCTGGGCCGCGATCCCGTGCCTGGGGCTAGGCCAGCAAAGCGCGAGATGGCGAAGCTCACGCCGGCAAAGCTTTTGCTGTGGTCGGCGGCCGGCGCGGCGCTGACCTATCTTCCAGTGGCCCTGCTGCCCGGCATCGAGTGGCGCTATCTCTACGTCCCGGCCGTGTTCCTGGTCAGCGGCGGCGTTGCGGCTCTGGCCGCGCTCGGAAGGCGCGCCTGCCTGGCCCTCGCTTTTCTCGCCACGGCCTACGGCCTTTCGCTGACCTATTTTGAAATGCGACAATGCTGGATTCCCGAGAGCCGCGTGGCTCGGGCCATGATCGAGGCGCTGGCCGCCTCCGCGCCGGTCCGCGAAGGGGCGGTTGTGATCTTTGCCCACGCCCCCCACGCCATCGGCCCCGCGCCCAGCTTCATCGCCGGCGCCAGTTGGTCGCAGAACAGCATGCTCGAACACTACACCGGAGCGAAGGGGGTCGAAGGCGCCCGTGAGCTGCTCGTCAACCGCCAAGGCGAGTTGGCCCTCTACCGCCGCGACTCGCTAGCGCCCTTTACATCAGCCGGCATTCCGCGCCTCCGCGTATTCGTTCGCGCCGAGGACGGCCGCTTCGTTCCCAAATCGCTGCTGGCGCTTCCCGCTCCTGGCGACCGGTATCAGCTTCTTCCCCTTTCGAGCCGCGACCACAAGGGAGTGGCTCCGGAATCCCCTTTGGTTCCCGGAGTCCCCCTGCTTCCTGAAGCCCCCTTAACGATGGAGGAGTTGAAGCGTCTTCCCCTCTTCCCCGAGATCTATTTCGCCCACCTTTTCGACGGTCTCCTTCCCCATGCCTGAAGTCTCCGTCGTCGTGCCGGTCCTAAATGAGCGGGAAAACGTGGAAGAGCTGATCCGCCGTCTGGACCAGGCCTTGGGCGCCGATCTGGAGGAAGTGATTTTCGTCGATGACGGCTCGACCGACGGCACCGTCGAGCGGCTGGCCGAAATCCACCGCCGCGATCCCCGCGTGAAGGCTCTGGTTTTCACCCGCAACTTCGGCCACCAGGCGGCCTTGAGTGCCGGCCTGGATTTCGCCAGCGGCCGCGCCGTCGTGCTCATGGACGGCGACCTCCAGCACCCCCCCGAGCTGGTTCCCAAGATGGTCGAGCTGTGGCGCAACGGCGCCGCCATCGTCTCCACCATCCGCCGCGTCCAGCACGGCGCCGGCTGGACCAAGCGCCTCGGCGCCGCCGTCTTCTACCGCTTCATCAACCTGATTTCCGACACCCCGATCGACCCCAACGCCGCCGATTTCCGCCTGCTCTCCCGCCCTGTGGTGGAGCAGTTGCGGCGTCTCGAAGAGCGCCAGCGCTTCCTTCGCGGCCTGATCAACTGGACCGGCTACCCGCAAGCGACTCTGGAATTCGAAGCCCCGCCCCGCCGCGCCGGCCGCACCAAGTATTCCGGCCCCCGCATGGCCGCCCTGGCGCTCGACGCCATCCTGTCCTTCTCCCGCTTCCCACTCCGTTTGGCCGTCTACACCGGCCTGCTGCTTTGCGCCGTCTCGCTGGCCTACTCCTTCTACGCCCTGAACATGAAATTCATCCAGCGTACGGCGGTCCCCGGCTGGACCTCCATTGTCATCGTCGCCTCACTGATCGGCGGCTTCCAGAGCATCCTGCTGGGTCTGGTCGGCGAATATGTCGGCCGGCTCTACGAAGAGGTCAAACGCCGGCCGCTGTACCTGGTGGCGCAAAGCTACGGCCTCGAGCCGGCCGCTTCAGGCCCCAAATAATACAGCCGGATCGACTGGCCCACACGCGCCGCCGGGGGGCGCTCTCGCAGCCACAGCAGGTCGCCGTCCATCATGAGGCTCGTCACGCTCACGGCGATCCAGCCCGGGCTGCGGTCCTCGCCCGCGAGCGGCGTCCCCGCCACGCCCAGCTTGTGCGGATTGCTGGCGCCGAAATACCGCAAGCGGACCGAGTCGATGTGGTGGTCCCGCATATACTCTCCCAGCCGCGCCAGGTCCTGTCCCCAGTCGAGGTTGCTGTCCACCAGGATCCGCTCCTCCCGGCCTCGCGCGAGCTGGTTGAAATAAGCCAGGTAATCCGGATGCGCGGCGATGGATTCCCCGGCATGCCACGCCGCCAGCGCGAGTGCCGTGACGGTGAGCGCCCGCCGGCCGGTCACAAACGCCGCCGAAGCCAGGATGGCGAAGAAGGGATAAATCGCCAGAACATGCCGGATCCCAATATTGATGCTTGCTGGCAAACTAACCCCCACGATGACCACCACCGCTAATAGTGGACCGATCGCCTTGCGCCCGGCGGCGGCGATTCCCAGCGCCACCAGTAGCAGCATCGGCAAAGTAGTCTTCACCGCCACGGCCACCGGGAAGTAGTACCACCAACCGCGCGCCGAAACATGACCCAGCAGGAAGCTCGCGTGGCCGCCGGCGTTGTGGTTTGCCACCTCCATCACGCCCTCGATCAACAGGTGCGCCGGCAACGTCCGACTCACGATGTTGTGGAGCACGACGTTCGGCCGGCGCCCCGTAGGGCCGAAGTCGTAGCCCCCGGCGAACCGGTGGCCCGGAGGCAACACGGCTCCCACTTCGAACCCGTATCCCGCCCACAGCACGAAAAAACACATCATAACGAACGCGCCGGCGCGGCCCACCCGGTTGATAAGGGCCGCCGGACGAAGACTCTCGGCTCGCGTCCATCGAGCGGTCAGGAAATAGATCGCACCCAGCGGCGGCAAGAACACCAGCGCGGAAAACTTCACCAGGACCGCCAAACTGAAAGCGACGGCCGACGCGAGGCAATAGCGCCACCCCGGCTCCCGGCTCCAGCGCCAAAAAAAGTAGGCGGCCATCAGGACCGTGGCCGCCGCCCCAAGGTCAAGCGTGGCCAGTCCCGCGTGGGCGAGCAGGTTGGGACAGCAAGCCGCCAGCAAGCACGCTGCCACCGCCGCCCAGCCGCCGAACAGCATCGAGCTCCAGCGGTAAACGAAATAGAGCAAGATCGCGGCAAACAGGAGATTGCCCGCCCGCGCCAGAGCCAGGGTCTTCCAGAAGAACCAAAGGTCGCCACGCGCCCAGGGGCCGTGGCCCCACAATTGGATCTGGCGCCCCAGGCGCAGCCCGCCGAAATAGTAAGGGAGCACGGCCACCACCAGCCGGCCAAGCGGCGGGTGCTGCGCTTCGAACGTGTAGGCTTTCCTCTGCAGGATCTCCAACCCGGCCGCGATGTGGACGCCCTCGTCGAACGTGTCGTTGAAGACGCAGTAGGTCAGCGCCACGCGCCCGGCAAACAAGGCGAGCAACACCGCCGCCATCCCCGGTCGCAATGCTGGCAGTGTCGCCGAAGCCGCCCGCAGCGACCTCAACGCCGACCGCAGGGCCGCCGTAGCCGACCGCAGGGTCGCCCTAGCCGACCGCAGGGCTGCCGTAGCCGACCGCAGGGCTGCTGCCGTAGCCGACCACAGGGCTGCCGCCGGAGCCGACCGCAGGGCCGCACTAGCCCACCGCAGGGCCGCACTAGCCCACCGCGGGGCTGCCGTAGCCGACCGCAGGGCTGCCGTAGCCGGCCAAGACACCGTTAGAGCCGGCCACGACCCCCTTTCAATGCCTGGGCGGATGGTGGGAATAGGATCGGGCAAAGTAAACCTCGCTGTCGACGAGCGCCAACTGCTCGCGGGTCAAAGGCTGCGGCGGAGTCGGCGGCCCGGCATATCCCTTCAGTGCATATAACCGATAGACTCCGTGCCCTGCCGGCTCGGCCAGCAGCCGGCGCTCGGTCAGCCGGCCGTCCGGCTCGACCACCAGCACGCGTGTCCGCGAAGTCTCCTCTACTTTCAGGTCCCGGATATAAGTGGAATCGAGTACGCGCAGCCGGCCGCCCTCCTCAACGATTTCAGGCGCGACCTCCAGGCCGCGCACGCCCGTCACGTGCTCGGCGAACGGCTTGGCTGCCCCGCCCGCCTGCAAAGCAAAGTGCGGGGCCGTGCCGACCCACGCCGGCGCCCCGGAAACGATGACGAGGTCCCCGGGTTGGATCTGCTTCATCTGACGCAGCTTATCTTCCAGGGCGCGCAGGTTGCGGGATTGCGGGATCCAGCACTGCTCGATCTCGGCGACCGTCGCCACCGCGAACCAGCACGCCAGCACCGCGGCGAGCGGCAGCCGGACCACTGGCCAGGCCAGAGCGGCGAGCGCCATCGCCAGGGCCAGGTAAGGGCTCGGCACATAGTCATAGCGAAGCTCGTGCCCGCGCAAGAACCAGATCGGGCCATAGGCCGCTGCCCACAGACCGGCCGCGAGCGCTAGCGCCCGCCACGGCCGGCGAGTGGCCTTCTCCCCGCGCAGACAGAACGCGGTCACACAGGCCGCTCCCACGCCCGCCACGGCCGCAGCCGCGGTCGGCTGCAAGCGGTAGTAGGCATCCGCGGTCACGCCGGTCAATCTTCGGTAAGCATCCAGGATCGCCAGAAAGTTGCCCCGCAGGGTCGGCGCCGAGAAATCGTAGCGCAGGCCCACCCCGCTCGACATCATCCTCGCCTTATTGATCAGCAAGGCGTAGAGAGCCGCCGCAATCCCCACGGTGGCGCATGCGAGCAGGGTCGCCCGCACCCCGGCCCTCGATCGCAGGAACCACGCCGCGAGCGGCGCCGCCGCCAACAGCAGAGTGAAGATCGGGTCTCCGGAGAACAGAGCGAGCAGCAGAAATACGGCCATGCGCACCGCCGCCCCCCGCTCGATTTGCCCCGACATCAGGCTCGGCGCGAGCGTGCGCAGGTAGAGCAGGAACCACAGCGTGGACCAGACGTAATAGAGGCAGTTGAAGCTCCAGAACAGCGCGCCGTGAGTGGTGGGCAGCAGCAGAAACAGCACGCCGGACAAAAAGGCCGGGCCGAAGCCGACGCCCAGCGCCTCGAGCGCCGCCCTCAGCAGCGCCGCGCAAGCCGTGTGCGAGGCCACAATCACGACAAACACCACTCGGGGCGCGTAGCCCACCAGCAGCCACAGCAGGTACCCCAGCGAAAAGCTGAGCCACTGAAAGCGGAACTGGTCGTGAAACTGGTTGCGCAGAATCAGCCCGGCCACGTGGATCTGCTCGCCGGCCCCGGCTTCCCGCGCCGCCTGGTAGCGCCCCAGCACGAACCAGTCGTCGAGCGCAAACTCGGCGTACGGCAGGTAGAGCAGGTAGATCGAAGCCAGCAGCACGTAAACGAAGGAGGCGTAACGATGGTGGCTTCCGGGCGGCAAGTCCTATGATAATAGCGAAATGACCTGCTCGATCTGTGAGGCCCGGAAGGCGAAGCGCTTCTGCCCGGCCTTGCGCTCCGAGATCTGCCCGCAGTGCTGCGGCAAGGAGCGCGAGGAGACCATTGATTGTCCGCTCGATTGCCCCTACTTGATGGAAGCCCGCCAGCACGAGAAGCGCGCCGGCCTCAACCCCGAGGATTTTCCATTCAAGGAAATCCGGATCTCCGACGCCTACGTCCGCCAGCACGAGGACCTGTTGATGGCGACGGCCCAAATCGTTCTCCACGCCGCCTTCAACACCTTCGGCGCAGTGGACCGCGACGTCCGCGAGGCCCTTGACGCCCGGACCCGCACCTACAAGAGCCTGGAGAGCGGCGTGTATTACGAAACCCAGCCCCAGTCCCTGATCGCCCAGGCCATCGCCAAGCAGATCCAGGAGATGCTCCAGCACTTCCGGGAAGAAGAGACCAGGAAAACCGGCTTGACCCGCACCCGCGACGCCGACGTGCTGGGCGTTTTGGTCTTCCTGCTCCGCATCGCCATCGACCGGGACAACGGCCGCAAGCGCGGCCGCAGCTTCCTGGATTTCCTCCTAGCCCACTTCGGCGCGCCCTCCGGACCCGGCGCCTCCCCACCGTCATCCTCGCCGCTGATCGTGGCGTAAAAAGGATCGTAGATCGTGGATCGCCGCAAGGATCGTAGATCGTAGATCGTGGATCGTGGGCCCGGACGGCTATGTCCGGCGTTGTTTGTAGCTCACGAAGCTGGAGATGCGGCGGGCGAGCGCCGCCAGGCACTGGCGCATAGTCTCGACTGGCTTTGGCTGAGAGAAGCCCAACTCGGATGCAAGATAGAGCAGGGTGTCCAGCTCGTAAAGCGACCCCAAGGCCACTTGGGCAAACCGAGCTGCCTCCGCCGGTGTCCCGCGCCCCACTCCTTCCGCCAAATTGGCCGGGATCGACACAGCAGCCCTGCGGGCCTGCGCCGTAAGCCCGTAAAGCTCGTGTTTTGGCCATTCTCGGCTTAGCAGATAGACGGCTTTGACCAGTTCCGTCCCCTCCCGCCAAATCTCCAACCTCTGAACACTATCCGGCCCGATCGGAGTAATAGTGTACAACTCCTCTTCCCTGGCAGGAGCCTTCCCGGTGCCCGCAAGGGCCGGTTGACACCCCCCGCACTCAGGAATCGTTCCCGCGCCCGTGAGGGCGAGCCCACGATCCACGATCCCCCGCCGCCGGCCAGGCATTGCCTGGCCGGCGGCGGGGTGCTATCTTCCACTAGGGATGAGGGACTATATTCACGGCGCAGCCCGCTAAGCTGCGCCCCAACAAAAGTGCAGCCCGCTAAAAACACCGGCGTCGTATTTTTCGCTCACGGCTCCTCGATCGAGTCGGCCAATCAAGCGGTGCGCGAGGTGGCCCGCGCGGCCGCGGCCCGCGGTGGCTTTGCTCTTTGGGAAACGGCTTTTCTGGAAGGCGGCCGCCCCGACTTGGCCGGCGCTGTGGCCAACTTGGCGGCTGCCGGTGCTACCCGCGTGGTCGTGATCCCGTACTTTCTGACCCTGGGCCTGCACCTGCAGCGCGATCTCCCCCGCATCGTTGCCGAGCTGGCCGGCATCTATAGAGGCGTGGAGATTTCTTGCAGCGAGCCGCTCGACGGCCACCCAGGTCTGGTCGAGATCCTCGCCGACCGCGCCCAACAGGCCTATAACCGATGAGTTCCGCCGATTCCAAGACCGCCCGCCTGGTCGAGTCCTTAGAATTGGCTGAGGACATCCGCCACTTTGTATTCGAGGTCCCGGGCATCGAGCGGGTCGTTTTCGAGCCAGGGCAATTCGTTTCTTTCCATCACAAGATCGGCGACGAGGTCATCACCCGCGCCTACTCCATCGCGTCTCCGCCCGATGGCGACAACCGCTTCGAGCTGTGCCTGAATCGCGTGCCCGGCGGACCATTCTCCAACTACCTCTTCGAGTTGCATCCGGGCCAGGAAATCGCCTTCGATGGCCCGCTCGGTTATTTTCTGCTCCGCCGGCCGGTGCGGGATTCCCTCTTCGTGGCCACCGGAACCGGCATTGCGCCGTTCCGGTCGATGATCCCTTACCTGCTTTCTCGCGGCTGCCCCGCCCGCCTGCAATTGCTCTTCGGCGCGCGCTCCCAGGAAACCGTCCTCTATCGCGATGAGTTCGAGCAGCTCGCCACCATCCACCCCAACTTCGAGTTTCATCCCACCCTGAGCCGCGAGGACTGGAGCGGCCTGCGCGGCCGCGTCCAGGAACACCTCTTCGAGCTGCTGGCCGGCCGCACCGACCTGGATGTCTACATTTGCGGATTGAAAGCGATGATTAACGACCTCCGTGCGCGCCTCAAGCAGCACGGCTTCGACCGCCATTCCGTCCTCTACGAGAAGTACGACTGACCCATCCTCAGGTGGTCTTCAGCCCTTTTAGCTCCTTGGATTCCACCCGCCGGTGCTCCCGATAGGCCAGGTTGGCCATGTGGGCTGCTGCGGCGGCGTTGTGGCCGGCCACCTCGTCTTCCACGGTCGGCGTGCGCTGCTTCACCGACCGGATAAAATAGCCGAGATGGGTGGGACGGCTCGGGTCGGGCTCGACTCGGACTTCCTCGCGCTCTTTGGGCTGGGGCAGAGGCGTCTTGGGGCTGCCGTCCGGGTTGTAGCCCGCCGCCACGAAATAGTCCTCCCGCGATTTCTTCGGCCAGCCGTTGATGCCGTAGCGCTGTACGTCGCGATCCGCCATTTCCGGATAGATCTCAATCATGCCGCCCCGGCCGCCCACCACCATCGTGCCTTCGGTCCCCATGATGACCGTGCCGCGGATGCCTTCGCCCCGCGCGTTGCCCAGGTTGACGCAGAGGTCCATCAGGATCCCGCCGGGATACTCATAGAGCGAGCTCATCAGGTCGGGAACCGTGCGGCCATCCTGCCAGCGGTAGATGCCGCCGTTCGACACCACGTTCTTCGGCAGTGTCAGGTCCAGAATCTCGTGCAGCGTGGTGATCAGGTGGACGAACAAATCCGTGGCCACCCCGCCCGAGTATTCCCACCAGCAGCGCCAGCGGAAGAAGTGCTCCGGGTTCCAGGGGATCTTCGGCGCGGACCCGACAAAGCGCGGCCAATCGACCGTTTGCGTCGAGGCGTCGGGCGGGATCGGATAACGCCAGGCGCCCTCGGCGGTGTTGCGGTAATTGACGGCCCGCACCATGTTGATCTTGCCGAGCGCGCCCGACTTCACGATCTCCCTGGCCTTCGCGGTGACCAGGGAGCTTTTCCCCTCGCTCCCCACCTGCAGCAGCCGCCCCGAGCCCTTCATCGCCTTCTGGATCCGCAGGCCCTCCTCGATCGACCAGGTGAGCGGCTTCTCGCAGTAGATGTCCTTGCCGGCCGCGATCGTATCCAGCACCATCTTCGTGTGCCAGTGATCGGGCGTGGCGATCGCCACCGCGTCGATATCACTACTGTCCGGTTAAAAGTCGAACAGAATCAACTGGTTGGCGGGATCGAGTAAATCGGCACCGGAGTCGGGTGCGTGAAGTGCCCGTAAAATGGGCGTTTTCTCAAAAAGTGTGACGCTCAAAATCTGTAGGATTTGGT
>JBGOUJ010000252.1:0-10139 GCA_041477005.1 Terriglobia bacterium | reverse complement strand
GAAGCTGTCGAGGTCAGAGGATACAGCACGAAGAACGAAAACCAGGAAGAAGAGATCTTCGCCATTTCCATGAGGCTGCCGGCCAGCGACCAGATCCTGAAGCTGCGCGATGACTTTGGTTACCCGGTCTGGGGACCCGGGGGACCGGGCTGCCCGCATTGCGGGGAGGCGAGCGGGTTGTCAGGAGGGAACTGCTGCGGGCGCCATCGCTGCGGTCATCATTAGGAGCGAGCAGGCGGCAGGAAGCCCCATCAGGCACCGCGACGCGAGGGTTCGAGACAAAGTCACCCCAATTTGGGTGGGTTAAGCCTCCCACTGCTGCGCAAGGGCGCGCAAGCCAGCCCCCTATCTAACGCAAACCAGGGCTTCCGGCGGTGGCCGCCCGGTTGCAATGTTCCCCGTTCCATGCGGACTGGGGACGCGGTCGAAGCCGGGCTGCCGGAGGCGCCGGGGCAACCAGTTCGGGAACTGCTCCCGCTCATCCCGCGGGAGCACGGCGCCTGGGCGATGCTGCTCCTGCCGTTTGGTTCCGCCACGATCCTGGCGCGAGCCTGGACTCCTACGCTGTTGGCGGCGCTCGCGGCAGTCCTTGCCGTGTTCGTGTTGCGGGAATCCCTGGTGGTGTTGCTGCGCCAGAGATATGTGTGGCGGCATCCGCGGCCGGAGGCTGCGGCGGCGAGGCGTTCCTTCGAGATCGCCGGGCCAACCCTGGCGCTCGCGGGCTTGTGGTTGCTGCTGCGTGTGCCGTGGAACTGGCTGCTGCCTCTTGGGGTTGCGGCCCTGCTGCTGACAGGCGTTTACGCTTATGGGGCGCTTGAGAATCGCCGTCGCTCGGCGGCGCTGCACGTGGGGGGCGCAATCGGACTTTCCTCTTCCGCTTTGCTGGCTTACCTGGCGGCCGGGCAAGAACCGGACAAGGTGATCTTACTGTTGTGGACTGTGCATGTGGTGCATAACGCTGGTTCGGTTCTGGTCGTGCACGCTCGATTGGAAGCCCTCATCGCGTCGAAAACCGCCGGTTGGAGACACGCCAGGCGGAGAAGAGGCGTGGCGCTCGCCTGGCAGCTTGTCCAGGCCGCTCTGGCGGCGGCGTTGGGGGCGGCTGGGCGGCCTCTGCTGGCGGCAGCATTGCTCCTGCCTCTGGCCTTTCATGCTGTCGACCTGTTTCGTCTCCGCCATCCGAATTCTCTGCGTACCCCATTGAAACGGGTGGGCTTGCGCGAGCTGGCCCTGAGCTCGGCGTTCTCCATGCTGGCGCTCGCGGCCTTGTGGTAGGCAAATTGCCTATAACCCGGGGGGAGGGGGGTATGTGGAAAGACCTCATGGAAGCGGTCCTGGCGTTTGTGAGTTTCGTCTTCTTCCCGTTCGCCGTCTTGATGGCCGCCGCCGGCGTGCTCATGCTTCTGGATCGGCTTTCTGAAATTCACAATCATCACCACCACCACACATGACCAGCTCCTCCACTCCGACGGTCTACCGCCCGCGCCTGATTTTTTGGGAGCTGACTACGGGCTGCAACCTGCGCTGCATTCACTGCCGGGCCTCGGCGACCGAGCTGATGTCGCCCGATGACTTGAGCTTCTCGGAAGCCCGGGAGGTCATCGACCAGATCGCCGAGTACGCTCCGTTCATTCTGGTGCTGAGCGGCGGCGAGCCGCTGTGGCGCCGGGACGTCTTCGATCTGGCCGAGTACGCCGGTAGCAAGAACATCCGCGTGGCGCTCGCCACCAACGGCACGCTTGTAGATGAGGCGAATGCCGACCGCATTGTGGCGGCCGGCATTCGCCGCGTGGCGATCAGCCTGGACGGAGCCGATCCGGCGACCCACGACGCGTTTCGCGGCCAGCCCGGTGCCTTTGACGCCGCCGTCGCCGGCTTCCAGCGCCTGCGCCACCGCGGCATGTCGATGCAGATCAATACCACCGTCTCGCGCAACAACCTGGAGCATCTGCCCGAGATCTATTCCATGGCCGCCGGGCTCGGCGCCGACGCCTTCCACATCTTTCTGCTGGTCCCGGTCGGCTGCGGGCTGACCATCCAGGAAGACCAGATGGTCACGGCCCAGCAATACGAGCAGGTGCTGAACTGGCTCTACGACCGCTCGCTCGAGGGGCGCATGGATCTGAAGGCCACCTGCGCCCCGCACTACTTCCGCATCGTGCGCCAGCGGCGCGCCGAGGCCCGGCGGGCGGGTCTCGCCGTGCCCGAGCTGCCCGCCCAACACGGCAACGGCCACCCCAGCATGAACGCCATGACCCGGGGGTGCCTCGCCGGCAGCGGCGTTTGTTTCCTCTCCCATCGCGGCGAGGTCTTTCCGTGCGGCTACCTGCCGGTCTCGGCCGGCACGCTGCGCGAGCAGGCTTTTCACGACATCTGGGAAAGCGCCGAAATCTTCGAGCAACTGCGCGACGTGGATAACCTGCAAGGCAAGTGCGGCTGGTGCGAATTCAAGAGGGTTTGCCTGGGCTGCCGCGCCCGCGCGTACGGCGTGACGCAAAACTATCTGGCCGAAGAACCCTTCTGCGTGTATCAGCCGGCGTCCCATTCGGGTCACGGACCGAGGCTTTGGAGCGAGTAGGCCATCCAACGGCCCCGGCCGAAGCTAAAGTCAAAACCAAGGCAAGCGGCCCTCGCGGCGCCCAAAGTCAAAACCAAAGCAAAAGGCAAAGTGCAAAAGGCAAAAGGCAAAAATCGAGGTGCGCGGACTCCGTCCGCGACCATTTTCTTTAATAAATGTTCCCTTCCTTAATTTTTGCCTTTTGCACTTTGCCTTTTGCCTTTCCTCCTTCCCCGACTCGCGAGGGGCCACCTGCGCTAAATGACCCACCTCGCCTCGCCGGTTCCGAAAGTGCTTTATTTTTCAACGCCCCTTTGTGGTCCTACAAGTGCATTTCTACCCTTGCTGGGGAGGTGGAAGATGCTGACGATGCGCAAGATTCTGGTCCCAGTGGACTTTTCCGAGAGATCGACAGCCGCCGGCAAGCACGCGGTCGCGCTCGCGCAGCGGTTTGATGCGGCCCTGTCGTTCTTGCACGTGATTCCGCCGGTGCGGTCCCAATTTGCGGCCTTCGAGGGCGCCCTCTACGCAACCGGCCTCGATTTGGTCGACGAGGAAACCGTCACCGAGCGGACCCGGCGATTAGAGTGCCTGGCAAAGACGATCGCCCCCGGTCGCGCCGTCGAGACGGTGGTCGTGGTGGGTGATCCGGGCTGGGAGATCAGCGAATTCGCCAAAAGCGGCGGGATCGACCTGATCGTGATGCCGACCCATGGGTACGGGCCGTTCCGCCGGTTCATCCTGGGTTCGGTCACCGCCAAGGTGCTGCACGACGTGAATTGCCCGGTGTTTACCGGCACTCATGTGCCCGACCTCCCGACCGGAGATCCGCGGCCCTACCACCGCATCGCCTGCGCCCTGGATCTCAGCAAGCACAGCGAGACCGTCCTGCGGTGGGGCTCCGAGTTTGCAGCGGCTTACCAGGCCGAGATGGTGGTGATCCATGCGGCGCCGTCGCTTGACGTTAGCGGCCGCGGCGGCCAGTACCTGGGGCCCGAGTGGCGCGGCGTGCTGCTGAAGTCCGCGCGGGAGCGGGCCGATAAGCTTCTGGAAAAGGTCGGCTGCCGCGCCGAGATTTACGTCGACACCGCCGATGTCGCTGACTTCGTGTCTGAAGCTGCCGCCGAAGCCGGCGCTGACCTGCTGCTGGTGGGGCGCAGCGCGCATAACGGCCTGATCGGCCGGCTGCGCACGCACGCCTACGCCTTGATTCGGGAGTCCCCCTGCCCGGTCATAAGCGTTTAGGCGCGAGCGGGAAAGGCAAAAAGGCAAAGTGCAAAGGGCGCGCATCAAGGAAGTGGGTTTTCATAACGCGGATGGTCGCGGACGGAGGTCCGCGCACTTTGATTTTTTTGCAATTTGCCTTTTGACTTTGACTTGGTTTTGGGTCTTAACCGGGCGATTGGTGTTACCCGGTCCATTTGGTAAGGGAATTGCGGTGAGGTCTCACCAGAGGAGGTAGTTATGCACATGGACTTGATGCCTTGGATGATCGGCTGGGCCGCCGTCACCACGGTAGTGATCATCCTGGCCCTGTATCGGCTCCGGCTGGCGGTAAACGACCCTCCCGGGCTAGCCCTGGCGGATCGCGGCGCCTCCGATCTGCAGGCGGCGATCGCTCACAAGCTGACGGTGATCGATTCCTGGGGTAAGGGGCTGACCGTTGTTTCGGCGATCCTGGTCGTGATCCTGTTTGCTCTGTGGTCTTATCAGACTTACATGAAGGGCTTCGAGGCAATAGGCCACTAATGTTCAACTTCACTCAGTTCGTCCAATCGAGCGACACGGTTCGCGATGTGGTCCGGCGGTATCCCCAGACGCGGGAAGTGTTCGAGGAGGCGGGCATCCGGCTCTGCTGCTTCGACTGTGCCATCCGCACCGCCGCCCTTCGCGGGGGGATTGAGTTGTCGGGGCTGATGCACGAGCTTGACCAGGCCGTCTTCGGCTGCCTCAATCAATCCCCGGCCTGTTGAGAATCTCGCTAGGGCGTCGTTAAGAAAATGGTCACGGACGGAGTCCGCGCACCTTGATTTTTGACTTTTGCCTTTTGCACTTTGCCTTTTGCCTTGGTTTTAGGTCAGTCCCGCCGTTTGCCCTGGTTTTAGTTTGGTCCCAACGTCACTCGATCCCCAGCTTGCCCAAAATCTCCGGCTTGGCCTCGTCCATGGCCACCAACTGATGGCACGCGCTGCAGTCCTGGGGAACGGTCTTGCCCTCTTTGCTGGCGTGCTGGTCGTCGTGGCAGCGGAAGCAGCCGGGAAAGTCGGTGTGGCCGATGTTGTTGGGGTAGGTTCCCCAGGTGATTTTCATCTCGGGAAAAACATTCCGGTTGAAAATGGCCACCAGCGCCCGCCCCGCTTTCTGAAGGTCCTCCCGGCGGCTGCCGTACACAGCGGGGCGTTCTTTGCGGTAGAACTCGTCGAGCGCGGCCGGGATGCCGCGCGCCGCTTCGGCCGAGGAGGCGTAGGCGGCTTTTAGAATCCGCGCCCCTTCCCTTCGCACAAACGGCAGCGATGCCGGGATCTGGCTGGCGGCCAGGGCTTTGTCCAGCGCCGTCTCCGGCATCTCGAAGGCGTGGCTGGGCCGGCTGTGGCAGTCCAGGCAATCCATGGTGCGGCGCTCGAGCTTTCCCTTCTCCCGCGGATTCCAGTCCTTCGCCGTGAACTCGGCCGAGCGGGCGGCCCCGTCGGTGTAGCGCACCCAGGGAATGGTCTGGCGGGAATGGTCGGAGAGATACTCGATCACCACGCCCGGTCCAAGGTGTACGCCGTGGATGCCGAAAATCTCGGATCCGCCCCCGATCTTCATCAGCAACACCGTCTTGGTGGCGGTGTTCGGCTCGTCCTCGGCGAACTTGGGGAGTATCCGCAGCCGGTAGCCGCCGAATTTCTGCGGCCAGTGGCACTCCTCGCAAGTCTCCCGGGCCGGCCGCAGATCGTGTACCGGCGTCGGGATCGGCCGCGAATAGGTATTGAAAATTACCGCAAACACCTGGCGTACGCCGCTGATCTTGCTCTTCACGAACCAGGAAGCGCCGGCTCCGATGTGGCACTCCACGCATTTCACCCGGAAGTGGGGCGAATCCTGGTAGGCGGTAAACTCCGGCTTCATCACGGTGTGGCAGGACTGGCCGCAAAAGTTGACCGAATCCATGTAGTTGACCGCCGAGTAGGTGAAATTGCCCCCGATGATGACGTTGGCCAGCGTGACCACGCCGATGAAAACGACCAGGCGGCGAAACTCGCGGTTAGCCCAGTCGAGCGGCGGGAACTCCTGGGGGTAAATGCCGCGGCGCCGTTCGTTTCGCAAGCGCAGGTAAATGCCGGCCGGTATGAGGGCCAGACCGGCGAAGAACAGCCCGGGCAGGATCAGGAACGCCAGGATCCCGAGATACGGGTGCAGGGCCGCCCCCGACAGCTCCGCCGGCAGAACGAAGAACCAGGAGACGCCGCCGGTGGTGGCGAGCAGCACTCCCAGGAAACTCAGCGCGTTGTTCGAAAGGTACACCAAGGGCGAGAGCAGCTTTTCGCTGAGAGGCAGTTTCATTCGGTTCTGTCTTCCTGATTATCGGCGGTTTGGCGCCGGGCGCGCAGGCGGGGCGAGTAGCCGCTCAGCCAGGCCGTGTCCATGGGGTAGACGTCCGGGTCGAAGATGACGAAATAGAAGTGCCAAACTACGATGGCAAGAGCCGCCAGAATCGCCTCGTAGAAATGCACCGCCGTGGCGAGGTCGAGCGCCGTCTTCGGCAGATGCCGCAGAAAGAACGTGTCGGCCCAGAGAAGGATCCCACTGAGCGACATGACCGCGGCGCCCCAAACCACCGCCCAGTACTCTACTTTTTCAATGTAGGAGTGCGAGGCGAGCGGGGGCTTGGCCGGGCGCAGCCCGAGGTTGAAGGCGAAGTTAGCCACGCCTTCGCGCACGTCCGAATAGCGGGGATACATCTCTTGCCAGTGCGCGCGCAGCCGGCGGCTCAGGAAGAGCGCGAGCAGGTGCAGCATTGCGGTGGCCAGGAACACCCCGGCGGCGACGCGGTGGATCACGCCCCGCACGGGCCAGGCGGACTCCCACGCCACCAGCGGCCGCGCCCAGAATTCGCCGGGATACTTGAGGGCGAAGCCGGTCCACACCAGCACCGCAAACGAGACGGCCAGCAGCGCGTGCTGGGCGCGCTCGAGCGGATACATGCGCAGCTCGCCGGGCGGCGCCGCGCGGCCGGGCAACGCGCCGCCCAGGCGCGCTCGCAGCTTGCGCACCCAGTCCCCGAAGTTGTGCAGCGCCATCAGGCCGGCCAACAGAGGTATCAGGACGAGATACACCTTCCGCACCACTCGTACCGCGGGGGCCTCGGTGCGGTTCTCGACCACGTGCACCGGCCCCAGCGAGAAGCGCCCGCCGGCGCCGGGGTGGCAATGGCCGCAGGTCGCCGGCAGGTTCGCCGCAGAAATGCTCGAGCGCGGATCCGACGAGGGCAGGATCAGGTGGATCCCGTGGCAGCTCGCGCAGTTGGCCACCGTCTGCGAGCCGGCCTTGGCGGCCAGGCCATGGTAGCTCGCTTCGTAGCTGAGGATGCGGTCGGCCGGCAGCCCGAACCTGGCCGTCAGCAGCACGTTGCCGTGGCACCGCGCGCAGGTCTCGCGGACGTGGGCCGCATTGGTGGGCGCGCCGGGGTTGGACGGCTTCAGAATGGCGTGCTCGCCGTGGCAGTCGGTGCACACCGGCGCGGCGCGCACGCCGTTCTCGATCGCCTGGCCGTGCACGCTCTGCTTAAACTGCGCGGCCACATCGCTGTGGCACATCCCGCAGGTCTCGACGATGTTGCGGCGGAACGGCGTCGTGCCGGGAAGCGCGATCTCGTGGGCGTTACCGTGGCAAGTGGCGCAGGTCGGGGCGCCACTGTTCCCCTGCTGCCGCGCTCGGCCATGCACGCCGATCGCCGTCTGATCGGCCTGCGCCGAGTGACAGGTTTCGCACTGCATGGTGGAAGCGCCCGCCGGGTGGGGGACCTTCTCGTGACCCGGATGGCAGGTGTCGCAGCTCACCGCCGCGTGGGCGGTGTGGGGCAGCTTTTGCCCCTGGCTGTGGCAATTATCGCAAGTCGGCGCCGCAGCCGCGCCGGCCGCCAGCACCCAACAAAACAGAATTGATCGCGTGGCAAGTCTCATCCCAAACTGGGCCACGACCGCTCCATCAGTCCAGAAGGTGTGAAGGAATGGATGGCCGTTCGCGTTCATTCGCGCCCGAAATCGATTCCGTCACAGCGTCTCACGGTCGCGGCTCGGCACAAGGGTATTCCGAGCCGCGACCGTAAGGGAGCGGTGGCTGGCTTAGATCACAGTTTTGCATGTTCGATACCGCGCCGCCAGGATCGCCAGCATCGCCGTGCTCAAGGAATCCTGCTCAAAAACTACAGAAACGATGCCGGCGTTCCAGGCGCGGGTCAACTTCTCCGGATCATTCTTCGTAATCAAGACGACCCGCTCGGGATGGGGCAGCGGCAGGGGCGCTTGGTCGAGGACTCTGCTGTCTATCACCCACACGCCGCTTTTGGGGGGCTGGGGAACGGAGACAAGCTCGATCTGGCAGTTCCGGAAAGAGGCGTCCTGGGCGAGCATTTCCCGCAACGCTTCACAATATTTCGAATCGCTCAGAGCCAGTTGTATCGTTTGCATCGTGCTCGCCTCGGCGCCGCCGGACCGGCTCCCACCCTTGATTCAGCAATCGGGATGCCAACCCTCACCCCTGGGAATTGGGGCAGCCGCCGCATCGAAAGTGCGTAATTTGGCGCGCTTTAGTGGGGTAACCCTGGGGGGGTAGGCTGTTATAATGAGGCCAGATGTCCAAATTGCTCACGTCCTGGCAGCGGGCCGGCGTGCTCGAGGCGGTTTTCGATCAGCTCTCCGACGGCGTGATTCTCTACGATCGCGACCTGATCGTCACCGGCGTCAATCGGGCCGCGGAGCACATGCTGGGCATGTCGGCGGAAGACATGATCGGCCGCGACTGCAAGGAAGTGTTCCGCTGTGGGGTGTGCGACCCAGGTTGCGGCATGCTGGTGGGCCTGAACCGCGCGCCCACCGTTCCCAGTTGCCGCGTGCGGCTGCACACCGCTTCCGGCCAGGAGCGCATCGTAACCATGCGCACGGCGCACATCCGCTCGGAAACGGGCGAGATCGAGGGCGTGGCGGCTACGCTCCAGGCGGTGACCGACGCGGTGGCTCCGCCGGAGCGCGAGATGCTCGCTGAAGCGCCGGCCATGCGCGAGCTGCTGCACTTCGTGCGGCGCATTGCGGCTACCGAAGCTTCCACCATCCTGATCGAGGGCGAGAGCGGCACGGGCAAGGATCTGATCGCCAAGGTTCTTCATTATCAGAGCATGCGCCAGGCCGAGCCGTTCATCGCCATCAATTGCGCGGCCATCCCCGAGACGCTGCTCGAAAGCGAGCTGTTCGGCTATGAGAAGGGCGCCTTCACCGACGCCCGCGCGCAGAAGAGGGGCATCCTGGAGCTGGCGGATCGGGGCACCGTCTTCCTGGATGAAATCGGCGAACTGCCGATGCTTCTACAGGTGAAGCTGCTGCGCGTGCTCGAAGAACAGTCGTTCCGCAGGCTGGGCGGCTTGCGCGACATCCAGGTCAACCTGCGCGTCATCGCCGCCACCAACCGCAACCTGCGCGAGGCGGTCAAAGAAGGCGCTTTCCGGCAAGATCTTTACTACCGCCTCAATGTCATCCAGATCATGATCCCGCCGCTGCGGGAGCGCCGGGAAGACATCCTGCCGCTGGTGGAGCATTTCATCCTGCACTACAATCGAAAATTCAAGCGCAACGTGGACGGCGTCTCGCCCGAGGTGGCACGCCTGATGATGAATCACGACTGGCCGGGCAACGTGCGCGAGCTGCGCAACGCCGTGGAGCGGGCCATGATCCTGGAAGAGACGTCGCTGCTGCAGCCGTCGAGCCTCCCGATCGGGGTCGGCGCCGGGGAGAGCGCCGGGCATACAGAACGGGGACCGGCCGCCGATATGTCCACCGAGGGTCTGTCGCTCGAAGAAGCCGAGAAGGCCATGCTGGTTCGGGCACTCGAAAAGACCGGCGGCAACCAGACCCAGGCCGCGCGGCTGTTGAGCATCACCCGAGACACGCTGCGGTACAAAATGAAGAAGTTTAGTTTGCGGTAGGTTCCGTCCGGCCCCGGTTGAGAAGCGTAAACCGAGCCGGAATGCTCGCTGGGCCCGTGAGGGAGCGGTTTAGGACCGGCGTTTGGTCCCTGGAGTGCGGCGCTGCTGCCGAGGAGGAAACAGAATGAGGCGTGCCTTTGGTCTGATCACCGGAGTGGTTCTGACGATGGGGTTCCTCACCCTGACAGGGCAGGAGAAGAAGCCCCCGGAGAAGATTGTCTTCAAGTCGGCGATGGGAAATGTCACTTTCCCTCACGCCCAGCATATCGAGCGGGAAAAAGGAAACTGCAAGGTCTGCCACGACCAACTGTTTCCCCAGAATGCGACGGCCCCGCTGAACTACAAGGCCAACATGCACAAGACGGCGGAGGCCAAGAAGTCGGCCTGCGCCGCCTGCCACGT
>JBGOUJ010000251.1:0-10140 GCA_041477005.1 Terriglobia bacterium | reverse complement strand
TGTGTACAATGATCCGAGGCTGAGAGCCATGCTGCTGCCGCTCACACCGTTGCGCTTCCTCCGCCGGGCCGCTTCCGAATACGGCCGCAAGATCGGTGTGGTTTGCGGCCAGGAGAGGTTCACTTACGCGCAGTTTGCGGACCGGGTCTATCGCCTGGCGGGCGCCTTGAAGGCCGGGGGCATCCGGGCCGGGGACCGGGTGGCGCTGCTGAGCTTCAATTGCCACCGGCTGCTGGAGGCCTATTACGGCGTGCCGGAGGCGGGGGCGATCGTGCTGCCACTGAATGTCCGGCTGGCGGCGGAAGAGCAGAGCGCCATTCTGCTCCACTCCGGCGCCCGGGCGGTGTTGTTTGCTCCGGAGTTTCTGCCGGTCATCGAAAAAATTCGCCCGGCTCTGAAAGATGTGGAATGGTACGTTCCGCTGGAGCCTTGCCAAGCCGGGCCCTGGGCCTCCCGGACCTATGACCAGCTTCTGGCCGCGGCCGAGCCCGCGCCGCTCGACTACACCACCGTCGAGGAGAACTCGATTGCCGAGCTGTTCTACACCAGCGGCTCGACCGGCCAGCCCAAGGGCGTCATGCTGAGCCATCGCACCCTGTACTTACACGCCCTCTACGTCATGGCCACCGTGGGCGCCGACGACACGAGCGTCGAGCTTCACACCATTCCGCTCTATCACGCCAATGGCTGGGGCCGGCCGCAGACGGTCACCTTCGCCGGCGGCCGCCAGGTCATGGCCAAGCGCTTCGATCCGCAATGGGTGCTGGAAACGATCCAGCAGGAGCGCGTCACGGCGTTTTCGATGGTGCCTACCATGGCTACGGCCCTGCTTCACTGCCCGGGCATCGGCCAGTACGACCTGTCGAGCCTGCGGGAGGTCTTCATCGGCGGCGCTGCCGGCTCTGCGGCCCTGGTCCGCGCCGTCGAGCAAGCTTTGGGCTGCCGCTGCTACGCCGGCTACGGTCTGACGGAGACCTCGCCGGTGCTTTCCAATGCCCGCATCAAGAGCACGCTGGGGAATCTCTCCAAGGACCAGCGCATCGAGCGGCAAGCCTCGACCGGCTATGCCATCCCCGGCGTGGAGATGCGCGTGGTCGACAGCGAGGGCCGGGACGCGCCCCGCGACATGGCCCACATCGGCGAGATCATCGCCCGCACCGACAACGTCATGGACGGCTACTGGAACGAGCCGGAAGAAACCCGCCGGGTGATCGTGGACGGCTGGCTTCACACCGGCGATATGGCGGTGTGGGACGAAGACGGCTACTTCCTGATCACGGACCGCAAGAAGGACATCATCATCAGCGGCGGCGAGAACATTTCCTCCATCGAGATCGAGAATGTCCTGGGCAGCCATCCGGCTGTCTACGAGTGCGCCGTAGTGGGCATTCCCGACGAGAAATGGGGCGAGGCGCCGAAGGCTTTCGTCAGTCTCAAGCCGGGGATCACCGCCAACGAGGCGGAGCTGAAAGAGTTTGTCCGGTCGAAGCTGGCCGGCTTCAAGGTTCCCAAGTTCGTGGAGTTCCTGGACGTGCTGCCCAAGGGATCGACGGGCAAGATCCTCAAGCGGGCGCTGCGCGATCCCTATTGGGTGGGAATGGACAAACGGGTGCACGGGTAAGGATCGATGGACGAGCTGCTGGAATCGATCTGGCAGGCTGGATTGATCCTGCTGGGCAAGCGGGTCCGCGAGGAATATGGCCTGGCGACGCCCATTTTCATCGATCTGCGCCACCGGCTTTATGAAGACGTGGGCCTGCTCGAACACCTGGGGCGCGCTCTGCATCAGAAAATGATCGAGATCGTGGGCCGTCCGGCGGCGCGGCCCCAGCAGATACTTGGAATACCCGATACGGCCACGCCGCTCGCCCTCTCGGCGGCCATGGCCTCGCTGGGCACCGGCTTCCCCTTGCTCTACGCCCAGTTGCGCAAGCGCCCGGCCGCCTATCCGGGGGGCGTCTCGGGCGTCAGCGCCTTCATGGGCACCTATCAACCGGATCGGGACCTGACCCTCATCGACGACGTCATGGCTTCGGGGCGCTCCAAGGTCTGGGCCATCGAGCAGCTCGCCCGGGACAACATCCGCGTTTCGCGTATCCTGGTGGTGGTGGACCGCGAGCAGGGCGGCGACGAAATCCTCCAGGAGATGGGTTACGCCGTGCACAGCCTGTACACCGTCACCCGGATGCTCGATTATTTCGTGCGCACGGGCAAAGTAGATCCGGCCACAGCCCGCGAAGCGCTCGACTATCTCCGTGCCAAACAGTTCCGCTGACCGCCTGGCGCCGGCCCGGTGGGCGCCCGCCTGCCTGGCCCTGCTGACCCTGATCTTCTGTCTCCGCTCGATCAGCACCTACCGGATCCTCAACGACACCGCTGACGAAGCCGTGCACATCTCCTGCGGGTTGCAGGTGCTCGAGACGGGGCGCTACACGCTGGAGGCGCAGCACCCGCCGCTCGCCCGCATCCTGCTGGCCGTGCCGGCCTACTGCGGCGGCTTGCGCTCGAGCGCACGCTTCGTTCTCTGGCCCGCGGGCGACCGGGAATTCTACTGGCGCACCTTGAGCCTGGCCCGGCTGGGAAACCTCATCTGGGCGCCTTTCCTGATCGGCTACGTGTACCTCTGGGGCCGGCGACTCTACGGCCCGGCGGCCGGTCTGGTCGCGGCGGCGCTGGCCAGCTTCTGCCCCAACGTGCTGGCCCATGCCTCGCTCGCCACCCTCGACTTCGGCGCCGCCACGGCGATTTTCATCTCCGCCTACTACTTCTGGCGATGGAGCGAGCAGCCGGGCCTGCGACCTTGCCTGCTCGCCGCGCTCGCTTTCGGCGTCGCGGTTCTGACCAAGCTCTCGGCCCTGGTGTTGCTGCCGCCTCTCGCCGCTGCTTTCTTCCTCGTGGCGGGATCCTTGGTCACAGGCTGGCCTGGTTGGCGCACCGCGCTGGGCCGCGGAGCGCTGTTCGTGGCCGTGGCCGTGCTGGTCGTTTGGGCCGGCTACTTATTCGACTTCGGCGCGATCCCGGCCTCGCAATTCCCGACCGCCCGGGAGCCGGCGGTGCAAGAGGCCTTCGGCCGCCGCGGCGTCCCGGCGCCGCAGTTCTGGCGCGGCGTCCTGGACGTTTCCGGGCACAACGCCCAGGGGCATCCGTGCTATCTGCTGGGCGAGCTTGGCCAACTGGGCTGGTGGTATTACTTCCCGGTCGCTCTGGCCGTGAAAACGACCTTACCGCTGCTGCTGCTCGTGGGCCTGGCGCTGGTCCGGTCCGTCCGGCACGGCCGGGCGGCGCTCCTTCCGTTGCTCGCGGCGGCGGTGGTGTTGGCGGTGTGCCTCCCCAGCCACCTCAACCTGGGCATTCGGCACGTCCTGGTGATCTACCCTTTCTTCACCCTGGCCGCCGCGAGCCTGATGGCGGGGCGGCGGGCGTGGGTGGCGCTGGGTGTGGCGCTGGCGATTTGGCACGCCGGGGAATCCCTCGCGGCCCACCCGGATTACCTGGCCTATTTCAACCAATCCGCGCGCGGCCGCGAAGCATACTTCCTTCTGGACAGCGCTCTCGACTGGGGCCAGGACTTGGAACGGTTGCGCCGGTTTCTCGAAGCGCGCCGAATTACAGAAGTCTACCTGAGCTATTTCGGCCGCGCCGACCCGACCGTGGTGGGGCTGGCGGGCGTGCGCCCGCTGGCGCGCGACGCGCGTCCCACCGGCTGGATAGCGGTGAGCAAGGCTCACCTGGCCGGACTAGGGCTGCCCGGCTACAACCTGGCGTGGCTCAAGCCGTACACGCCGGCGGCGCGCATCGGCAAGTCCATTTTGGTTTATTATTTTCCAGCGAGGTGAAGCCGGGGCTACCCCGAGCGAGCGACCACCGCGTAGGCCACCAGGGCGTACGCCAGCGCAACGGCGGCCAGCGTGATCCAGAGCAGGGTGCGGACGAACCGCAGCTCGGAGCTGTGCGTGTTTACAGCCGACGCCATCTCCTCCCCCCAACCTTGCGCGGGCGAAGATCCCGGGGCGGCAGCCGCCTTCTCCGCGATCTTTCGGTAGCGGTTTTCCATCTCCGCCACTTTTTCCTCGCGCTGCTGGAACCAGACCGACCACATCTGCGCCAGGCGCTGCCGGTTCTCGTCCAGGAACTTCTCGATGGCCGTCTCGGACTGCGCGGGCAGGGCTTCGAGCGCCGCTTTGTGCTCGGCTTCGCGGCGTTCCAGCCACTGGCGGAATTCGGCCGCGGCCTGCTCGTGGTTTTCGGAAGTGGCCGCTGCAGCCGCCACGCCCCACTCGGCCGGGCGAGCGATCCTTTCCAGAGCTTCCGCGGCTTTCGCTTCCGCCGATTGCGCCTCGGCCAAGGCCTGAGCGCCCGTCTTTTCCGTCTTGGCCAGGCTTTCATCCAGCCGCGCAGCCTGCTCGGCGGCGCGTTCCGCCCTTTGCTGAACCTCCGCGACCAGCGCCTGTAGAGTTGCCTGGCGCTCCCCCAGATCCTGCATCAGCCCGCGCACCACATCGACCGACTGCAGGTTGATGAGGGTGGCGTCGCCGCCGGTCGCTTTGATCGCAGACAGGGTGAGCTCGGTCTGCGCTTGCCGCTTTTCCAGCTCCAGCGCCGTGGAGCGGACTGTCTGCAGCGACTTTTCAAACTGGGAGAGCAACCCCTTCTCGGCCTGCTGCGCGGCCTGCACGCCGCTGAGAGTCTTTTCCGTCTGCTCCTGCCGCTCGGTGACATCCTCGGCCAAGTGGCGGAGCGAATGCCATTGGCTCTCCCACTCGGTGGAGCGCTTGCTCAGGTCGCGCTGTAGCGAATCCAGCGCCAGCAGCGACTGCTCGAGCTGCGACTGCCGGCCTTGCAGTTGCTCCAGCAACGTTCCCAGTACGTGAACCGTCTGGGAGAGCTGGGCCGTTTGCTCGGCCTGCTGCCGGCCCTCTACACCGGCCCGGTTTTGATCGAACTTCGCTTGCTGCTCCCGGAGATCCTCGACCAGGCCCTTCACTTCGGCCAGGATCTCCCCCCCCTGCGAATGGCGCGCTTTCAGCTCCACGCTCAAAGCGCTCAAGGACGCCAGCCGCTCCTCGGTCAGAGACTGTAACTGGCCGGCCGTTTCATGGATCTGCTGGAACTGCTGCTCGATGCGGCCGAATGCTTCGGCGTTAACCTGATAGCGCTCTTCATGGTCCTGGAGGCGCTTGGCGGTCTCCACCACCACTTCCACCGCGCCCATCAGCCCGTTAAGAGAAAGGTCGGTCTTCGACAAGGGGGACCCTCCGCAGGCCGTCTACCCAACATCGAGTCTCGACCCCATCGGTACTGGGGCGCTATACGGTTCTTCTCTTAGTCCGGCCTAAAAAAGAGACCTATGGCGGTCGCGCCGGTCCACCTCGGCCTCAGGCTTGGTTCGGGGAGCGCTCGAAGGTCTCGCTCGAAGCACTTGAGGCGCGCCGGATGGCAGGCGCGCCTCGGTTTCCGACGCGGCGCATGGAACGTGGAATCCGCACCGGAACTTGTTGGCAGACTCCCGATGCGGGCTTCGCTTTGCGGACAGAACCCTGCCGCTCGGCTCACCCGACCGAGGCTGCGTTTCCTACTAAGTGACGGGGAGTCTGGTTTTGTTTCAGGAGCCGGGAGAAAATCTTCAACCAGCGTACCGTTTGAGGATCTGGGGCAGGTTTTGGGAGAACGAAGACCGGGCCAGCACCATGTCGCAGCCCGCCTTCTGGGCCTGCTGCTTCAGCTCACCCTGCACGTGGGACACAAAAGCCAGAATGGAGGTCTTGTTCAGGTCGGGGTGACTCTTGAGCTTGGCGATCAGAGGCAGAGGCTTCACGCCGTTGAGGTTCATGTCGACGATGATGAGCGATGGCCTCTGCGGCGCAAAAGCCAGCACGGCCTCCTCGCTGGTCGCAAACTCCACTCCCAGTCCCGCCCGCTTGGCCGTCTCGGTGATCTTCGATGCGAAAAAAAGGTCGTCCACCACTACCAGGATCTTGCTCTTGTGGTTCTCGCTCATATGGTCGTCTCGTCCGTGCCGGGTGGCAGGCGGCGGAGGCGCCAAGGGCCGAACCGCTATGCTCGCCCGCTGCGTACTGCCTTCTGCCTCTCGCCAGGGAACGATCAGGATCCTTCCAGGTACTTTTCAGCCTAACCCATCCGGCGTGCTTCTGTCAAAGTTGCCACTGTTTCGCGCAGTATGATAGCTTGAACTTTCCGGCCCGCCTGATACCCGATCCTATGGCACCAACCGCTTCGCGCAAAATCGTCATCGCGCACAGCCCCGACTCCGACGATGCCTTCATGTTCTACGGCCTGGCCACTCAGAAGATCCGTTCCTCGCGGATCAACTTCCAGCACGTGCTCGAAGACATTGAAAGCTTGAACCGGGCGGCCGTCGAGAGCCGTTACGATATGACTGCTATATCGTACCACGCTTACCCCTACGTCGCCGACAAATACGTGCTGACTACGGCCGGCTCCAGCGTAGGCGACGGCTACGGCCCCATTGTCGTGGCCCAACGAAACTACGCGCCGGAGGAATTGAAGGGCAAGACGATCGCCATTCCGGGCGCCATGACCACGGCGTATCTGGTGCTGAAGCTTTTCCAGCCGGACTTTCGGCCGCTGGTGGTTCCCTTCGACAAGATCATTGATTACGTCCGCGACGGCCGCGCCCAGGCGGGGCTGGTGATCCACGAGGGCCAGGTGAACTTCGACCGCCTCGGCGTCCACCGCGTGGTGGATTTGGGCCGGTGGTGGAAGCAGCTTCACGGTTTGCCGCTGCCGCTGGGCGCCAACGCCATCCGGCGCTCGCTCGATTCCGAGATCCGCTGCGAGTGCGGCGCGATGCTTCGCAAGAGCATCGAGTACTCGCTCGCCCACCGGGAAGAGGCGCTCTCTTACGCCTTGCAGTTTGCCCGCGGCCTGGACGCCGGCCTGGCCGAGAAGTTCGTGGGCATGTACGTCAACCATTACACCCTGGACGCCGGCCGGCCGGTAGCCGAGGCCGCTCAGAAGATGCTCGACCTGGGAGCCGAGGCCGGGTTGATTCCCCACCGGGTCCAGGTCGAGTTTGTATGAGCCATGCCGTGATGTGTTTCGCCGACGCCCGCCAGGAGCTCGAAAGAACAGGGTGGGGGCAAGTGGCCCCGGCGGGGCTGAAGGTCCATTGAGCCTGAGCTATGTTTGCACGAACTATACTTTTGATATTCCTATCGGGGCTCGCGGCGGCGACAGCGCCGGCAGCCGCGCCTCCCGGCGCCAAAGACGACCTGCGCAGTGACAATGCCAAGCGCCGGGCCAAAGCGGCGGAGGAGCTGGGCAAGCAGAAAGACAGCCAGAACATCCCGCTTCTGCAAGGCCTGCTGAAGGATCCCCAGCGCGAAGTCCGGGCGGAAGCCGTGGCGGCCATCGTCTCGATCGGCACGCAGCACAGCCTCCCGCCGCTGATCGAAGCCACGCGCGACTCCGAGCCGTCCATCCAGATGCTGGCCGTGGATGGACTGGTGAACTTCTATTACCCCGGCTACGTTCAGACCGGCTGGACGACTACGCTCAAGAAGTTTGGCAGCGGCATCAAGAACCGCTTCGCCGAGACCAACACGCTGGTCATCGATCCATACGTTCAGGTCTCGCCGGAAGCAATTCAGGCGATCGGCCGCGTCACGGTGGGCGGGGCCAGCATGGACGCCCGGGCCCTCGCCGCGCGGGCGCTGGGCATCCTGCGAGCCCGCGCCGCGGCGCCGCAACTGATCGAGGCTCTGCGCTCCAAGGACGACGAGGTGATGGTCGAATCTCTGCGGGCGCTCGAAGTAATCGGCGACCGCTCGGCCGGCCCCCGGCTCGCTTTCCTGCTTCGCGACTTGAGCGAGCCGGTACAGACCACTGCCATCGAGGCCACGGGTCAGCTCCAGAACCGCGAAGCGATCCCGGTGCTCCGCGATATTGCGAAGAACAGCGACAAGGCCAACGTTCGCCGCGCGGCACTGATCGCGCTAGCCAAACTGCCGGACCCGGCCAGCAAGTCCCTCTACTCGGGCTACCTCAACGACAAGGACAAGTACCTGCGCGCGGCGGCCGCCGAAGGACTGGGCCGCCTAGACGATGCCACCAGCATCGAAACCCTCAAGAAAGCCTTCGCCGCCGAGAAGAGCGAATCGCCGCAGCTTTCGATGGCCTTTGCGCTGGTCTCGCTCGGCGACCTCACCCATCTGCCCTACTTGCTGGACGCTCTCAATTCCACCTTCCACCGCGGCGAGGCGCGTCCGTTCCTGATCGAGCTGGCACGGAAGCCCCAGATCCTGACGGTGCTCTATGGTCCGCTCCAGAACGGCAGCAACGATCAGAAAAAAAATCTGGCTCAGGTAATGGCGGTGAGCGGAACCGCCGATAGTCTTCCCTATTTGGAAAAGCTCACGCACGACCCCAACGAGGAGGTGGCGCAGGAGGCGATCCGTGCCGCTAAGTCGTTGAAAGCAAGGCTTTAGGCGGCATTCCGGGCGGGCGACTGGAACTGGCCTCTCGTTTGCGCTAAAATAGTCAGTTAACACCCGGAAAGGATTCCGCCTGCATGCCACACGCGAACGTTAAGAAGTTTCGTCCCTACTGCCCGGAATGCAAAGATTACTTCACGTTGATGGCGGTGGTGCCCAAGGGCACGGACGTGGAAAGCTACATTCGAGAGTCTGTAGCCCGGCATGATCACAAAGCGTTTGCCGAATCCAAGGCGTCTCATTTTAAGATCCGCATAGGACAACAGAAGCAGCGGAAGAAGTAGCCCGCCCTCGCCCCAAGCATTCGGGATCAGTAGAGGGATGTCGCACCAGGCCGGCTCGGCCCGCACCGAGTGCGATCGGCCGGCCGCTTGGCGCACAGAGAGCGCCCGGCGCCCCAGATCGGGGTCGCCGGCTTCCCGCTGATCCAGGGTCTCCCGCCAATCCAGTGGGTTGCATCCGAAGCTTCTCAGCAGCGTTCCATCGGCTCTCGGCCTGCCAACAGGAATCCCGCCAACCCCGCCCCGCCGGGACAAATTGCATTCGCCTTCTGGTACCCTTTTTACATCCATGAATCGGGACGAGATCCTGAGAGAGCTTGCCCGCCGCGATGCTGCGGCCTCGAACGGAGGCGGCCCGGAGCGCCGCGAGCGCCAGCATCGCGAGGGGAAGCTCTCCGCCCGCGAGCGCCTGGAGCTGCTGCTCGACCAGGGAAGCTTCGAAGAGCTGGATCGCATGGTCACGCACCGCTGTCACGACTTCGGCATGGATCAGACGGCGCCGCCGGGCGACGGCTTCGTCACCGGCTACGGCCGCATCGACGGCCGGCTGGTTTACGTCTTCTCTCACGATTTCACCGTCTTCGGCGGATCGCTCTCGGTCACCAACGCGCAGAAGGTCTGCAAGGTGATGGACCTGGCCATGAAGAACGGCGCCCCCATCATCGGTCTGAACGACTCGGGCGGCGCCCGCATCCAGGAAGGCGTGGAGTCGCTGGCCGGCTACGCGGACATTTTTCTGCGTAACACCCTGGCGAGCGGCGTGGTGCCGCAGATCTCGGCCATCATGGGACCGTGCGCCGGCGGCGCCGTCTACTCGCCGGCCATCACGGATTTCGTGGTGATGGTGGAGAAGACGAGCTACATGTTCGTCACCGGCCCGGACGTGATCAAGACGGTGACCCACGAGGAGGTGAGCAAGGAAGAGCTGGGCGGGGCCGCGACCCACAACCAGGTGAGCGGCGTCGGCCACTTCATGGCCCACGACGATGCCGAGTGTCTGCAAGTGATCCGCGAGCTGCTGAGTTTTATTCCCTCCAACAACCTGGACGACCCGCCCCGCCAGGAATGCCGCGATCCGGCCGGCCGCATGGAGCCGCGCCTGGACTCGCTGGTCCCGGTCGAATCCGACCAGCCATACGACATCCGCGACGTGATCCACGCCGTGGTCGACGACGGCTACTTCTTCGAGGTTCACGAGCACTTCGCCCAGAACATCGTCGTCGGCTTCGCCCGTCTCGACGGCCGCCCGGTGGGGATCGTGGCCAACCAGCCCGCGGTGCTGGCCGGTGTGCTGGACATCAATTCAGCAGTAAAGGGAGCGCGATTCGTGCGATTCTGCGACGCCTTCAACGTCCCCATCATCACCTTCGAGGACGTGCCCGGCT
>JBGOUJ010000250.1:0-10142 GCA_041477005.1 Terriglobia bacterium | reverse complement strand
GCAGGTTCTGGCGACACTCTTCCAAGCTCTTCCCTGTAGCCCATACGCCCTGGCATTCCCTGATTTCCCCGTAGAATGGCTCCTCGTCGTTGATCATCTCGTAATGCGCTTTCCTCATCGCCGCATCAAGATACTCGGAAATCATAAGTGTCCTACTTGTATGCGTTCAGTCTACAACGGGTCCTAGAATCCGCAGGGCGTTGTCCCGGTAGACTTTCCGGAGAATCTCATCCGGCAGGCCGATCCCGTAGATTCGCCAGCGACCCTGGGGAGGAACGGCCGCCGGTGAGTAATCAAAATACTCATCGAGCGTTTCGAGGAATCGGAAATAGCACTGGTACATCGCCGGCTTCAGGTCTTGCTGGGGGACCATGGCGCCGTTGGGCGTGGCGTCGGTGCCGAACAGGATGCGATCCTGATAGCTCTCGAAGAAGCGGCGCGAAGCGCGCGGCTGCCGGCCCAGCTCGCCCAACCGCGCTCCGATCTCCACGTTCATATTGGGGTAGCGATCGAGCCAGGAGCCGACCTCGGCCAGGTTTTCCGGGTGGTTGGCGACATGGAGGCAGACAAACTGGGTATTCGGATGCCGCGCGATCACGCGGTTGCGCGCGGCCAGCAGCTCGGCCTTGGGCGGAAAATCCTTCCCATGGAACGACCAGTCCGGATGGTTTGCCAGCTCCTCCCAGCGTTCGTTGAAACGGTCGATGGGGGTGAAAAAGGCGTCGGGGTCCGAGATGTGGATGAAGACCGGCAGCTTGAGCGCTCCGGCCGCTTCCCACATCGGGTCGAAGCGGGGATCGTCGATCTTCACGAGTGGACCGGTCTTGATCTGCTCGCGGAGGACGAGACCGAGGGACTTCAGGATCTTCAGCCCCCGCGCGCCGGTTTCGCGGGCCCGCTTCAGCTCGTCGGCCTGCCAGTTGGGATAGCCCGGCTCCTGGATTCTTTGATACGTCGGCTCGGTGGCTACCAGGAAGTGGCCCTTGTGCTTTTCCTGCAATTCGGCGATGGACTGGCGCAGGCGATCCCCGAAACCGCCGGTCAGGTGGACCATGGTCTCGATGTTGAGCTCGTCCATCCAGCGCAGGATCTGGACGATCTGCTCGGGCGAAGGGGCGCGGCCGAAGCCGCCCAGATGCGTATGGACGTCGATCACCGGAAACCGCGCCCGCAGGACGGGGTGTTCCTCGGTGACGAGCATGCTGCGCGGCTGAAATTCGCTCAGGTCGAGCTTGCTTTGGGCCAGCGCTGTCACGCCGGCCGCCGCCCAGAGAAAACCTCTTCGCGTGATCATGGCACTCAGTATAATAGGGCTGCGCAAAGGAGGACCCGAGTATGCAAACCACCCGGCGAAGTTTTCTCTGGACCCTGGCGGCGGGCGCCGTCGCGGCGCAGACCGCGTCAGGCAAGGTCACCAAGTTCGTCCGCTACCGCCACGGGGGCGCCGTCAGCTACGGCATTCTCGACGGCGACACGATCCGCGAGCTCCGCGGCAACCTGTTCGAGAAATATACGGAAACCGGCACACGCCGGAAACTCTCCGAGGTGAAGCTGCTCTACCCGGTCGAGCCGCCCAAAATCCTGGCCGTGGGCCTCAATTACAAGAGTCACCTCGGCCAGCGCCCGGCGCCCAAGAATCCCGAGATCTTCTACAAGCCGACCGCCGCGCTGCTCGAGCCGGACGGCAACATCGTGATTCCGGAGGGCGCGAAGAACGTTCACTACGAGGGCGAGATGGTGATCGTGATGGGCAAAAAAGCCAAGAACATCTCGATCCAGGACGCGCCCCGCTACATTTTCGGTTACACCTGCGGCAACGACGTGAGCGAGCGGGACTGGCAGAAAGGCGATCTGCAATGGTGGCGGGCCAAGGGCTCCGACACGTTCGCGCCGCTGGGCCCGGTCATCGCCCAGGGCCTCGATTACTCCAAGTCGCGCCTCACTACGCGGCTCAACGGCGAGGTGAAGCAGACCCAGGTGATCAGCGACCTGCTGTTCGATCCGCCGGCCGTGGTGAGCTTCGTGAGCCGCTTTGTGACGCTGCTGCCGGGTGACGTCATTTACACCGGCACGCCAGGCACGACCAGCGCCATGAAGGCGGGTGACATCGTGGAGGTGGAGATCGAAGGAATCGGGACGCTGCGGAACAAGGTGACCAGCTATGCAGATCAGCCGAAGTCCGGAGGTTCATGATGTAGTCGTCGTGGGCTCCGGGGCCGGCGGCGGCATGGCGGCCAAGGTGCTCAGCGAGGGCGGCCTGAAGGTGGCGCTGCTCGAAGCCGGCGGCCCGCTCAACCCGGAGAAGGACTTCTACGAGCACCTCTGGCCCTACGACGTGCCCCACCGCGGCCTGTTGCTGCCCAAGGGCCGCGCCGGCTTCGCCGCCCCCAACAGCTTCGTCGAGATCGAGGGCGAGCCCTACACGGTGGCCGAGGGCGAGGAGTTCTACTGGTTCCGCTCCCGCATCGTCGGCGGCCGCACCAACCACTGGGGCCGCATCGCCCTGCGCTTCGCTCCCTACGACTTCAAGCCTTATTCGACAGACGGCTACGGCTTCGACTGGCCTATCACCTACGACGACGTCGCGCCCTATTACGACAAGGTCGAGAGGTTCATCGGCGTCTTCGGAACCAAAGAAGGGATTCCCACCGCCCCCGACGGGATCTTCCAGCCGCCGCCCAAGCCCCGCTGCGTGGAGCTGCTGGTTAAGCGCGCCTGCGACAAGCTCAAAATCCTGTGCATTCCGTCGCGCCTCGCCATTCTCACCAGGCCGCTGAACGGCCGGGCGGCGTGCCACTATTGCGCCCAGTGCGGTCGCGGCTGCGTCACGGCCGCTAACTTTTCCTCGAGCCAGGTGCTGGTCTTTCCGGCGCTGAAATCCGGCCGTCTCAAACTGATCACCAACGCCATGGCCCGCGAGCTGGTGACCAACCAGGACGGCAAGGTCACGGCGGTTTCTTACGTCGATACCAACACGCGGGCCGAGCGGCAGATCCGCTGCCGCGCGGTGGTGGTGGCGGCGAGCGCCTGCGAATCGGCGCGGCTGCTGCTGAACTCGAAATCGCCGCGCTTCCCCAACGGTCTCGCCAACGGCAGCGGGGCCGTGGGGCGCTACCTGACCGACACGGTCGGCGTCAGCGTGAGCGGCACGCTGCCACAACTGGCCGGCCTTCCGCCGCACAACCACGACGGCGTCGGCGGGATGCATCTCTATACCCCGTGGTGGCTGTATGAAAAGGACCGCAAGCCCGATTTCCCGCGCGGCTACCACATCGAGTTCAGCGGCGGCCCGCACCTGCCCGGCGTTGGCATGTTTCGCGGGACGGCGGCGCGCCTGGAAGGATACGGGGCCGGGTTGAAGCGCGCTCTGCGCGCCGATTACGGAATCGGCGTCAACTTTTCCGGGCGCGGCGAGATGATCCCCAATGAAAAATGCTATTGCGAGATCGATCCCGACGTGGTCGACCGCTTCGGCATCCCGGTGCTCCGCTTCCACTGGCAATGGGGCGAGCCGGAGCTGAAGATGGCCCAGCACATGCGCCAGACTTTCGAGGAGTTGATCGCCACGATAGGCGGCAAGGTCGTTCCGGGGCGCAGGTCCGGCCCCGGCGCCCGCCGAGGCGAGGGCCATGAATTCCACCTCGGCTCCGACATCAACCCCGGCGGCTCGATCATCCATGAAGTCGGCTGCACCCGCATGGGGGACGATCCGAAAACTTCCGTGCTCAACAAATATTGCCAGGCCCACGAGGTGAAGAACCTGTTCGTCACCGACGGCGGGTCCCTCGCCGGCAACCCCGACAAGAACCCGACCCTCACGATCCTGGCCCTCTCCTGGCGCGCATCCGAATATCTCCTCGACCAGGCCAGGAAAGGAAGTCTCTAATATGCCGACCACGCGACGCGAGGTGCTTTACCAGATCGCCGCTTCGGTGACTGCCGGAGCGGTCCCGGCGGCGGCGGTCGCCCAGCAGGGCGCTACCGGGCACACAGAGCACAAACCCGCGCTCCCGGCTTCAGCCCCCACCGGCCGCAAGGTCTTCAACGAGCACGAATTCAAAACACTCCGGAACCTTTCCAACTGGATCATCCCGCCCGATGAGCGCTCGAAGGGCGGCATCGAGGCTGGAACCGCCGAATTTATTGAAGTGATCGCCGCCACCGACCCGAAGCTCGCCAACTCCTTCACCGGCGGCCTGGCTTGGCTCGACCATCAGATGGAGTCACGCCACGGAAAGGCGTTTCTCGAATGCAGCCAGTCGCAACAGAAGGAAATGCTCGACAGCATCGCCTACCGCGACCAGGCGCCCCGCGAGCTCGCCCCCGGCGTGGCCTTCTTCGCCCTCATGCGCAGTTGGACCGTGGACGCTTTCTATTCCAGCAAGGTGGGAATTGAAGATCTCGGTTACGCCGGTAACACGGCGGTCGCGGAGTTCAACGGCTGTCCCGAGGAAGTGGTGAAAAAACTGCTGGAGAAGTCGCCGGTGTAGGCTGCGCCAGCACCCCCGCCCGGGACCTTTCGGCGCCGTGCGGTCGCCTGGGCGCATTGAGTTGGAACGGCCCTAATGGGCTGCCAGCCAGAACAGGTTCCACCCCACAACCATGCCCATCAGCACAGTGACCCGCCGCAGCAGGACCAGCCGGCCGCTGTAAAGGAAATACCCGCCCAACCCCGCGGAGAGAAACTTGGAGAGCAGCAAGCCTCGCAGGCCGATCACATGCATCATCGAGGAAACGACTGGGTTCAGTTCGCGATAGCCGAAGCTTAGACCGATAATGGTTGTGCAGATGTCCAGGAAGAGAAAGAGCACCAGCCAGGTCATCCACGCGCTACCGCGATGTCCACCGGCAGCACGGCGGGGGAATGTCAAATCCTGGGTCACGGGTTCTTCCCTAGCCTACTCCACGTCTGGCTGGAATGCAATATGACTTTTGCGGCGATTGCGGCGATTGCGGCGGCGGCCATATGTGGCGCTGGCCAGGGAGGGCTTGATTCTGGGACGGTGCTCGTCCGAGATCGCCTGATCACGCCTCGAACACCCACCGGCCGCCTACCATGGTCCGCTCGATGGGAATCGTAATCAGCGATTGCGGATCCTCCTTCAGCGGGTCGCGGCCCAGCACGACCAGGTCCGCCAGCTTGCCGGCTTCGATCGATCCTTTTTGGTTCTCCTCGAACGACGCATAGGCGCCGTGGAGCGTCCCGACACGGATGGCTTCTTCCACGCTGATGCGCTGGCGCGGGCCCCAGACGTTCCCCTTGCTGTCGGTGCGGGTCACCTCCGATTGAAGCGCCATCATCGGCTCGAAGGGGCCGGGCGGGTAATCGGAGGCTTGGGTCGGGCGAATGCCGGCGTCGAGGAAGCTGCGCAGGGCGAACATCCAGTCGAGCCGCTCGGCGCCATACTCGCGCATCTTCTCGCCGTGGTAGTAGACATAAGTGGAGAAGGGTGTG
Source organism: Terriglobia bacterium (assembly GCA_041477005.1). Lineage (GTDB taxonomy): Bacteria > Acidobacteriota > Terriglobia > Bryobacterales > JACQDG01 > JBGOUJ01. The sequence goes on along the minus strand of JBGOUJ010000250.1, from coordinate 4,687 downwards.
GGGATGGCGCCCAGGGCTTTCATCCGGCGGATCAGCGAATCGCTGATGAGGGTGCAGTGTTCGAGGCGGTAGCGCGGGTCGCGGCGCGGCATCTCGCGCTGCAGCCGCTCGTAGAGGCGCAACGTCATGTCGATGGCGACGTCGCCGTTGGAGTGCACGCCGATCTGCCAGCCAGCCTCGTGGGCTTTGCGCCCGTAGCTGTACATCTCTTCTTCGGTCATCACCTGGATGCCGTAGTCGTTGGGCCGGCCGATATAGGGCTGTGACAGCCGGGCGGTGCGCTCCGAGATCGAGCCGTCGCACACCATCTTCATGGCGCCCACGCGGAGCCACTCATCGCCCAGCCCCGTCCGCACCCCGGCGGCGATCATGCGGTCGATGTGGCTATAGCCGATGAAACAGTAGACGCGGAACAACAGCTCGCCCGCCTCGCGCGCGTCCTGATAGGCACGCAGGTCCTCCGGGGAGCCGTAGACATCGTGCACCGAGGTGAGGCCGGTGCGGGTCATCATGCGCGCGATCAGCTTGACCCCTTCCCGGTAGTCGTCGCGGGTGAAGTGCGAGGGGATGACGTGGGTGAAAGGCGCGGTCGCGCGCTCGCGGACGATGCCTGTAAGGTGGCCGCTCGCGTCGTGCTCGAATTTGCCGCCCTGCGGGTCGGGCGTCTTGTCGTTGACGTCGGCCTTATCGAGGGCGAGCGAGTTGACGTAGGAGCCGTGGCCGCCGCGGTGATTGATATACACGGGATGGCGGGGCGCCGCCGCGTCGAGATCCTGGCGCGTCAACGGACGGCCTTCGGCGGTCTTGGTGTCGTCGTATTTGAAGCCCACCACCCATTGGCCCGCCGGCGTCTCGGCGGCGCGCTTGCGGATGGCCGCCTGAATCTCGGCGATCGAGCGCAGATCGCAGTCCACTTCGCGCAGATGCCGGCGGCCGGAGCTGGCCGGGTGAGTGTGGGCATCGATGAAACCGGGGACCACCGTCTTGCCTTCGAGGTTGACGGCGCGCGTGCGGGCGGTCGAGAGCGGGCGGATCTCGTCGTTGGTCCCGACGGCGAGAAAGCGCCCACCGGCGATAGCCATCGCCTGGGCACGTGGCTGCTGTGCGTCCACGGTAATGATGTTGCCGTTGTAGAGAACCATTTCCGGCTCGGTGCGCGCCGGCGGGACCAGGGCAACGGCGCCCAGCGAGCGGAGGAAGTCACGACGCGACTTGGGGTACATCATTGCCTCCTTTGATCGGGACGTGGACCAGGGTGGGGCGATCGGCCTCCAGGCCGCGGTGAATCTCATCAATGATCTGCGCCGACTCGCTGACGCGCACGCCTCGAGCCCCGAGTGATTCGGCCAGTTGCGCGAAGTCGATCGGTCCGAGGTCGCTCGCAATCGCTTCGCCGAACTGGCGCTCGTGGCCGGCCCGGGTGATCCCCCAGGCCTGATCGTCGGCCACGACGGCGACAAACGGCAACCGCTGCCGCACGGCGCACTCGAGCTCGGCCACGGTGAACGTCATGGCGCCGTCGCCGGAAACGAGAATGATCGGGCGATCGGGATAACACAGCCGCGCCGCCATGGCGCCGGGCAGCCCCCAGCCAACCACGCCGCTGGCGCCACAGGTGAGCCAGTGCCCCGGGTAACGGTCGCACAGAAGCTGGTGGACCCATTGGCCGATGCTGCCGCCATCGACAAGCAGGATCGTGTCTTGGGTCAGCACGGCGCGCAACGCGGCGATGACGTCGAGAGCGTGGAGACCGGAGGGCGGCTGCGAGGATTCCGCAGGGCGGCGGGCCGCGCACTCAAAGGCGCTTCGAAACGCGTCGCGCCGCTGCTGAGCCTCCGCCAACCACTCGGGATGCGGCGGGAGGCGCAGCGAGTCGAGGTGCTCCGGCTCGATCCGCACGGCGCGGACTCCCGCCAGGTAGTCCACCCGGTAATCAGCCGCCGCGCCGCACACCAGCACCAGGTCGGCGTCCGGGAGCAGCCGCGGCCCGCCGCTCGCCGCCCCGATCACGCCCATGAACTCCGGGATCGGCCGGTCAATCGCCCCGCGATCCCAGATGGGCGCCACCACCGGCACGCCGCAACGCCCGCAGAACCGCGCCAACGCCTCGGCCCGGCCGGCGTAGAAGACGCCGCTGCCGGCGATCAGCAGTGGCCGTTCCGCCTCGGGGATCTCAGGCAGCGGCGGCAACCGGCGTCCCTCCGCGCGTGATCGCGTCTCCGCGTCTCGCTGTCCTGGGGCGCCGGCGTTTTCGGAATGGAGCACCTCGGCCCGCTGCACGTCCATCGGAAACGTCAGGTGCACCGGTCCCGGTCGCGGCTCGACCGCCGTTGCAAACGCTTCGTCCACCAGCGCCGGAATGCTCTCGACGCTCGCGATCAGCCGGGCGAGCTTCGACACCGGCGCCGCCAGGGCCACCTGATCGAGGTCCTGGAAATGCCCGCGGCCCATGGTCGCCAGCGCCGCGGCGCCGCTTACCAGCAGCAGCGGCGCGCCGTCGAGCCAGGCGTTGGTCACGCCGGTAAGCGCATTGACGTGGGCCACGCCGCTCGAGGAGGCGACCACCCCGGGCCGTCGCGTGAGCCGGCCGCACGCATCGGCCACGTAAGACGCCGCCTGCTCGTTGCGCGTATCGATCAGACGGAGACCGCGGCGACGGCAAGCCTCGAACAGCGGGTCGAGGCCGTGGCCGCACAGCGTGGCGATCCACTCCACTCCGTGGGCCTGCAATCGCCGGACAAACAATTCCGCGCCGTTCATTTCTTCCCCACCGTCACCACCGTAACCGAGCCGCGGGCCGGCCGCCAGACCCCGCCGCTCGGCCGGATGTGCGTGATGCGCACCGTTACCGCGGGCTGACCCAGCGGCACCGGCACCCGCGCGCGGCCCTGGGCGTCGAGATGGCAAAAGCGCGTCTTCGTGCCGCTCGAGACCTGGTCCACATGATAAACGATGTCGATCCAGGAATTGGGGAATTCGGGGACCTCGATTACGTATTCCTGGCCGGCCGCCACGGTGGCGGGGATGAAGCGGACCGAGACCTCCGTCTCCGGCGCGGCCGGCGCCGGCGTCCCCCGTTGATAGACCTCGTAAACGGTCTCGCCCGAGCGTTCCTCGAAATAAGCGACTTGCCGCATCTCGATCCCGCCGTCGGCGAGCGCGAAGAATTCCTTCACCGGCGTCGGGAACAACGTCCGCTGCGGGCTGTGGAGCAGAAATACATTGTTGGGATCCCGCATCAGCTCGCCGAGCTTCGCCACTCGCTGCGAGTGGTCGGGGTCCTGCGGGGCATTCAAGGAAAAGAAGATGTCATCGACGAGCAGGTGGGAGCGCGCTCCGACGAACGCGACCGGATTCGAGAACCCCCAGTCGATCGCATAAAGCTTCCGCTCGGGGTTCCGGGCGAGATAGGGAACCAGGCGGTAGACGGCGTCGGTGAAACCGCCGGTCCCGCCGGTGCGCGTGTAGATGGCCAGATGCCGGGCGTTGACGGAGAGGTTCACAGCCAGGGCGGCGAGCGTTGCGGCGACCGCGACGGCGGCCGTTGGGCGCGGCCGGCGCTCGGCGGGTGTCCACAGCGAGGCCGCCAGAAACAGCAGTAGAAACGGCTGAACCATGATGACGTGGTGGACGCTCGCGCCCCCGTCGAAGGTGACAAACATGCAGGCGTAAATCAGCAACGAAAGCAGCAGCGGAAACAACAGAAGCCTTCGACGGCTGGTGAGCCACAGGTTCAGCGGGAGAACCAGCAGGGCCAGAGCCAGCAGCGGCAGGGTGATAGTCCGGCGGCGCCGGCCGAGCCGGTACATCCAATCGGCGAGGCGAGGCCACAGGACATCGTGGGCCGGCGGCGACGAATCGAGCTGGTCTTCGCCGGTCAGCGCCGAGATGAAGTTCCCTTGCAATGTGCCCTGGGCCTCAAAGAGCTTCGACCAGCGGATCTCGAATTGGCCATGCTCGCGCCAGGTCTGCCCGCCGCGCTCCCAGTTGTAGGCCACAAACGGCGCGGCGCCGGCCAGAAGCGCCACCGCTGCGATGGCCGGCGCCATAGGGCGGGCGCGGAGCCGCTCCAGCGTTTCTCGCGGGTAGAGCAGCACGACCGTGGCCCCCAGTCCGGCGAGGAACCAGATGAAGTTGGCCTTGTCCCACAAGCCCAGTCCGAACAGGAACATTCCTCCGGCGAGAGCAGCACGGGAGCCGCCGGTCAGCGCTGCTTGTGGCCCGTTGGCGAGCCATCGCGCCAGCAGGCACAGCCCACCCATCTTGAAGAGCTGCATCAGGGCGACCGGACCGTAATCGAGCCGGATGGTTTGGACGAAGCTCGGGTCGGTGGCGATCAGGGCGGTGGTGGTGAGGGCGATCCGGGGGCCGTAGTAGCGCCGCACAAACCGGAAAATCAGCCAGACGGTGAGGGCGCCGGCGGCGATCCCGAGGGCCCGATAGCCCGGCACGCCCATTGGTATTATCAGAAACCATAGCCACAGCAGCCAGCCCTTGAGCGCGCCGACGTACGACATGATCATCAGCGGCAGCCGGTGGCCGTGGAACCTGGCGGCAAACAGGACATCGTGGGCCGGCGGCGATCCCTAGGGCACGATAGCCCGGCACAGATCGGAAGAGCGTCTTGGAGGGAAAGAGGGTCTGGAGCGGTGTAGATCTCTGTGGGCGCCGTATAATTAAAAATGGT
>JBGOUJ010000249.1:0-10150 GCA_041477005.1 Terriglobia bacterium | reverse complement strand
AGAGCCTGGCTGGGTCGCTCCTCGGGTTTGGTCGGGGCGGCCGCCGCCGGACTGCCGCTTGTGGGATCCGCCGGTGGGCAGACGCCGGCAGCCCGGCAGCGGAAGCTGAAGGTGGTCGCTGTGGGGGGCCACGTGGACGATCCGCAGTCTGGTTGCGGAGGGACGATGGCCCTCTACGCCAACCAGGGACACGAAGTTGTCGCGCTGTCTCTGACCCACGGCGACTCGGAATCCATTGCCTCCAAGCTAGGTATGCCGCAAAAGGAGCTGGCCGCCAGGCGCTCCGCCGACGCCGTGAAATCCTGCGCGATCCTGAAAGCCCGCCTCACGTTCCTGGACCAGATCAACGGACATACGGAAGTGAATGTGGACTGGTACGAAAAGTTCGGTCAAGTCCTGCTGGCCGAGCGGCCCGATGTGGTCTTTACCCACTGGCCGGTCGACACCCACCGGGACCACCGGGTCGCCTCCCTGCTTACCTATGACGCCTGGCTTCGCGGCGGGCGGAAGTTTGCGCTTTACTTCTACGAGGTCGAGCTGGGTCAGCAGACGCAGGCCTTCCGGCCGAATCATTACGTCGACATAACCCCAGTGGAGAACCAGAAACGCGAGGCCTGCTTTGCCAACACGATCACCATCCAAGGCTGGTGGCCCCTGCATGAAGCGATGCAGCGCTTTCGCGGGATGGAATCCGGATGTAAGGCGGCCGAGGCCTTCGTCCGCCACGTCCAGGGGCCATTCATTGACGTTCCGGAGAAGTCGTAAGCCTGCTTAACTGCTCACGTCTGGAAGGATCACCCGCGCCCTTCCATGATCTCCAGAACGGCCGCAGTGTCGTTCAAGTCCACTCCGGGAAGCACTCCCCCGCCTGCGCGGCAGGAGGGAAGAACCACTCGCTGGCGGCGCCGTGACATGCGGGACTGCGCGAGCACGCGACGGAGACCCTCCTCGATCAGAGCAGTCAGGGTTTCCCCGCGGCGCGCCGCTTCGTGCCTGGCTTGGTTGAGGAGAGCATCGTCGAGGCGAACGGTGGTTCTCATATGTCTAGACATATCATGATAGATTTCGTGGGTCAAAGCTTCGGGCGGCTCTCGGCAGCGCGCCAGTCCCCCAAGCAAGAAGCCCCGAAAACCCATTTCACCGCGGAGACGCGGAGCACGCAGAGGCTGGAAATCGAGGTTTGCCTCGGCGCGCTCGGCGTCTCCGCGGTGAATCGAATCGGTCAGGCGAGGTACGGTCAGCCGACTGCAGCGGCCTCTTCCAACCGGTCGAGCAGGGTGCGAGAAGATCCCCGCCGGGACCTGCTCCATTTCGGCAGGGGCGTGTCCCGGGCCTTGTAGACGATCCCCATCCCGCCCTGGCCGAGCTTCACGAGGATCCGGTAGTGCAAAAGGGTCTGGCCCGTCATTCGAGGTTCATCCGGCGCAGCAAGGCGCGATAACGCGGATCGGAGCGGAAAGGGTCAAGAAGCGGGTCCGCCGTCATGCGTGGCAGGTAGGGCTCCCGATCTGCCAGGGCCGCCTCCAGGCAGTCGAACATCGGATCCGCTTCGCCGAGGTAAGCGTGGTACAAGGCAGGGCACATGGGCGAGAAATACCCTTCCGGGTTCCTTTCCCTGGCTTCCCGCACGGTTTGATCCGGTTGGGCCCGGTTTCCGGCCCGTCCGTGCGCGGCTGCGAGAAGCCCCGCCGCCACCGAATACCAAGGCGCAAGCTGCAGGGTCTTCTCAAAGCTAGCGATCGACTCCTGCAGCAAGCCCTTCTGAAGCTGGGCCATCCCGATTGCCAGGTGGACCAACCAGAAGTTCGGATCGATCTCCAGGGATCTCGCGGCGTGTTCGATGGCGCGGTCGTACTGCCGGGCCACGTGGAGGGTAAAGGCCAGGACGAAGTGGGCGCCCATGAACAGAGGATCCGTTTCGAGCGCCCGGTGACACTGCTCGATCGCCTCTTCGAACCGCCGCCAGGGAACCAGAAAATAGAGTGCGTAGCGGAAGCGGACATACGGGGGCACCGGCTCGACCGCTATTGCCGTCTGAAACTCGCGCTCCGCCGCCTTCCAGTTGTACTCATAAGCCGCGGCGACCAGCCCCAGGACGCTATGCGCCTCCGCCAGCGTCGGATCAATGGCCAGCGCTTTTTCCGCAGCCGACTTCGCCAACGGCGCCACCGCTGCCATCGCCTTGATGCCGAGCGCAGCGGGAATGTAGTAATGCGCCGCCAGTCCGGCGTAGGCGGGAGCATAGTTTGGATCGTGGGCCAGGGCCTGCTCGAAAGACTCTTTCGCCTTTGCCAAGCTCGCCGGCGTGTAGTGTTGAAGGTGATAGCGCCCTTTCAGGTAAGCCTGATAAGCCTCCAGATTTTCAGCTCGGCGCCGGGGGGCGGCCAGCTTCACCTTCAAAGCGTCCGCAATCGCCTGGGAAATCTCGTCCTGTATCGCGAAAACATCCGTCATCTCGCGGTCGTAGCGCTCCGACCAGAGATGGGATTCGTCGGCCACGTTGATGAGCTGCGCGGTGACGCGAATGCGATTGCCCGCTCGCCGGACGCTGCCTTCGAGGATCGTCCCCACCTTGAGCCTTTCGCCGATGGCGCGCAGGTCGTGCTCTTTGCCGCGAAAGGCGAAGGCCGAGGTTCGCGCGATCACCCTTAACCCCGGCACCTTGGTTAGGGCGTTGATGATCTCTTCGGCCAGTCCGTCGCTGAAATATTCATTCTCTTTGTCGGCGCTCAGGTTGGCGAAGGGCAGAACGGCAATCGACGGGGTCTCCTCCTTCTTCGCGGCTGCTGACGTGGCGTCCTCCAGCGCCAGCTTCACATCCGCCGCGTTCTGGAACCTCCGCGCCGGATCTTTGCGCAGGCAGCGCTCGACGATCTGCTCCACCTCCGGTGGAGTCCCCGTGTTTACCTGACGCAGCGGCCGGGGTTCCTGGTGTAGGATGGCCGTCAGGGTGGAAATCCACGTTTCGCCTCGGAACGCCCGCTCCCCGGAAAGCATCTCGTACAAAACCAGGCCGAACGAGAAGATGTCGGACCGGGCGTCAACCTTTTTCCCCTCGGCCTGCTCGGGCGACATATAGGCGGCGGTCCCCAGGACCACTCCCGCCTGGGTGCGCAGGCCGGCGTCGAGCGTCGCCGCCTGGGCTGCTTCCCCGGGCGCCGCCGGCTCGACCAGTTTCGCCAGCCCGAAATCCATGACTTTCACCCGGCCATCTTCGGTGATCATGATGTTGGCCGGCTTCAGATCGCGATGAACGATCCCGGCCGAGTGGGCTTTGGCCAGCGCGTCGGTGATCTCGGCGGCGTACTTCATCGCGTCCTTCAGCGGCAGGCCGTGGCCGGCAGCCAACTGTTCGAGCGTGCTGCCGCACACGTACTCCATCGCGATGAAATAGACGCCGCTCTCCTCCGAGATGTCGTAGATCGTAATGATATTGGGATGGTTCAGAGCGGACGCGGCCCGGGCCTCCTGGACAAAACGGCGCTTGCGATCCGAGTCTGCGACCTTCTCCGGCGGCAGCACTTTCAGCGCGACGGGGCGATCGAGGCGCGTGTCCCGAGCTTTGTAGACCACACCCATCCCGCCCTCGCCGAGCTTGGATTCAACCCGGTAATGGCCCAACGTCTGGCCGATCACGCAAGCCAACCTTTCTCCGCGTGCCCATCTTAGGTGGTGACTAGTGGTAAGTCAACGCCGGCTGCGATCCAAAAGGCCCGAAAACCCATTTCACCGCAGAGACGCGGAGCACGCAGAGGCTGGAAATAGAGGGTCGCCTCGGCGCGCTCGGCGTCTCCGCGGTGAATGGAATCGCAAGATTTTTCAGTCGGGATTTGCACCCGCCCCGCGCCTCCTATTTGCCAATCCGCTTCGCTTGCGGTATAAACCGCCTATACGCTAGGAGGCTTCTATGATGCAGGCAGGAATGTTTCAGACACGATTGGCTCAGGGACGTCCCGTCGCGGCATCCGTCTTTGCCGCGATTCTGGCTCTGGTGCTTACCGCCGGCGCTGCCCAAGCGCAGCTTTCAGAAACCACGGCCTGGGCGGCTCACGTCTCGAACCAGTACCGCGTGGCGCCCAACGTCACCTATCTGACCGCCAACAATTGGGACGCCAAGCTCGACCTTTACCTGGCGCGGGAAGCGTCGGGGCCGAACGCCACCCTGATCTACATTCACGGGGGCGGCTGGGTGGGCGGGTCGAAGGAAGCGAGCGTCCTGACGTTCCTGCCGTACATGGAGATGGGGTGGAACGTCGTGAACGTGGAATACCGGCTGGGGCGCGTGTCGCTCGCGCCGGCGGCGGTGGAGGACTGCCTTTGCGCGCTGCGGTGGGTGATCCGCCATGCCAAGGAATACAACTTTGACACGAACAAGCTGGTGGTGACGGGCAACTCCGCCGGGGGCCATTTATCGCTGACCACCGGCATGATCCCGGCCTCAGCGGGGCTCGACAAGCAGTGTCCCGGCACGGAGGAACTCAAGGTGGCGGCTATCGTCAACTGGTATGGCATCACCGACGTCGCCGAGCTTCTGGATGGTCCCGACATGAAGACCTACGCCGTGCAGTGGCTGGCGAGCATGCCCGACCGCAAGCAAATCGCCGACCGGGTTTCGCCGATTCACTACGTTCGAGCGGGGCTGCCGCCGATTCTGACCATTCACGGCGACGCGGATCCGACGGTGCCTTACCACCAGGGCGTGCGGCTGCACGAGGCGCTGCAGAAGGCCGGGGTTCCCAACCAGTTGCTGACCGTTCCGGGCGGGAAGCACGGCGGCTTCAACCGCGCCGAAACGCTGCGGATCTATTCCACGATCGGGCAATTCCTGGCGGCGCACAACCTCATGAAGGGCGGGTCGGCCGTTACCCAGTGAAACGCGGCTCGAAGCCGGCTGCCGAAATCGGCCGTGGCGCGTCCAACGAGAGACAGGAGGTCGTCCCATGGATACGATCTGGCAGGATCTTCGCTACGGGGTCCGCTCTCTGGCCAAGCAGCCGGGCTTCAGCCTGATCGCGGTGCTGACGCTGGCGGTGGGGATCGGCGCCAACACGGCTATCTTCAGCGTGGTCAACGCCACGCTGCTGCGGCCGTTCCCCTTCCAAGACCCCGACCGTCTGATGAAAGTGTCGCTCACCGCGCCCGCCATGCATGGCAGGCCCCGGATCGACGATTTCGTCTGGTCGTATCCCAAGGGAGATCGGTCCAGCGTACGAAACCGACGCTCCCTAACGTTAAGAATGTAAAGACGGTTTTGCAAAATCTTAACCAACTTACGGCCGCGGGGTGGGTTTATCATAGTAGTAGGAGTGCTCTGCAGTAGGGGGAGCGCTCCCCGACACGGACTTAAAAAAGGGAGATTTTCATGATACATAGAATGCTTTGTATGTCGGTATTCGCCGCTTCTCTGTTAGCCCAAGGTCCGGGCTGGAGAGGGTCGGCGTCGCCCCGAACCGACGCACTGAAGACGTATCTCGCCTTGACGGACGCGCAGGTCGCGTCACTCGGGCAGTTGCGGCAACAACAAGCGCAGGCGATAAAGCCGCTGCGCCAGACATTGATGGAAAAACAGCAAGCGCTACAGACTCAGACCCTGGCGGGCGGCGACGCCGCTGCTTTGGGACAGTTGCTGCTCGACGTGCAAAACCTGCGGAAACAAATCAGCGACACGCAAACGAGCTTGCGCAGCCAAACGCTGGGCGTACTCACCACCGACCAAAAGACGAAGTTGCAGTCCCTGCAGGATGCGGCGAACCTGCAACCGGCAATCGGCGGGGCGATGGCGCTGAACCTGCTGACGCCGCCACAGTCGCTGACGGCCGGGCAGGGCCCCAGTGGAGCGGCCGGGTCTCGATTCATGCGGACAAGGCCGGCTCGCCAGAACTGATCTGAGCCGCGATCGGAAGGTTGGGATCGGCCCTGGACGTGTCGGCCTTCGAGGCGGATAAGCCGGGAGCCGATCCTACTTTCTGATCTCGGCCAACCGCTTCTTCACGTAGGCATCGTATTCCTTTTTTAACTCCGGTGACAGCGGGCCGCCGTAAAGCTGGCTGGCCTTGTACTTGCCAGTGAGGAACTTCTCCTTGGTCCACTCGTCGTGGATGTGGGTCAGGTCGGCCTCATCGACGATTTGCTGGACCAGGTGGGGCGGGATGAAAATCACCCCCTCGCGGCCGCCCAGCACCACGTCGCCCGGCATCACCGCAGCCTCGCCCACGTGGATGGGGATATTGATGCCGACCAGCGACACGCCGGCCACCGCGGCGGGGTGGGGGGCCCGGAAGTAGATTTGGGTCGGCACCTCGAAGATCCCGTCCACGTCGCGGATGGTTCCGTCCACCACGGTGCCGGCCCGGGTGACGCCGTAGATGGCCGTCTGCAAATTGTCTCCGCCGAAGTTGTGGCCCTGGGCGGCGCCCATCAGGTCGACGACCGGCACGTCGCCCAACTGGAGCTGGTCGATGACCCGCTGGTTGACGCCCTGCGGGAAGCCCTTGACCTTGGCGTCGGCGTCGATAACGGCGGCCAGATCCGGGCGCAGGGGCAGGTATTGCGCGGTGAAGGCGCGGCCGACGAGCTTCTGGCCGGGGTGCAGGATCTGGAAGCCGCCGGCGTACTGGAATTGGTAACCCTTGTTCCGCAAGAGGCCCCAGGCTTCTTCGGCCGACAGTTCTTTCACGCGGGCCAAAATCGAGTCGGGCACTTTGGGCCGGCCGTCGGGAAACCGGTCGAAGGGATTGTTCGGCGTGTAGCGGATCATCTGCTCGCGAGTGAACGAGAAGATCTGGGCCTGAGCCGTCGGGATCAGGGATAGGCTCAGGGCCGTCGTGAATAGAAGCAGTTTGAGTCGTTTCATGCAGGGCAATCTAGCATGCGGATTCGCGCGGCACAACGGGCAACCGCTCCCTGGTCGAGCGCTCCCTTGCGGGCCCCGCGGGCGTCCGGCTGCGGGATCCTGCTTCGGAGCCGCCAAAGTTCCCGGCGTCCGGTCTCAAGACGGACCGGCCGGAAGCTTATCCTGCTGCAAGATCCTGCAATAGGCGCGGTAGCGGGCCATGGGAATGACGCCCGCCTCGACGGCCTGCTTCACCGCGCAATCCGGTTCGTGGGTGTGGGTGCAGTCAGCGAACGCGCAGGCGCCGGCGTGCGCGTCGAACTCGTGGAAGTGGCGGCGCAGCTCGCCGGGGCTTACGTCCCACAGGCCGAATTCACGGATGCCGGGGGTGTCGATGATACTCGGGCCGTTGGGGATCTCGTAAAGGCGGGACGAACTTGTGGTGTGGCGGCCCTTTTGGTTGGCCTCGCTGACGGCGCCGGTCGCGAGGGCGAGCTCGGGGTGGAGCGCGTTCAGAAGAGACGATTTGCCCACGCCGCTGTGGCCGACCAGGACGCAGAGCTTGCCGGCGAGCCTTTCGAGGAACAGGTCGAGGCCGTGGCCGGTATTGGCGGAGCAGCGGACAATCGCCAGGCCGAGGTCGTGGTAGGGGGCGAGATCGGACAATTGCTCGCCGGCCTCGAGCAGATCGATCTTGTTCACGCACAGGACCGGCTCGGCGCCGGAGCGCTCGATGGCGATCAGGTATCGATCGACCAGGCCGGGACGGAAGGCCGGCGCGCGGGCCGAAGCGACGATCACCACGGCGTCGATGTTGGCGGCGATCACGCGCTCGACGTGGGGGTTGTGGGGGTCGGGGCGGGAGAGCACGGTCGTTCGCGGCAGAATTTCCTCGATGCCGCGCTTCGACAGCAGCACCCGATCGCCGACGGCCAGGCCCGGCAGAAGCCGGCAGTGAACCGGCTCGGCGCGGCTCAGGACCTGGCAGGCGCCGGGGCCAATGCCGAGGACCAGGCCCGGCGTCGAGGCCGGCTCGGGCTTGCGGCGCGCTGCCAGGGGGCGCCCCGGCTCGAAGGCGGGGATGTCCCCGGGATCTTCGAAGTCCTCCCAATCGGTGGTGCGCAGATCCAGGCGCGGCCTGGGGCGCTTGATTTCGCCGGCTTTGCGAATGGCGGCAGCTTGCTTCTGGACCTTGCGCCCCTCGTAGCGGGCATGTGCGTCCACGTGCTTGCGCAGTTTTCTTTCCTCTCGCGTCATCGCGAATCTCCTGAATGTAGGAATTGTGCGAGGGAAACTCTGAGCGGGGCGGACTCCGGCTCGGAGGCTGCTGTGAGGCCTCAAGCCGACGGCCAGAGTCTAGCGGGCAAGCATAGGCAAACAACCCGAGTATAACACGCAGCGCTGTCTTGATCTATGTGACCGAGATTCCGTAACGGGGCGCGACCCCAAACCGTCTCAAAGGCGACTGCTAAGGAGCCGCCATGAAGCTGCACGCCGTGTTGAGAATAGTCTTGCTTGCATTGATGTTGGTCGTTGCTTTCGTTGCGGGACAACACTCCTCCCGTTCCGTCGCCGCACAAAGCCGTCCGAAATGGGAATATAAGATTGTCGGTTCCATCCACACCGTCGATCAGATAAACAAACTCGGCGAAGATGGCTGGGAAGCTGTCACCCTGAACGCCAGTAACCGGGTGCTTCTGCGGCGGAGCAAGTAGCAAGGCAAGGCGAGGTAGCGGACCACAGAGCGAACCTGCGACCAGCGGCGCCGGTAATGGGATAACGCCGGCATAAAACGGTACGGAGCAGAAGCTGGTCGTCGCGGGACAGGCTGATTTTACCTACGGTGCGCTTTCGGACTTCCTCCTCCCTCGGGGCCCGTCACAGTTGGTTTGCCGCATTGGCGCGATCTCCCGCCCTCGTAAGTTCGCGAAACAGCCACGCCTTGGCCATCTTCCAGTCACGCATCACCGTTTCTGGCGCGACCTGCAGGACCGGGCCACCCTTCTTCTTGTTGAGGATGGCTGCGTTGGTTCGCTCGCCGGCTTCGTCCACGGACGCCGTCACCTCCACGGCGGACGTGCGGCCGTCCGAGTGGTGCAGGTTGAAGACTGGATGCAGTGCTCTATTTCCTTGAGGAACTCCGGTCCGAGACCGGGGCTTTTTGAGTCGTAGTAGTGAGCAGCGTCCTTCAATTCCTGCTTGGCCAGTCGATGAAAACTGACTCTTCCGCTCACTTAACGCTGGACCGGGCTTCGCGAAAAACATATTCAGCAGGGAGATCCGAGTCCGGATCGGCGTCCATCTGGGCATCCCTGCGCTGGGCTTCTTCGGCCCATAGCTGAGTGACCTCCTCTTCCGAAAGCTCCTCCAGACTGTTCAAGAGCTTGCCGGCCAGTCTGGCGCGAGACTTCGGGTCCAGTTTGAGGGCCTCGGCTTCCAGTTCCTGGATGTTCATTTGTTCCATTCTACACCCGGCCCCGGCGTCTACCGAGCCTGGCAACTTGGCCAAACTAGTTAACGACTCAGGCGTTCAGCCGCCGGCGCGAAGCGACGGTCGGCTGCAACGCCCTGTTAGCCCGCCGTGCCCCGATGCCCGCATGCGTGCTCAGGGCCTCCGCCAGAGCCTTAGGGACTTGCAACAGAAAAAAACGTTCCGCCGCATAGCCGTAGTCCTCACCGCTCTCGTCAATCACCCGGATGTAGCCATGTTTGGCCGCTTCTGGGTCGGGTATCAATGGGTATAGCTTGCCGACCTCCAGGGACGCAGGGTACCCTCTGTTGTCCGTGCAAACTCCAAACTGGGTTGTTCGCCTGTCTCTGCTTCTCATGTTTTCAATCCAGCAAGGGAAGTTTCAGTTTGAATTCCCTCCGTCCGATTCCATGTGCCTCGTACCAGTGCACCTCTGCGGTGTGTATGGTGCCATCGACAAGGCGTACAGGGGCGATGCCTTTCCGCTTTCTCCATCGGCCCTTGCCGTAGAGCCTCTGCAGGCGCCTGCGATCCCTGACACCGAACCCCGACGCGATCGGCTCGATCGCGGCGATGTTGCCGATGATCTCAAAGTCCATGGAGTGGACATCTCGACAGCCACCTTCCACTCTACCGCGATTGTCTGGCTAACGATCAGCGTTCAGCGGCGGGCCGGTCTTGCCCGCCCGCTGCAACGCTTCGTTAGACAGCCATGCCCCTCTGTACGTCAAGGTCAGCTACGTAAGGCCGACCTTGATCATTGGCGTCGACGACAATCGCATGACGCGCGAGCGTCGACCCATGCTGCCAGAACCAGTGAGTAATGACGTTGGTCTTGTGCGAGATTT
>JBGOUJ010000248.1:0-10153 GCA_041477005.1 Terriglobia bacterium | reverse complement strand
TCGTGCTGGCCGCGAACACCGATCTCGGCAACTTCTCCGGCTATGCGCCGACCAGCCCGGAATACCAGGATCTGGTCAAAAAGATTCACGATGCCACGCTGAAGGCCGGGAAGTTCCTGGGCGCCACGAGCGCGGCGTATGCGAAAGGACGCCCGGATAGCGCGGACTTCCGGATGCTCCAGGGCGGGCCGTCCAACGACGGCTATCAGCCTCCCGCTCAGGGCGGCGGGCGTGGCGGCCGAACCGGCGAGGGCGGAGGCCAGAACAGACCTCCTCGGTAATTGCCGCCGGCGGCCCGGTCGCCGGCGCCCAACCGCGGCGACGTGTGTCCTCCGTTAGTACGACGTCCAGGTGTCCAACAGTTCCTTGGGGAGCTTCGGGACGGGCCTGTCAGGGTTGAAGGTTGCCGTCAAGTACTCATACAGGGTCTTGAAGTCGGCGTCGCTCAGCGCCGGGACCCGTTCGCGGTGGTCCCGGCTGTTGCGTTCCCACGCCTCTTTTGTCATCTGCAATACCACGATGGGGACGAAGGTGTGACAGGTGGTGCAGTTGTTGAGCAGGAGGTCACGCCCTCGGCCGGGCGGAAAGATCTCGTCTATGTTCACCTTGGCCGATGGGCCACTCGGGGCGGGCGTCGCCTTCGCCGGCGGTGGAGGTCCGCCAGAGCAGGCGGCCAAGACCACCAATGCATTCGCAACGGCGAGCGCTGCGAGCTGGCGACGAGTCATCCGCTGGTCTCCAACGATTGCGCCGGTCCGCTCACTAAAATGGAGTACATCCTTGCTGCAGCAGCTCCGCCGGAATCTGCGGTTCCGGCTTGGTGTCGTTGAAGTTCTCCTTCAGATACGAGAACATCACATTCAGGTTGGCACTACTGAGATCGGTCAGTTTGTCCTGGTGGCCCTTTTTGATGCTTTCCCAGCTTTCCGCGGTCCGCTGTCCACGAGCCGCGCACACGACGGAATGGCACGAGCCGCAGGCGTTTAAGACCATGTCCCGTCCCGGACCCGGCGGAAAGATGCTGGCTACGCTGAACGGCTTTGCCGAGGTGCCGGCGGAAGCCGCCGGTGCGGACTGTTGCGGCGCCGCAGGCTTCGACGCCGCGGCCTGCGCGGGGTCAGCGGATGGTGGAGTGGACTTCCCGCACGCCGCCAGAAAGTACCCGCTGACAATCACGACGGCCAATTGCTGCGAACGAAACATCCTCATTCTGTGTGGTTCACACCCTGCGGCGGCAGCCTCCCAGACCACCGTGGCAGGTCCCGATCCGGCCGGCGGGGGCGGCCGCAGCGGCCTTCAGTAGTCAGCAGGAACCTCTTCTTCCGGCAACGCCCTTCTGCGGATTCGCCCCTCCAGTGAGAAGATCGGGACGAGGATCTCTGTCTTGGGTTCCACCGATGAGAAGCCCTCTTCCGTCAACCGGCGCAACGCATCGGTTGTCTCCTCGTCATAAAATTGCTCCATGCACGAATCGCACACCTGCGCCGGGATATCCTCCACAAGAAACACACGATCCTCGCGCCAGATGGCGGTCTTGACCGTCGCCGGACGCATAGCCTGGCCGCACCGCGGGCAGGGAACCGGCGGCAGACTTGCTTCGTGTGTTTCAAGCGTCATACCTTCTTGACTCCCGGCCCGGTCAGACTCTCATGATCTGCATGGCGGCATCCACGATCTTTGGCGCATCCGGGCGCAGCCACCCCATCATCCCTTCTGCACCAGGGCCCGGCACATCGGGGAAGGCGATCTTCCTGGCTCTCACGCCGGGCACGGCTTGCGCCACCTCCGCGATCACGTGGGAGCCGTAACTGTTGGTGTAGTGGCCGTGCTCCACTACCAACAGTCTCCTGGTCTTCTTGACCGAAGAGACCAGGGCGTCGAGGTCCAGCGGCTTCAGCGTCCGGGGATCAATGTACTCCACGCTGATGCCGGCTTTGGCGATCGCCGGCAACGCCCGCTTCACGTCGACGGTCGCAGGCGCCCAGGCGACCAGAGTCAGGTCCTTCCCTTGCTGCCGCACTACGGCCTTGCCCAGAGGAACCTCATAAGCCTCGTCCGGTACATCCGGCTGCTCGCCCGACTTAACTTCGGGGTAGTCAAAGTAGACGACCGGGTCCGGATCGCGGATCGCGGCGATCAAGAGGCCTTTGGCGTCGTAAGCATTGCTCGGCACAACCACCTTGACGCCCGGCAGGTTCGCATAGAGGGCCTCTTGCCCCACCTCCGTGTGCTGTCCCGCCGACCCTTTGGTCCGGCTCCCTGCACCCTGCCAGAGAACAAACGGCATGCTGGCCTGTCCGCCGGTCATGGAGCGCAGTTTACCGGCCTGGTTGTAGATGTACTCGATGGCGAACAGGGTGGTCATTGACGGCAAGCGGACCACGGCGATGGAGCCGGCCGCGGCTACCCCCACCGCAGTACCCACGAGCCAGGTCTCGTCAATGGCCCATCCGCGGCCCGACGTGCGCAGCGTGCCGAACTCCTTTACCAGATCCAGAACCTCGCCTGTCGGCAAAGTCGCCACCGGGGTCTCATACTCGTAGAAGAAGACCATGTCCTGGTTCTTGCGCATCTCCAGGGCCACGGCCTCCAACTGGGCATAAGCATACGATTTCTTGGCCATACCGATCTCTCCATTTCCCCTCTAAGCCGTCTTGGGATTCGCCAGCCCCGATCTGTTGAAGAACTGGGTCGCCGGCACGGCGCTGCTGGCATAGGTATTGAGGACCCCGGCTTGAGGATCCGGGTCTTTGCTCTGGCGCGCAAAGGCGATGGAGGCCTCCACAGCGGCTTGCGCGTCCGCCTCGAGCTTCGCCAGCTCACTCGCTTTGGCGAGTTCTTTTTCCAACAGCCATTTCTTGAAACGAACGAGGGGATCCCTTGTCATCCACTGCCGGACCTCGTCATCGGAGCGATAGGGCAGGCCCCATGCTCCGTCTCTCCCGACCCTGCCTCCGGCGAACCCGGAGTGATCGTACCAGCGATAGGTGATGCCCTCGATCATGCTCGGCCCTTTTCCGGCCCGCGCCCAATCCACCGCCTCTTTGGTCGCCGCGTAGACGGCCGTCACGTCGTTCCCGTCCACGACGTGATGCGGGATGTCCAGCCCCTTGGTGTATTCCGAGATGTACTTGGTCGGCGTGGTGGTGGCCATGGGCACGCCCATATACTGGAAGTTGTTCTCGTTCACGAAGATTACCGGGATCTTGTAGTTCGTGCAACTCCGGATGGCGCTGAAGTAATACGGCGAGTTGGCGGCGCCGTCCCCGAAGAAGGCGACGGCAACCTGCTTGGTTCCCCGCACGAGCGATCGGAGCGCGGCGCCCGCGGCGAGGTAATAGCTGGCGCCCACGATCCCGTTCATCCCCATGATGCCTTTGGACATGTCCGTGATGTGCATGGAGCCGCCGTAGGCCTTGTTGTATCCGGTTTCCTTGAAAAAGATCTCTGCCGCCATCTTGTTCAGGTCGCCGCCTTTGGCGATCAGGTGACCGTGTCCGCGATGGGTACTGGCGATGTAGTCGTCATCGTTAAGTGCGGCCATGACGCCGTTGGCCATGGCTTCCTCGCCAACGTACGTGTGGAATGCGCCGTAGAGACCATCCTTGCCGCCGACGAAGAGGTCCTTCATGGCGGTTTCCCACTTGCGGCTGGCGTTCATCCGCTCGTAGACGGTCAACAGTTTGTCCTTGGGCAAACTGGCCAGCATGTCGGAGGCCCTCCCCCTGGTCGGTATCCTTTCCGGAGGCAGGAACTTGGCGGCATCTCCCGGCTGCCAGTTCCGGTTGGCCCCAGGCCCGGCCGTTGCCAGAGCGACGGTTTTCTCCCACTTTCCACCAGTGAGACCGGCGCCCGACTGGGCGCTGGCAGTCCCGATGGACCCCCCGCAGCCGGAGAAAACGGCCCCCGTTGCGCCGGCCGATCCCATGATCTTCAACAGCGTCCGCCGGTCGATCTTGCCCTTTTGTTCTGCCATGGATTCAACCTCCTTGCGTGGCCACAGAGCGGCCTCATTCAAGGCCATCCACTGTACTCGTTGGAAGAAGTCCGAAAAGGCGAAGAACCAGCCTCCCTCGGGCCGCAAATCCTACGCCCGATGGTATGGCCCTGGAAGAATATTGTCAAGCAATCGTGGCGGGACAGGATGGCGATTACCGTATGGACATGCGACTATACCCTGCATGAGTATTCGAAGAAGATGGCTTAGCCTCGTGGTCCCGTTTACCGTGCTGCCACTGGCGGCGGAAACCCACACCCTCGTCGCCTCGCAGTACTACAACACGTTTTCGCACACCAACCCGGTGCTGTTGCGCGTCCGCCCCGGCGACACGGTTCGCACCAAGACACTCGATTCCGGCGGCCAGGACGACCAGGGCGCTCACCGCGCGAATCCAGCCAATCCGCTGACCGGGCCGTTCTTTGTCGAGGGCGCCGAGCCGGGTGACGCCCTCGTGGTTCGCCTCAACCGCGTGCGCCTCAACCGCAACTGGGGCTACAGCGCGTGGCGGCTCGGCCTCTATTCGCTCGTGCCGGAGTCGATCGAAGGGATCTACTCGGACAAGTTCAAGGAGAACCTGATCCGCCAGGGCCGCAACAACATCGTACGTTGGGACCTCGACCTGGACCGGAAGATGGCGCGCTTGCCGGACCCGCAGAGCCGCGCGATCAAAATGGAGTTTCCGGTGCATCCGATGCTCGGCTGCATCGGAGTGGCCCCGGCCGGCGACTTCTCACCGACCTCGGGGCCGGCCGGCCCCTACGGCGGCAACCTGGACTTCAACCTGGTGGCCGAAGGCGCCTCCGTGATCCTGCCGGTGTATCAGCCGGGCGGCCTGCTCTTCGTCGGCGACGGCCACGCGTTGATGGCCGACGGCGAGTCGACCGGCACTGGCGTCGAGACCTCGATGGACGTAGAGTTCACCGTAGAACTGCGCAAGCAGGCGAAGCTCGCCGGCCCGCGCCTGGAGAACGCCGACTACCTGGTGAGCATCGGCGCCCAGCCGGAGTTTG
The DNA here is from genome assembly GCA_041477005.1 of Terriglobia bacterium. Taxonomy (GTDB): domain Bacteria; phylum Acidobacteriota; class Terriglobia; order Bryobacterales; family JACQDG01; genus JBGOUJ01. Next base: position 5,143 of record JBGOUJ010000248.1, on the reverse strand, counting down.
CCAGCTCGCTCAACCGCGGCCTGCAGATGGCGACCAGCGACATGGTGGACTGGCTCGTGCGGGACTATCAGCTTGAGACCTGGGCGGCCCACATGCTGGTCGGGTTTCAGGGCGAATACCGCGTGGTGACGGTGGCGGGCACCATGGCACTACTCATGCCGAGGAAAGCGATCCAACGCCGGTGAGGATTCCATCCTGCCGCTAAACTCCTGGATGGCCGGCTGCAGGGGGCGTTCGGCATATTTGCACAACACACCTACCGCTGTCATTCTGCGCCAAGCCGAGGACTGCAGCATCTCCGTCACCCCGCCCGTCCGCTTCACAATAAGTGCGCCCACGCCAGGCCTCCTCTCGATAAGGTCAATGCCGCGCGCGGCTCCGAGGACGCTCACCGCGGTGGCGAGGCCGTCGGCGTCAACGCCGCGCCGCGCCACAATCGTAACCGTGATATCGTCCGTGATCCCCACCATGCTGGCGGGATCGATGATGTGCGAATACCGTCTGCCCCCGGCATCCAGGTGCTGTCCCGTGCTGCCGGAGGTCGACACTGCGGCGTTGCTCAATTCTAAAACAGAAGTGAAATCCGCCTGCGGCCGGTCGAACGAGTCGATCCCGATCTTCCAGCCGCGCTGTCCGGGTGGTGCATCGCTCAATGCGATGTCGCCGCTTGCCGCAATGAGCGCACTGCGAATTCCGAGCCTCTCCAGCACTGCGAGGGCCGCATCGGCGGCATAGCCCTTGCCGATGCCCCCCACATCCAGCGACATGCCGGCCGTGTCGAGCGTCACGGTCCGCTTCTCCCGGTCGAGATGCAGTTTGCCATAGCCGCAATGGCCGGCGGCCGCGCGTAACGAGGCGGCGTCCGGCGCCTGATGGGTCTTGCGCGCTTCGCGCCACAGCCGAATCACCGGTCCTAAGGTGACGTCAAAGGCGCCGCCGGTGGCTTCCGCCAGCTCCTGCGAGGCGGCGAGCAAGCGGAAGAGATCATAGCTCGCGGAAACCGGGCGGCCTACTGCCGCACGGGAGATCTGATTCAACTCGCTATCCGGCTGGTAATCGGAAAGTCTCGCTTCCAACTGGCGGATGCGGCTGAACGCGGCCCGGAACGCCGCCTTCGCCTGCCGCTCGCTCGCGGCGTAGAGCTTGATCCGCACCAGCGTTCCCAGGTGCGGCTCCACAGCCTCATACAGGCGCAGCCGGGCCGGCGCCGGCATCGCCAGCGAAACAAAGCTTGCGAGCGAAACAAGGCAGAGGGAAATGGAAAGCCGGCGCACAGATCACTGCTCGTCGTGTTCCACGCCGCTGTTCCAGTCTCGGTACATCTCTTCGACGCTCGGAATCTTCGCGGGACGGACCAGACGGAACCCGAGCCACTGCGCGTCGGTCTCGTACCATACGCTCTTGGGGAGTTGCGGGTCCTGTTGCTTCCAGGATGGGTCGGAGGCGACGCGAGCGGCGCAACGCAGCATACCGGCGGGGTCGTTCCACGAGCCACCGCGAGCGGAGTGCGGGTAGGGGCGGTCCGGCTTCACCCAGGGATTGGCCGCCGGGGCGGCTGTGTACGGACCGTACGCGTCGAGCGTCCACTCCATCACGTTGCCCAGCATGTCGTACAACCCCCACGCGTTCGGCTTCCTGGTCGCGACCTTCTGGTATTTGCCCTTGCTGTTTGCCGCATACCAGGAGTACTCAACCAGCCGGGACGAATCGCTTCCAAAGTAGTACGGTGTGGCCGATCCCGCGCGGCAGGCGTATTCCCATTCGGCCTCGGTCGGCAGGCGATAAAACTCGCCCGTCTTCGCGCTCAGCCACTGGGCGTACTTGTTTGCGGCGTGCTGGGTCATGCTGATGGCCGGGTAGCCTTCGAGGCCCATTCCGAAACTCATTTCCACGTACGGCGCGGTCGGCCTGCTCACCGCGTCCACCAGCTCGTCTTTGTGCGCGATTTCGTCCGCTTGCCTGGCGAACATGAACAGAAGGTACTCCTCCCAGGTCACTTCGTGAGCCTGCATCCAGAACGAGTCGACGTGCACTTTGTGTTGCGGTTGCTCGTCTTTCTTGCGCTGGGAATCGGAGTCGGGCGAACCCATCAGAAAATCGCCGGCGGGCACGGGCGCCATGCCGTAGGATACGGTGGTGTTGGGGATCGTCACCTTGTAAGCGGCCATCTTGCCCGCCGCGTTTCGGGTGCGCTCCTCGATACGCGCGTGAATGCGGCGGACCGCTTCCCGCTCGGCCGCCGCCGCGGCCACGTCTTGCGCTGCTTGCTGACCGCGCAGCGGCACGGGCGCCGCCACGCGGAGCAACAGAGCTGCCGCAGCGGCGATGGGAAGACCTCGTTTCATGCTCGAGGGGGTCTGGAGCCGCCTCACCACCTTCCGCCCGCAACCTCGATACCGAAATCGTTCCTTCTGCACGGGCTGCTAGGCGAGTTTAGTGACGCCGGGTTGTGCGCGCGGCGAGGACGGAAGACTGCCGTTCCAGTCGAGCGGTTCGGGGACCAGCTTCTCCTGCGAATTCAGCGCCTGGTCCCAGGTCACCTGCTGGCCGGTGTAAGCGGCCATGCGCCCCATAATAGCCAGCAGCGTGCTGGTGGCCAGCCGCCTGCCATCATTCACCGGCTGGTTCCTGCGGATGGCGGCGAACAGCACATCGTGCTCGCGCTGGTACATGTCGTATCGTTGACCGCTCCACTGCCAGCTCAGCTTGCCCTCGATGCGCGGCGTCGGTCCCCGGCCGATCGTACAAGTCCCATCCGAGCCCAACAGGTAGTCCGAATTTTCGTTGTAGCAGCCTACGATCTGACGGTTAGCGAGGAAGGCGCGGGCGCCGTTCGGGTATAGATAGTTGACCTCGAAGTGGTCGTAGATGTTGCCGCCTTCCGCGGGAATCACGCGCCCGCCCACGCCTACGCAGCTCGCGGGAGGCTCGTCGTTCATCGCCCAGGCGATCTTATCCACGCTGTGCACGGCTTGTTCGACGATACTGTCGCCGCACAGCCATACGAAGTTGTACCAATTACGGATCTGCCACTCCACATCGCTCATTCCGGCCGGCCGGCTGCTGGCGGGCGGAAGGGGCTTGACCGGACTCGTATAGTAAGTGGCGTAATAAGCCACCAGCTTGCCGATGGCGCCGTCGCGCACCTGCTGGAACGTGTCCTGGATCATGCTGTTGTACCGCCAGCAGAAGCCGGCCACGAGCGAGAGGTTCTTCTGCTTGGCCTTTTCCGCGGTGGCCAGCACGTCGCGGACCCCCGGCGCGTCAGTCGCTGTCGGCTTTTCGCAAAAGACGTTTTTGTCCGCCGCCACGGCCGCAGCCAGGTGAGTGGGCCGGAAGCCGGGCGGCGTGGCCAGCAGAATGACATCGGCGCCGCTATCGATCACCTTTTGGTACGCGTCCAACCCGATGAATTGCTTCGCCGGCTCGACCTTCACGCGGTCGGCGATCTTCTGGACGCGTTTGATCGTTTGCAGGGACCGGTCAATGTGGCTTTGCTCGATATCGGCGACCGCGGTCAGTTCGGCATAGTCGTCCGCGCGCAAGGCCTGCGACGCCGCCCCCGTGCCGCGTCCTCCGCAACCCACCAGGCCCACTCGGATCGCGTTCGTGACCGTCTGCGCGGACACGATCGCTGGAAAGCCGGCTGCCATGGCGGCGCCGATCGCCCCTGAGGATGCCTTGAGGAAGTCGCGCCGCTGGGTTTCTCTCGGTACGTTTTTCATGGTTCGCTCCATGCGGTCGAGCGCTCGCTTGTCCAGACTGCTCGATGCTTCCGGCCCGTGACTTCGCCCTATGGATTTGGAAACACAACCTCGATCGGCACCCTCACCTCCACCCGCACGCCGTTTTGCAGGGCCGGCAGATAACGCCACTTGGTGACTTCCTCCTTCGCTGCGGCGTGAAGCAAGGGATGGCCGCTCAAGACGGTCACGTCCTTCACAAAGCCATCCCTGGTGATGGTGACTTCCAGCTTGACCACTCCGGAAACGTGGCTCTCCCTGGCCAGTGGCGGGAGTCTGGGTTGCGGTGTGATGATCAACTGCGGCCTATGAAAGTTGGCGCCAGCGCGGCTGGGCTCCGCCGCGGGTGGCTTGGCGGGCTCCTCTGGAACCGAGGCCGGCGGTTCTGGCGGCGCCGCAGCGATCGGCCCAACCGGTGTCGCGGGAAGGGCGTTCGGGACCCCACCCGGCGTTCCAATGCCGGCGGAGGCGGCAGAGGTTGGGGCTGCTTTGTTTTCTGCGGTGACCGCGGTTTGCGGTTGAGTCGCCTTGGGACGCAATGGCGGGGAAGGGTTGAAGTCCCGGCGAATTGTCGGCGCGACTTTGTCTTGTTCTCCCTTCTTGGCAACCTTATTAACCTTGCTCTCCCCGCTTTTTCGCCGGTCGGCTGGTTTCACCGACGGCGCTGGGATCGCCGGCTCCGGCGGAGAGGAAGCAGCCTCGCTCTCCGGTTCACTCTGGGTCGGCGGCGCGGCAGCGGGCGTAATCGCGGGAGCGGGTGCAATAACGGCAGCAGGTCTCATCATGGCCATCGCTTGCCTGACTGACCAGACAACCACGCCGACCCCGCCGGCGGTCCCCACGAGGAAGAAGATCGGGAGGGCCAGGGCCGCCGCCGGCGTCGTCCGCCGGACAACAGAAATGGGAACCGGCGGCGCCGGCGTCTCAACCACCGGGACGGGAGCCGCGAGGGGCGGAGCTGACGGATTGATGACATCCACCTGCAACTTCCGGAACAGGGACACGGGATCGTCGCGTTGCCCGGGCCGAGACTGCTTGTCCCCGGCCGCGCGGGGATCGTCTCCTTCCTTCTCGCGTCCAATCTCGCCGGTCTGCAAGGCGAAAGGGGCTGAAATGGCGCCGCGAACATCCAGCGAGTTCGGCGGCGAATATAGCCGAGGCCCAGCCAATCGCTGCGAAAGTCTCTGGATTCGCTCCAACCGAGCGCGAGTTTCGACTCCACTGCGAGCTTCGATTCCCTCCGGAGCTTCGACTCCACTGCGAGCTTCGATTCCCTCGGGAGCTTCGACTCCAGTGCCAGCTTCGACCCCCTCGGAAGCTTCGACTCCAGTGCGAGCTTCGACTCCAGTGCCAGCTTCGACTCCCTCGGGAGCTTCGACTCCACTGCGAGCTTCGACTCC
>JBGOUJ010000247.1:0-10178 GCA_041477005.1 Terriglobia bacterium | reverse complement strand
GTCTTCTCGATGGTTCTCCTAGGAGCGCTCACGGGACTCGCGCTCGGTCTGGCATCCGTGCGCTTCATCGAACCGCTCTTGTACCAGGTGCGATCCACCGAAGTACCAGTGCTCGTCATTCCCTCCCTTGCCATCCTCGGAGCAGCGGTCCTGGCGGCATTACCGGCCGTGATTCACGCGGTAGAGATCGACCCTGCTACGCTGCTGCGGGCGGAATAGAAGCCTGTAGGCGCACAACCCCTGTGGGCAGGATGAAGAGAACCTGCTTGGTACGGACAGGTGTCTGAGAAATGTCATTGGGAAGAAGCTGTCCAGGTGCGTACCCCTACTCCGGACCGCCAGAACTGGTTGTTTCGGGTCAGGGGCCGCCGGGGCGAAAAAACGAACTCCAACTGTCCACGCAGAGGTCGTGTGGTGTATACTACCAGCCGTCTCAGAACCCAAGATGGAAATAGCGGATGAAACGGCTCCGGCGTCGGATGATGCCCTGGCGCAGGCTGGGCCCTGCGCCGGCCGGCCGAGCGCTATGGCGGCGATCAGGCAGCCCTGCTGCGCCCGCCATCCCGGTGGCTGCTGAAAGCGTGGCTGCTGAAAATGATGCCGCGGGATCAGGGGATGGCCTTGCAAGTGAGGTCCGGGCGCACGCAGCTTCCGGAACCGGTATTGGCGCTGGTGGCCAGCGAGTCAGTAACGCCGGCGGTAAGTGAGAGTTCATCGGATCCGACCTGAAGCGCCGGCGCGCCGGCGCGCTTCTTGTCTTCGACAGGATCCAGCGAATGGACGAGGGACAGCAATGTTCGGTCGCGGATGCGCCGGTGAGAAGACAGTTTGGCGCGGAAACGTTGCCGGCACATCGGCCCGATTGGCAGCAAGCAGTTCTTGAAAAGAGCTTCGGGGTATAGGAGGAGAAAATAAAATGTCTCGCATCATATTACTGGCAGTTCTATTGGCCGCATGGACTTCGTGCCTGCTGGGCCAGCGAACGACGGCCGAGGTTGGGGGCACCATCACCGACTCGACCGGCGCCGTCATCGCCAACGCTCAGATCGCCGTGACCAATGAGGGCACCGGCATCAAGCGAGACGCGACTTCGAACGGGCTGGGCTACTATACGGTGCCGCTGCTGCCGCCGGGCAACTATCGCATCGCCGTTCAGAACCCCGGCTTTCGCCCGATCACCCGCACCGGCATCACGCTGGAGGTGGATCAAGCGGCCCGCATCGACTTTGTCCTGGAAGTCGGGGCGGTGGCTGAAAGCGTCGAGGTGACGGCGGACGCATCCAAGGTCGACACCCAGACCGTGACCTTGAAAGAGGTCGTGGATCAGCGCCGCATCCAGGAGTTGCCGCTCAACGGCCGCGACGCCACCCAGTTGGTCCTGCTTCTGCCCGGCGTTTACGGTACGACGGCCGATACTTCGGGGCTGCGGCAGGGCAGCTCGGCAGTGAACCTGGTGCAGCCGGGGGTGTCCGCGAACGGCGCTCGCAGCAATATGGTCGATTACGTTCTCGATGGCGCTTCTCACAACGACACCTATACCAATGTGGCTCTGGCCTTCCCCAATCCCGATGCGCTGCAAGAGTTCAGCGTGCAGACCAACAACTTCAGCGCGGAATTCGGCCGTAACGCCGGCGCCATCGTGAACGCCGTTACCCGCTCCGGCAGTAACACCGTTCACGGCAGCCTGTTCGAGTTTCTGCGCAATTCCGACACCAACGCCCGCAACTTTTTCTTCACCAAGACCGACGGGTTGAAGCGGAATCAGTTTGGCGGAACCTTGGGAGGCCCGGTCTACATTCCCCACGTTTACAACGGCCGTGACCGCACGTTCTTCTTTTTCTCGGAACAGGAGCACCGGCAAGTGCAAACGCCATCCGATGCCAGCACGGTCGTCCTGACCGGGGCCCAGCGCAGCGGAGATTTTTCCGCGCGCTCGCAAGCCGTCATCGACCCTCTAACGAACCTGGCCTTTCCGGGCAACCAGATTCCACTCTCGCGAATCAATCCGCTCTCCACCACCATCCTAAACAAGCTCGTTCCGCTGCCCACCGAGCCGGCGACCGGCCTGTTCCGCTACGGGGTGCCAAACTCCAACGACCAGCGGCAGATTGTCTCGAGAATCGACCATCAGCTACGGCCGAGCGATACTCTCACCGGCCGCTATCTCTACAACTACTATCACCGCCCGTCTTTCGACTCGCCGCTGATGTTTGCGGTTACCCACGAGCTTGCCATCCCCAACCACAACCTCGCCTTGAGCGAGACGCACATCTTCAGTCCTTCCCTGCTCAACGAGGCGCGGTTTTCCTACAACTGGCGCAAATCCAACGACACGCCGGTCTGGACCACCAGTTTTGCGAGCTTGGGCATGAAAAATATCTACACCGATCCGAATGGCAAGCCGGAGCTCGGGTTGGGCGTCACCGGCGCGTTTTCGGTCGATACCGGCGAGCAGACCTTCACGGCCCCGAGCGAGTACACCGTATCGGACACCTTGAAACGAACTGCCGGACGCCACGAGCTGGTGGTGGGATTCCAATACGCGCTCCAGATTTTGCACAAGAATTATCGGTGGCTGATCGACCCGAACATGCAATTCGCCGGCAACTTCAGCGGCTATGGCGTTGCCGACTTTCTCCTGGGGCTGCCCTCGGCACTGAAGGAGGACGCTTATGGGGAAGTGGGCGATGCGCACATGCCGAACTACATGGCCTTTGCGCAGGATAATATCCGGGTGACTCCCCGGCTGACCCTCAACCTCGGCGTCCGTTATGAGCCGTTCGTGCCGTATGTCGATGACTTCCACCGCGTCAGCGTGTTCCGCCCGCCCGCTCAGAGCCAGGTTTTCCCGAACGCACCCGTGGGGTTGCTGTTCCCCGGCGATCCGGGAGTGCCGGTGGGCGGCACGAAGGCGGACCTGAACAACTTCGCCCCGCGCGTGGGGTTCGCGTGGGCGCCGTTCGGCAACGGCAGGACCAGCGTGCGCGGCGCGTACGGCTTTTTCTATGACTCCTCGCCCATGAGCGCCCTGCAAAACGTGTTTGAGAACGTGGCGCCCTATGGTACGCAGGTCAATCTGCAGCCCACTCCGGGGCCATTTGACGACCCATTCAAGGGCAACAACCCGTTTCCCCTGCCCTTTCCGCCACCGAAAAACATCACCTTCCCCCAAGGCATCTCGGTGGGGACTTTTCCGCCGCAATACCGAACCCCCTACCTACAAGACTGGCACTTGACGGTGGAGCGGGAAGTTTATCGCGATTGGCTGCTGCGGGTGGCCTACGCGGGTTCCAAGGGAACCGGGCTATTGCAAGGTTGGGAACTCAATCCGGCGATTTACATTCCCGGCCAATCCACCAGAACCAATACTAACAGCCGCCGCCCCTACCCGGCCTATACCAATATCAGGATGATCGGCAGCGTCGGCAACTCGAGCTACAACTCGCTGCAGGTCACGATGGACAAGCGTTTCAGCCACGGATTCACCGTGCAGAGCAACTATACCTGGGCCAAATCCATCGATTACGGCTCCGGCGGAGGCACGCAGTGGCCGCAGTTCCCCGATCCTTTCTACTTCAGGCAGAACCGGGGGCTGTCGGATTTTTACCACCACCACCGCTTCGTGACGTCAGGATTGTGGCAGATGCCGCGTTTAGCGAGTGAGCCGGCCCTGGTGAAAGCAATCGCCGGCAATTGGAGCCTGAGCGGGGTCTTGATTCTGCAGTCCGGCGCGCCCTTCAACGTGCTTGCCGGCCAGGATAATTCGCTGTCGGGCGTGGGAGCTGACCGGGCGGACCTGGTGGGCAACCCCTCGCGTAGCGCGCGCGCGAACCCGAATGCCGACCCGGTGCTGCAGTGGTTCAACATCACCGCATTCGCCCAAGGCGCCATCGCCACGTTTGGCACGATCGGCCGGAACGTCCTGATTGGTCCCGGCCTGGCCAATATGGACGTGGCGCTCGCCAAGTCTTTCCCCTTCCGGCACGAATCACGCGTTCAGTTTCGAGCCGAGGCTTTCAACATTATGAACCACCCCAACTTCAGCCAACCGAGCGCCACGCTGACTTCGGGCACGTATGGGCGCATCACCACGGCCCTCGACCCGCGGATCCTGCAATTCGGTTTGAAGTTGCAGTTTTGACAGGAACGCGATGATCCGTTTCTTGCCGAGACAGCGCAAGGGAGCGGCTCGCCCATTAGCGCAAAAACCTGTGACGCGGTGTCTGGTCTCGGTCGGCGCGGTGGCCTTGGCTGCCGCGCAGGCCCCGATCGTCATCGATGGTGACTGACGATGCGTCTAATGGCTGCGTTTGTTATCGCGATCGGCGCCGCGATGGGCGCGCAGGTGGCGCAATCCACGGCTCCACTAACGATTGATGGAAACCTGGCCGAGCCGTTCTGGCAATCGATTCCCGCGCAGCGGCTGACCCCCGTGGAAGCCGGCGTCCCGCCGGAACTTGGCGGCGATATTCGCCTGGCCTTGCGGGGCGCGGAGTTGGTTCTTGCCGCCCGTTGCCCCGAACCGCGAGGAAAGGTTCTGGCGCGGTCGATCGGCCGCAATCCTGTCTGGGAAAGGGATTCGCTAGGTTCCCCCGAAGTGGAAGACCGGGTGGAATACCGGTTGCGATATACGGGCGCCGGAGGGATTGAAAGAAGCCTGAGCATTGCCGTCACTCCCTGGGGAGCGTATCGCATCGAGCAGGACGGACAAGCGGCGCCCGCGGCCAGCATCCAGTCCGCTGCTATGGTGACCACAGAGGGATGGTCGCTCGAAGCTCTGCTTCCCCTGAAGCTGCTGGACCTGGAACACGGGAACGGCGCCCCGGCTATTCGCTTGCGCGCGGAGCGTATTCGCTCCCGGCGGCCCCTGGCCCCGGAATTTCGGTGGAGCTGGGAGGACAATCTGGTTCTGCCGCCCGCCGGGACAGCGCCGGCTGCGCTCTTCCGCCCGCCGGCGTTGGGCAATGATGAGCCACCTCTGGAAGTCGGGAGAGTATTGCACGTGCCGCCCATGGCGCCGGAGTGGGACGATCCGGCCTGGCGAGGTGTTCCGGCCTTTTCACTGCCACGCCACGAGCCCTGGCCGCGCGCTCCAAGATATCCTACCGAAATCAAATGGATGCATGATGGGCGTACCTTAGCGCTGCTGGTGCACGTGGTGGAACCGGAGCCGATGGTGGCGCGGGTGGGAGGTCGAGACAGTGCGGTCACGCAGGATGATCATGTAGCCATCTACCTGGCTACGAGTGGATCCGCCTTCCTGGAGTTCGCCATCAACTCCGTGGGGGCCATCCGGGATTCGAGGGGAAGCGGTCGCAATGAATTGGTTCTGGCACGGCTGGATCCGAGCTGGAACGCTCCGGTAGAGGCTCAAACCAGCATCCGCCACGGCGCCTGGACGGCGCGCATCAACCTGCCTTTGCAGGAGTGCGCCGCGGCGTTGGGTGAAGGCGGAGTCCCCCGCCGGTGGCGCGTGCTCATCTCCAGATATCGGGCCGCCCGGCCCGGGGATGCTGCCGAGATCAGCGCCCTTCCGGAGGCCGGCTCCGCGACTTTCTATGGCCCCGCGCGCTATCGGCCGATGATGCTCAGCGACGTGGACCCGTCGCGCGTGGCGACCCCGAAGATTTCTTATCCCGATCGGCCGGGCGATGGGCCGGCCCGAGAACTGGCGGCGCTCGATTCCCGCACGTGGTCGCCATTGTATAGCCGATATCATGCCGTGCAGTCCATGGTCCAGAAACAGCAGCGGAGACGCGCCGAGCAATCGATTCTGGCGGAGCGCCGCGAGTGGGAAAGCGTCAACACCCGCGAGGACTGGGAACGTTTCCGCGACCCGCGGCTGCGGGCCTTGCGGGAGTCGCTCGGTCCCTTTCCATCCGAGCGCCCCCCGCTCAACGTGCGCGTGGCGTCAACCTACAACGGCGATGGATACAGGCGCGAAAATCTGGTCTACCAGAGCCGGCCGGGCTTTTATGTTGCCGCCAACCTCTACCTCCCGGCCCAACCCTCGCCGCGTATGCCCGGTATGGTGATTCTGCACAGCAACCATTTCCCGAAGATCCAGGGGGAGCTCCAGGACATGGGAATCATCTGGGCGCGGGCGGGCTGCGCCGTTCTAGTTATAGATCGCCTCGGCTTCGGGGAGCGGGCGGAGGCGAGCACGTGGTTTCGACAGGCCTACGCCTCCAGGTTCACTTTCACCAAACAATTGGGCCTGATTGGCGAGAGCCACTCCGGCTGGGTGGTCTGGGATTTGATGCGCGCCGTGGACCTGTTTTATGAGCGGCCTGATATCGATCGGGATCGCATCATCCTGCTCGGCTCGGTGGCAGGAGGCGCCGAACCAGCCGCCATCGCCGCTGCTCTCGATTCTCGAATCAGCGCTGTCGTACCGTTTAACTACGACCAAGGCCACATGCGAGTACATGGGGATGCGCGAGGCCAGATCAGCAAGCAGTTCTCCCCGTGGCTGGTGGCGGCTGCGGTCGCGCCGCGGCGACTCATCCGCCCCTTCGAGTTCGGGTGGGAAGGGGCCGAAGAGCCGGACTTCCCGGACCTGTGGGTTGACGGCTGGCTTCGTTCTCAAAAGGTGTGGGGGTTTTATGGCGCCACCGACAATTTGGCGGCCTCCGAGGGATATGGGCTCATCCGGCTCAGCATGGAACGCGTGAGCCACTGCTGGAGCATCGGGCCAAACCAGCGCCGGGAGATCTATCCGATTTTTCACCGCTGGTTCGATATCCCACTCCCTTCCCCGGCCGAGTTGAACATGCTGCCGGACTCGGATCTGGCGACGAACCCGAAAAAGGAGCTGGCACGTCTGGACGAACCGAGGCGACGGCGCCCCGAGGTGGAACTCCTCAGCATCACGCCCGCCCTCTCCGCAGAACTGCAGCGGAAGCCCCTCCATCAAATCGCGCTGGCCGCCGGATTGCAGCAGCTTCAGGCAGCCCGGGCCAAGCGCGCGGCTATGACGGCCAGAGAGAAACGAGAACAACTGCGCCGGGAGCTCGCCGCCACGCTGGGGGATATCGAGCCGTCTCGGTCCCCGCGGGCGGAAACCCTGGGCAAGCGCACTCTCTCCCGAGCGGTTGCGGAGGCTGTGGAGATCCAGGTGGAGGATGGGATTTTGGTTCCGATGCTGCTGATCCGGCCGTCCGGCACGCAGCGGGTCCCGGTAGTGGTCGCCGTGTCTCAGGCAGGAAAAGATCGCTTTCTCTCCGACCGCGCCAAGGCTATCGACGCGCTCATCGGGGCCGGTGTGGCGGTGTGTCTTCCCGATGTCCGAGGGACCGGCGAGACCTCGCCGGACTTCGACCGCAGCGATGAGGGTGGTCACCGGGCCATGGCGGAACGGGAGTTCGCGCTCGGCGGCAACCTGGTCGGCGCCCGGCTCAAAGATCTGCGCACGGTCCTGGCTTATTTGGGATCACGCTCCGATATTGATAAGAACCGCATAGGGCTGTGGGGCGAGGCGTTTGCTCCCACCAACCCACGCGACCTGTTCCTCGATGAGCTGCAATGGGAAGCCGGGCCTCAGATCCAACGGTACGCGGAACCACTAGGCGCTCACCTGGTGGTCCTTGCCGCGCTGTATGAGGATAACGTCCGCGCCGTGGTCGCCCACGGGGGCCTGGCGGCTTATCTGTCGGTCCTGGAAGATGCTTTCACCTACACCTCGTTGGACATTCTGATACCGGGCCTGTTGAAAACCGGCGATATTCCCGACATCGCGGCAGCCATCGCTCCTCGGGCGCTGCTGATGGCGGGATGCGTCAGTGGACGCAACGTGCTGCTGACCCCAACGGAATGGGAGCCAACGCTGGCGCCGGTTCGGGAAGCATACAAGGGCTCCAATCAACTGACCATCCGCACCGAACCGCAGGAGGAGGACGTGACCTCCTGGCTCGCCGGCCAGCTAAAAATGACGCCAGGGCAGTCAAGGCGCTGATGCTGCTTTGAGCAACTGAAGCGCCGGGTGCCACTCGAAGTTGCCGGGGTCTATTCGGCACGCAGCATCGCGACCGGGTCGATTCGTACCGCGCGGATCACCGCCGGCAGCGCGGCCAGTAACGCTGCCGCGAGAATTGCCAGCGACGGAAGCGCCAGCGTCGCCAGGTCGGTGGCCTTCACCTGGTAGAGCAGCGACTCGATGTACCGCACCGATGCCATACCGAGCGCGACGCCCGCGAGCGCTTCTGCGAGCACCATAGCGAAGATATCCAGGGTCACTCGTCGCGCGATGTCGCCGGCTGGAGCGCCCAGCGCCAGGCGAATGCCGATTTCGCGCCGCCGTTGCACCACCGAGTAGTCGAGCACGCCATACAGGCCGACACCGGCGAGCAACAGCGCGACGGCCGCGAAGAACAGCGCCAGCATCGCCAGCAGCCGCTCCCGGACGGTGTACTTCTGGTTGATCTCCGTTTGTGTGCGGATGTTGCTGACGCGGAACTCGGACCGCGCCTTCGGCACCTCCCGGCGCAGGACCGGCGCGAGCGGGAGCGGGTTCGAGCTGGACGCGCGCACGAGGAACGTCCCCCGGCTTATCGGCTGCAATGCGCCATTGGCATCGATCGACCGAAACGGAACATAGGCCACCGGCAGGATGGGCTCGCGCATGCCGAGGTAGCGAGCATCGCGGACCAAGCCTACAATATGGAGGCGAAGACGCATGCCTTCGTCTGTCGCTATCTCGAACAGCCTTCCCAGTGGACTCTTACCCTGGAAGTATCGCTTCGCGAAAGCTTCGTTGACGATGGCAACACCCGGATACGTGTCGCTCGCACGGAAGTCTCTACCGTCAATGAAGGGAATCTTCATCGCGTCCACCCAACCGGGCGAGACACTCAAGAAATAGGCCATGTCTTCGCTTGGCGGGCCGCCGTTGACGGCGACGGAGTCATTCGAACTATACCCGCTGAGGGGCGGCCGGCTGGCCAGCGCAACCGTCTCAACACCCGGCACCGTCCGCAGATGTTCGGCCACCCGGTCCCAGAAGACCGCCGGCTGAGTGCGTTGCGTGACCGTATCCAGAGTGCGGGTTGTCCGGCGGATTGATCCTGCTGACGACGAACGGCGCGGACCACCAAGCGAAGAACGCGCCGATCGCGCCCGCGAGGAACGCGAGCCAGGCACTTTCCACCAGGACAAGTTGCACCAGACGCCATCGTCCCGCGCCAATCGAGATGCGCAGCGCCATCTCGCGCGCCCGCGCCGCCGCCTGAGCCGTCATCACGTTGGCGACGTTCACGCACGCAATCATAAGAACCAACGCCGCCAGCCCGGGCTAACACCTGACACCTGACACCTGATTCCGGTCACCGGCGTAATTGCAGCCAGGCTCCCCACAAGGCTAGTAGCGATCCCACCAGCAGGTAGGCACCCCAGGTCAGGTCGTCTTTGGTTGCGAAGCTGAACTGGCCGCGGAGCGGCGTCCAGGCGACCAGAACCGCCACCACGATGTTCCACAGGAGCATCGGCGCCCGCGCGCCCCGGCTTTTTCGCAGGGCCAGCACCATCGCGACGAAGCCGTAAATGGAGGCGAGCAGCAGCGTGTAGGTCAGGGTGGATCCGGTGAGGGGGACCGGTGCGAGCCGCATGTTGTGGCGTCCGCTGGAGAAGACCAGCAGCGCCACTAGAAACAGCGCCAGGGAAAGGGCAAGGTTGAAGAGGAAGGCGAACAAACGCAGTACCGATCCGATAGCTCGCATCCACCGCTCCTGTAGAGAACCGCCAACGGACGGAAAGTGGTCATTTTACTGTATACTGCGAAGCATGCGCAAAGCCTTCGTGGCGGCCCTGGCCTTGCTCTTGCTGCCGGCGCTGGCTCCGGCGCTCGAACGGGAGCCCTGGGAGGTCTTTAACGGCCGGCGGGCCCGCCTGATGGAGAAGCTCTCCGACGGCGTGATCGTGTTGTTCAGTTACACCTCCAACGAGGGCGAGAGCCTGCGCAGTCCCTTCCGCCAGGAGAGCAACTTCTACTACCTGACGGGCTGGAACCAGCCCGGCGCCATCCTGCTGCTCGTGCCGCCGCTGAAGGAGAAGAACTCCCCGCTCTATCGAAAGATCAACGAGATGCCCCGGGACATCCTTTTCCTGCCGCAGCGCGATGCCAAGGAGGAGCGGTGGACCGGCCTCAAGATCGGTCCCTATGACGAGGACCTGCGCGCCCAGAC
>JBGOUJ010000246.1:0-10185 GCA_041477005.1 Terriglobia bacterium | reverse complement strand
TGAGGCGCACGCGCGCGCACAGCGAGGCCCTTTTCTGAGCGGCCAAGCGGCGTGATGGTGCCCGGCTGGACGCCGCCGTCCAACGAGAGCGTGCTCATCAGTTCGAAGGGCAGCTTGATCACATCCGCCGGCGGATTGGCGGTCTTGACGGCGTTGACGATGCCGCCCATGCCGACTAAGGTCACGGCGACCTTCTTGCCCGTCTCTTTCGTGTAAGCCGCGGCGACATCCAACAGGCCGGCGTTATAGACAACGCCAGGGGTCATCACTCGAATATCGGCGGCAGCATACCGGGCGGCCGCCTCCCGAGCTTCCGGCGACTGCGCACCTCGTCCCTGGCCGCGCACCGGCGCTTGAGGGGCGGGTCCTTGAGCGGCGAGGAGCACGGGTATCAGCAACGTGACAGCGAGAGCGGACACATCAATGCGGCGCATCTTCGTTCCTTTCAGTTTGGACAGTCGCTATTCATATATACATCATCCGCCGGCTCTCGGCGCCAGAACTGCTCCTCGATTGCTTCGATCTCCTCCTCGCTCATCCCCAAGTAGTGACCGAACTCCTGGATGACCGGCTGCGGCCATGCACTGTCGAATCTCTTCATCGTCGGCGCATGCTCGCCGACTACACCGTCGGCCAAACTGCTGTCGTTTTGTGCCGGCGCGCACACAAGTTGGCCTGCGGCCGGAAATATCCCGGCAGTTGGCCCTATCACGCCCGTCCCCTTGGATCGGGAGCACCGGTCCCACGGCCAGAAGTCCGCAATGCCGACTACACGGCCAAGTGCCCACCGAGATACGATCCCATGGGCTGGGCCTGCTGTATCATCGACCAGGTGCGCATATGAATGCTGATCTGTGCTTTGGATTCTCTAAAACAAAATGGGAAGATCTCTCTCAGCAGCTCGACGGCAATGAAAGCGCATGGGGAGAAGCAATCGGCGTGTTTGAGAGACGGATGAGAGAACGCTTCTTTAGTAGCATTGACGCGCTCTTCGCGGCGGACACAAGACCCGACTCGCCGTCCCCAGATTTGACAAATGCCCCAGATTGCATCCCAGGCTTCTCGATCATGGCGCTTTGTTGCTTGCTCATCGAGACCCTCCAGGGATTCCGAGAGGCTCCGCCCTCTGCGGCAAATCCCGCCGGGCCACGTACCTTCCCGTCGGGGTCTTGCATCAAGCCCCCATCTGGTACAAATCAACAGTTCATAAAGTTCCTCCTTCGCCCGGCGTTCGGTGGGGCCTTCAATGGTAAGGTCGCCAAAAGCTTCGCCTCGGGGATCAGGAATGGAATTCTTCATGAGGCCGAGACCAGAAAGTGGGTCATCTGGAGGGAAGAACCAGCAGGCGAGATTGCCGCGCAAGAGGATGACGGTTACGCGCTGAATCGAAGTCTTTTTTACGCGGCGGTAAAGAAGGAATTTGAATCGTATCTGCGAGAGTTGCGTGACCCAGTCAACAAGGAGCTGCGACAGAGGTTCAAGGAGAAAATGGACGACCTCTGCGGGGAAGCATGAGTGGCAAACCAGCTCGGACCCTGAGAATCGCCTGCCTGGGATGGGGATCGCTGATTTGGGATCCTCGTGGCCTTCCCATCCGGCGCGAGTGGTTCAAGGACGGTCCTTTCGGCCCCGTTGAGTTCACTCGGCAGTCGTCTGACGGTCGCGTGACTCTAGTGATTGACCCGAGGGCGACGCCCACAAGGCTTTTGTGGGCGCACATGTTTCCAGTCGAGCTTTCGGTCGCTAGAGAGGCGCTCCGCGATCGCGAGAGCATTGCGGGGGCAGACTGGCGGTCGCGGATCGGCTCATCGCAACGTGGGGATACGGCACCAGTTCACATCCCGGACTTGCCCGAATGGGCCGAAGCCCACGGTTTGGACGCGGCTGTTTGGACGGCGCTGGGACCGCGATTTCGAGGAGAAGACAGATCGCCGTCCATCGATGAGGTGATCGAATATCTCCGCGGGCTCGGTGGCCCGATTCGAGAGAACGCCAAGCAGTACATCGAGCGGGCACCTCGGCAGATCGATACCGATTTTCGACGCCAGATCGAAGCCGCCATGGGATGGTCATGCAGAGACAACTTAGGACGGTAAGCAGTCTCGCCCACATGCCCGAGAAACGCCCTACGCTTCCTTCTGGTGCCGGTCCAAACGACGCGCACTGCCCATTCCGCGATTTGCCGACTATGCATCCAAGTGGAGAGAGTGGGCGAGACCGGTTGCCGAGGGCCGTTTCAAATCGAGAGCCCGGCGCGATCCGGAGTGATACGGATTCCTTACCTGGGGGAGTTCCTACTGGAAGGTCGCTTTCGCGTGGCCTTACGGTTTGTGCGCGGGGAGCACTTCCCGGGACAGGCCGGAAACTTGACGCACCCGTAGAACGGGCCGAACCGACCGTTCCGCAGCCGCGTTTTGCTCTTGCACTCCGGACACGGCGGGCCCTCTACCGGAAAGTTACTCTCGTGGCCTTCGACTTTCTGTCCGCGGCCATCGCGCTCCACCGCCTTCAAATTGGCACTCCAGCCGCACTTGTCCTCACACTGGAAGAACGGGCCGCGCTTCCCTTCGTAGTACACTGAACGGACGCCGCACTGCCTACATTGGGGGTTCTCGGCTTGAGCGACTGTTTGCAGAACTTTCTCGTTTGAGATGCGCAGCTTCGACATGTTCGCTGCGAGTGCCAGGGCGAAGCCCGCGTTGACCACCCTTGTCATACTCTCGTCGGTGCGGTGGGTATGGCTCAGGACGTTCAGGGAGCCGTGCCACACGATCTCTTTATCGATCAGGACAACCTTCTCGTGGATTCGTGCCCGGCAATCGACGGCGCATCCGATCCTTTCGAGAGAATCCAGTGCCTCTTTGCCCAATGCGGGGTCCATCGTACCGTTGAGGTGTGGCGGGCGCGTCACGCACCGGACCTTGACCCCATCGGCAACCTTCAGTCTCAACAGATCCCCAAGCTTTCCCACACGCCTTGGCGTCACGAAACCGGAAAAAATCACCACGGAATCGTTGGCATTCTTGATGTCGGTTTCGACCGCCGCGTCAAAAGTGGACCCATTAAACAGGCCGAGCGTTTCCGCATCGAAATCCAAGTTGACGACGCCGATCAATCCGCGCAGATCGCTTTCGATCGGACGTAAAGCCAGAAGGTCCGAACCACGAATTACACGCCCCCTCTGCTGCATGTCATAGAGGATGCTCCGGAGCAGGGCCGAGCTGGGCAGCAGGCGGTCGAGGTGGGTCACGTTTGCCAAAACAACCAAGTGGTTCTGAGCTCGGCTGACGGCGACATTCATGAGGCGAGCACCGAC
Organism: Terriglobia bacterium; assembly: GCA_041477005.1. Taxonomy (GTDB): domain Bacteria; phylum Acidobacteriota; class Terriglobia; order Bryobacterales; family JACQDG01; genus JBGOUJ01. The sequence goes on along the minus strand of JBGOUJ010000246.1, from coordinate 6,869 downwards.
CTGCTTGGGCGGGACTCCCTGAAGGAACTGACCAACCATCCACGCACCGCCGTGTCCTTCCGGCAGTTCCAGGACGACGGCGCTGCGTTCGTCCCCTTGAAAGCTGTGTACGGTACCGACCTGCACAAGGTCCCCAAGCTTCTCGTTATCAAGCAGCTTACCGATCAGCTTGGCCTGAGCAGCATAAGGAGTGCAAACGGCCAAGTCTTCCTTCTTCTCAATGTATCCCTGCTGCCCAAAGTGCCAGGCGAGGTTCCGGACTAGCAAAGCGTGCATCAGATTGAAGCGCGAACGGAACGCGTTCACACTCTCAAAGGGCCAAAGGTCGGAGGTGTCAACGATCGTCAACGTTCCGCCGTACGGAGAGGGCGGTCTTTTGGTCCTCAGTCGACCAACGATCTCGGGCGCAGTTTTGAGCAGACCGCCGTACATCGGCGAGGAGATCAGTTGGCAAATTTCCTCATCCATTCGATACTGCGAGTCGAGCAACACCATGCGAGGGTCGTCCCGAGAACCATCGATTCCCGTGGCCTCGAACACATCGTGACCCAGCACATCGAATACGGCTTGCTGGCCGGTCGGCACGATCGGTGGAATTTGGCGAAAGTCACCGCAGACCACGACCCGTTCCTTGGCCATTCCGGCAGCGAACCAGATCATCGGCAGAAGGACCATCGACGCCTCATCGACAAGAACCATGTCAACTTGGCCGATCTGTTTTACTGCCAGATAGATCTTAGTGCAGGTGGCCCCGAGAACCTTGGCATCCCTCAGCACGGCCGCCCTTAGCTCGCCGATCTTTGCCTCGATTTCCTGCAATTCCGCAACAAGGGGCGCTCGGGCCTCATCGGCCCGCTCGATCTCACGTTCAGCTGCCTTGCGGTCCAAGCCCGCCAGCCGTTCGGCGATACGATCGCGTCCTACTTTTGCGCCCTCAAATCTTTCCTTCGCTTCGACGTAAATGACCTTCGCCTTTTCGATCTCCGCCGACACATTGGCCTGGCTGGCCTGCGCAATTGCGATGTCCCTCTGGATCGCTTCCTCCTTACGCCTGAACAATCCGAAGCGGGCGCCCTTTCGTTTTCGGAGCTCTTCTTCGAAACCTGCGAGTCGCGAGAGGATTTTCTGGTGATTCGCTTTCAGTTCTCTACCGGACTGGTCGAGCTTCTTGGTTGCTTCCTGGTGAAACGCCACGGACCTCTGAGCGGTGTCGAGATCGGCGAAGCGGCTGAGAATTCCCCTCGCGCTGCTGGTTCGGGCATCGATCCGCGCTATCTCTTCCTGCACCCGGCTCCGGCGAGCCTTGAGTTCAGCCGATCTTCGCTCCACGATGCCATCGACGGTGACGTATGCCTCGTACTTGGATTTGAGCTTGTCATATGCGACCTGCCCAAGGCGGACGATCCGACCTTCCTCCATCGCCGGGTGCCGGACGCCTAGGCTTTCGCAAATCTTGAAGAGTACCTGGTCGACGGCCTTGTTGGTGTTCGAGCAGATCAGGAGCCGCTTGCCGTCTTCGAACGCCGAGCGGACAACCTCACCCAGCATCCGAGTCTTGCCGCAGCCGGGCGGTCCCCAGACGTATGTGATTGATGCCGCCAGCGCCTTTTCCAGCGCTTTGACCTGGGCTTGGTCCAGCTTCGTATCCGAAGGGGCCCAAGGGATAGGCGCCGGATCGGCCGGATGTTTCCCCCTTCCGACGACCCCATCCGCAATGGCCCGGTTGAGGGGTATCTCGCCTTTGCCGGCCTGCTCGATTCTCTCCTTCAGGGCCTCCAGCAACGCGGTGGCGTCGACGACGATCACGGCCCGCTGAAGGACGGCGCCGAGGTCCTCTTTCGTTGCGAGCCAGAGGCGGCCCGAGGAGATGGATATGATCGAGGCATCGATACGGCGGCCGGGCAACTCCACCTCGACCTTGGCATCTTCAAAAAGTTCGGCCTCATCGGCAAAGGCAAACTCATAAACTATTTCACCTGCTTTCCCCTCCGCGCGGATTCCGTTCTCTAGCTCATAGCGCTTCTGTCCGGCGCCGGTCCTCTTGATCTCGTCGATAAGGGCGGAGAGAGCGGCGCTATAGATTTGGGGGAGGTCGGCGCCCGCGGGAACGCTCAGTGATAAGGTCCCGTCCAACGGACGAACCCAAGGTGTTGGTAGACCTGCGGTCCCCACAGGCCGAATGGACGAGAGAATCTGGGGGCGCCTGCGGTCGTCAGGGGGCTGCTCCTGGTCCGTGGCCTCGCCACCGGACCAATCAGGCGAGTCGTCTCGATAGCCGTCGCCTGACTGGTTGTCGACACCTGGGCCAGACTCGTCCTCCCCGTCGATCGTCGTCGTATCGACGACTGCCTCAGATTCCTCGGACTCATCGCCGTCGGTTTCGAACTCGGCAATCCTCTCGGCCTGCGCGAGAAGCCGCTGCGCCCTCTTTGTCTTACGAAGCGAAAGCTCCTCTACGAGGCGCGCGCGGACGTGCGGGTCTCCGCCCTGCGATTCAAACAAGGTCTCAAGGCGTTCGATGGACCAAGCCATGTACGGTCTGGGCATGTCCGTCATGGGCTCCGCTGCGCTTCTTTCGGGACTCTCAAGCAAGGTATCACACTTCCACTGACACCATACTCGCGACGTCTTGAGTCACCAGTTTACGGTCTGTCGGGAGCTCCTCCGACGCAAGGGAGCCGCTCACTTGGACCCGTAACGCCCGGTTCCGTCCTCTTGGCCAGGACGCGCTGGCCGGCACCGAGGAAGCGTAGCCGACTACCGTCCAAGTGGAATCCCGGAGACCGCAGCGGCAATCTACGCGAGCCGCAAGTTGTATTTTCCCAAGAGAATTGTGTTCCGCTCCTCATAGAAAAGTCGGGTAAGATCCTCGGTCGGCTTTTCCCAGAGTGCATTTACGCGCTCCTTAAGAGCGCGAAAATCGGAGAACATCTGTTCCTCCCGGACGACGAAGTCGCGCTTGATAGTTTCTGGATTCTTGACGGCCTCTTGAACCGCTGCAAGAGATGCATACTCCTTGATCTTTTGCATCTTCGGCATGAGGTTAATCTTGCCTACACGGACGGTGCCGATCTGTACGTCGTGGACGACTTTGTTTCGATATTCGCGAATCGGCGCCGAGAAGGATTTGTAGGCCTTCCAAGCCTGATCTTGTCGATTGATTTTGTCACGAGGCTCGACGTGAACGAGCATCGCCTTGCCCTTGGCGTGCGAGTGTGGATACTTCTTCTGGTATTCCTTCTCGTACCATTCGTCGAGCTTCTGGCAAAACTCTGCTTTTGTAAGGGGATTGAATGCCACGGGTTGGCCCCGACACTCCGAAACACACATGTGTGCCCTTAGGAGAAAATCCTCCGCGAGATCGCAGGCAGAAGCAACATGGGTATAGAAATTGCCGACTGACAAACTCAACGGTTGTGAGAGGTGTTCGAACGCCCCCACTAGGTTCAGGAAGAGCGAGTAATTCACGTATGTGATGAGCCATAGATCATCCGCCACGCCCTCGCGGCGCTCGACTCGTCTTTCAGCGTTCGACGGGTTCTCGATTCGTTTGGTGGTTGGCACAACGAGTTGCCGCCAAAATCGTTCGTAGTTGGGAAACCCATCATTAATAGCAGGCCAAAACGATCTTTCGTTTCCGTCTCCGTCGTTTGAAAGGTGCAGGTTTCCGATAGCTTCGCGAAGTTGCGTTCCGGCGACTGTGAGCGGCGCGGGAGTTCGTTTGAAAGGGACGGGCGTGGGCATGACAGCTCCTGACGTAGGATTGGGCTCTGGAGTGCCTTGGTGGTCAGAATGCACAGGAGTCGGCATCGTCGACCGTCAGGAACGAGAATACCCTTAGGCAGCCTTCTTCGACAACCACGGACTTCGATCCGGCCTGAGCTACGAGAGCGGGGCTGTGTCTGCGTCATTCAAGTGGCGATTCCGACGAAGCCGATCGATCATTCCGAGGCGAAGCCGATCAGGTCGGAGCGAAGCGACGCTGACGAGTCTTATCTTCCAGGACTGATCGACATCAGTCAAGAAAAACCTTCCTTTCTGTGATGGATTTCTCCCGGCGAGGGGCCCGGTCGGAGCGGTTTGGGCGACGCGCCGGTGGGCAGCGGGGAGAGGAGTGTGGGGGAGAGGGGCAGCCAGCCCCTTTCCCCCACTCCTGCCTGTAGAAACCGGCGTTGATCATTTTTCCTCCGGTGGCGCAGAAGCCTTGCCGGTTCGCTTTTTGCGCAGGGATTCGCCCTGCAACTCGAGGCGATGGGCGTTGTGCACCAGCCGGTCCAGGATGCTGTCGGCGACGGAGGGATCGCCGATCTGGGCGTGCCAAGCCGCAACGGGCAACTGGCTGGTCAGCAGCGTAGATCGGTTCTGGTGGCGTTCGTCGCAGATCTCCAGAAAATCTCTGCGCTCTGCCTCCGCCAGCGACGCCATGGCCCAGTCGTCCACGATCAGCAGGTCGATGCGGCTGAGCCGGTACAGCAGCTTTCCCAAGCTGCCGTCGGCCCGGGCCAAGGCCAGGTCTCGGAACAACTGGCTGGCTTTGGTGAACAGTGCGGTGAGGCCATCCCGGCAGGCCTTCTGCCCAAAGGCTCGCGCCAGAAACGTTTTGCCGATTCCGGTCGGGCCGATCAGGAAAAGGTTCTGGTGCTGGTGTACCCACTGGGATTCGGCCACCAGCGAGCGCACCAGTTGCCGATCCAGCCCGCGGGCGTGGCGGAAGTCAATGTCCTCGATACAGGCATCGCCTTGCAGTCTGGCGTTTTTCAGCCTACGGGTCAGCGCCCGGTTCTCTCGCCAGCTCCACTGCCGGTCGATCAGTAACCCCAGGCGCTCCTCGAAGCTGAGCCGTTGGACCTGGGGATCTTCCTGTTGCTGGCGGAAGGCTTCCGCCATCCCGCGCAGCCGCATAGCGTGCAATTTTTCAACCGTTTGTTGGGTGAGCATGTTTCTCCTTTCAAACCATCGGGGGCGGTTCCGCGGGGGGATCAAAGTAGCTGGCGCCGCGGATGTTGTCGTGCTCGATGGAGGGCCGCGGCGCCACGGAGTCTTCCACTGGCAGCCGGTCCAGTTGCCGCTCCAGCATCGACTTGACACTCTGGTAGGAGCAGGCCCGGAGGGCCACAGCCCGTGCAGCCGCCGCCTCCACCCGCTCCCTGGAGTACTGCTTGGCTAACCGCAGAATCCCCAGGCAGGAGCGGTAGCCCATCTCCGGATGCGGCTTGCTGGCCAGAATCTGTTCGAACAACAGAGCCGTGGCAGGCCCCACGCTGCTGGCCCATTCGATCAGCCGGGAAGGGGTCCACTGCAAATACTTCTGGTGCGACTTGGGGCGGTGTTGGTGTACCGTGGTGGCCTGATACGGCTCCTGGCTGCGCGCATGAGAAGCCACGCGCACCCCTTTGTGGAAGATCTCCACGGTGCTGGCTGTCAACCGGGCCTCGACCGGCTGCCCGGTCAACTGGTAGGGCACACTGTAGTAGTGGCGGTCGATCTCGATGTGGTAATCGATGTTGACCCGCGCCGTCTGCCAGGCGCCGAACTGGTAGCGTGCGGCCGGCAAGGGTTGCAAGGCGGGGTGGTCGAGTGCAGCGAACAGGCTGGCCCGCGTGCCTTCCCGCTTGCGGAAGGGCCGGTGGTTGAGCCGCTCCAGCAACTCCTGCATGGCCTGGTTCAGCTCGGCCAAGCCGAAGAACTTCCGTTTGCGCAAAGCGGCCAGGATCCAACGCTCCACCACCAGCACGCCGCTTTCGACCTTGGCCTTGTCCCGGGCCTTATAGGGGCGCGCCGGCACCACCGCCACCCCGTAATGCGCCGCCATCTCCTGGTAGGTCGGGTTCAGGTCCGGCTCATAACGGCAGGGGCGACTCACTCCGGTCTTGGTGTTGTCGGGCACCACCACCTGCGGCACACCTCCGAAGAACTCGAAAGCCTCTACGTGCGCCTCGATCCAGTAGGGCAGCTCCTGCGTCGGCTTGGCTTGGGCAAAGGTGTAACTGCTGGCGCCCAACACGGCCACGAAAATCGACGCTGGCCGAACTTCTGCGGTGGTGGGGTCGTGAATGGGGATGGTGTCCCCGGCCCAGTCTACAAACAGCTTTTCGCCCGCCCGGTGTTGCTGGCGCAGCACCACGTCCCGCTGCCGCAGCCACTCCCGGTATAGATCGCAGAAGCGGCTGTAGCTGTAACCCTCTGGGTCAGCCTGCTTGTACTCCTCCCAGACCAGTTGCAGGGTCAGGTGCTTGTGGCTCTGCAGCTCCTGGTGGAGGGTGGTGAAATCCGGCGTTGCCTGCCGGCGGCGACCGCAGGGTTGCCGGCGGCCCGGAAACAGGACCTCCTCCAGCCGGCGGTCGTCCCACTCCGCCGGTACAGGCCAGTCGATGCCGGCCGCCTCGGCGGCCTTGCAGTACTCGTGTACCGTGCTTTGGGCAATCGAGCAACCGCGGGCGATCTGGTGCTGGTTCAGCCCCAGAGAACGTAATCGTAAGACTTCTTTGATCTTGCGCATGGACACCTTCTTTTGCGGCAATCTGGTTCCTCCCCTTCCCAGGGAGGACCATCTGCCGCTGGTTGTCCAGCGCCCTTCGCTATCTTTCTGGGATCCGTTCCGACAACCCGATCAGCGTTCCGACAATGCCCCTTTTTCGATCGGCATCAGCTCGGAACAGCGATCGGCATCAATCGGAATCCTGATCGACATCAATCGGAACGCCGATCGGCATGGCTCGGAATACGCACCAAGCCCCCCCTCAGACGAAATCTGCGTTCATCTGCGGGGGTGCCCTTTGGGCCCTGCGCTTCCAAAGCCTCTTCCCAAACGACACCCGGCGCCCCGATCGCCGCTCAATAGAAAAAAATGCACGATCGAAACCAATTTG
>JBGOUJ010000245.1:0-10224 GCA_041477005.1 Terriglobia bacterium | reverse complement strand
GTCGACGCTGACGATGAGATGGACGCCTTGCCGGGCGGCGTGCTCGATGACTTCCTCGCGCATGCCATAACCGTCCTTCAGGCGGTGCGGGATATAGAAATCGGCCTGGCCGCCGGCGAGTTCGATGGCCTTGCGGAGCAGCACGACGGCCGTGGTGCCATCGACGTCGTAATCGCCGTAGATGAGGATTCGCTCGCCGCGAGCACAGGCGCGGCGCAGGCGCTCGACGGCCGTCTGCATGCCGGTCATGCGGTACGGGTCGTGGAGGTGGGAAAGGGCGGGGTAGAGGAAGCGGTGGCCTTGCTCGGCGTCGGAGATGCCGCGGAGGGCCAGGAGCCGGGCCAGGAAGCCGGGTATTTTCAGTTGACAGGCGAGGGAGTCGACCAGCGCCGGGTCGGGAGAAGGGCGGAGCCAGCGGGCCATGCTCCTTTAGTCCGTTTTCACCAGAATATCGGCGCCCAGGTCGCGGGCCGCCGGTGTGACGATGCTCTTCGAGCCGATGAAGATCTTCCTGCCCTCGCGGACTGCCTGGCGAACGTCCGCCTCGCAGACAAACGCAGCAACCTCGACCTTAGGGGCGGGGGGCTGTGGGTTGGCGACCGCCGGGGCCGGGGCGGCAGGCGCGGAAACGGGGGCAGGGGGGGCCGCGGAGACCGAGCGGCGGGAGGCGAGGAAACGATCGACTGCCTCGGCGGCAGGGCTCGAGACCACCGCTGCGACGGCCGGGTTCGGCTGCAATCCGCGCGAGGCGAGGTAACGCTCGACAGCGTCGGCAATCACGGGCTTCGCCGCCGGGGCCGAACTCCGCCCTGCGGAGGCCACCGCAGGTGCTGACGCCGGTTTCCCGGCGCTCTTTGTGCGCTCTGCGGTGAATTGAGCTTTCCCTTCCGGACTCTCAAAAGCAGCGGCGGCATCCCGCACGTGATACGCCACCCGCTTCAGGTTGATCAGGTGCAGCGGGCCGATGTTGTCGCTGGTGATGTTGCCCGCCATGGCGCCGCAGCCGAGCGTCATCGAGGGGAACACGTTGGTTGTGATGCCGGTCGAGCCTTGGGGCGACGGGGTGTTCACCAGCACCCGCATGGCGGGCATGCGCAGGGCAAACTCGCGGATCCTGGCGTCATCGCGGGAGTAGATCACGCAAGTGTGGCCCAGGCCGCCGAAGTGCAGCAGGTTGTCGCAGAGCTGCATTCCTGCTTCGAAATCCGTCACCAGGTAGAGCGAAAGCACGGGCGAGAGCTTTTCGGCTGAGAGCGGGTGCTCCTTGCCCATGCCGGCGAGGCGCACCACCAGGATCGAGGCGTCGGGCGGGACGGCGAAACCGGCCATTTCGGCGATCTTGCCGGGAGCCTGGCCGACGCACCGCGGGTTCACGCGGAAGTCCGGAGTGATCAGCAGCTTTGCGAGGGCGGCGGTTTGGGCGGTGTCGCAGAGATAGGCGCGGTTGGCCTTTAGCGCGGCGATCACCTGCTCGCCCATCGACTCCTCGACCACCAGTGACTGCTCGCTCGAGCAGACCGTGCCGTAATCAAACGACTTGCCTTCGACCACCATCCGCACGGCCTCTTTCACGTCGGCGGAACGCTCGAGCAGAACCGGGACGTTGCCCGGCCCCACGCCCAGGGCGGGCTTGCCGCTGGAATAGGCGGCGCGGACCATGCCCTGGCCGCCGGTCGAGAGGATGACGCCGGTGCGGCGGTGGCGCATGATCTCGTTGGTGGCTTCGAGCGAAGGGTTTTCCAGGCACTGTATGACGTCCTCCGGCGCGCCGGCCTCGCGGGCGGCCTGGTAGAGCAGAGCGGCAGCCTCGCAGGTGCAGCGCACAGCGCGCGGGTGGGGACTCATCACGATCGCATTGCGGCCTTTGAGCGCGATGAGGATTTTGAAATAAGCCGTAGAGGTGGGATTCGTGGTGGGAACGATGGCCGCTACCACGCCGACCGGCTCGGCGATCTCGATGACCCTTCGAGCCGGGTCTTCGTGCACGATGCCGACGGTTTTTAGGTGGCGGATGGCCTGGTAGAGCGTGTCGGAGCAGAGCAGGTTCTTGGCGGTCTTGTCCTTGACGTTGCCGTAGCCGGTTTCCTCGACCGCCAGCCGGGCGAGGCGCTCGGCGTTCGAGCGGCCGGCTTGGGCCATGCGGTCCACAATGCGGTCGACCTGCTCCTGCGTGAAGGCGCGAAACTTCTGAAACGCGGCGTAGGCCTTCTCGACCTTGGCCCGTGCATCCTGAATGGAGACGAGGTCTTTGTCGCGCAGCATGGAGCGGAGAAGAGGGGCGGGTGGTCCCCGTAAGCCGGCCGATTACTTGCCCTTGGCAGCGGTATTGGGAAGGAACCTCTCGACTTCGCCGTGCGGGCGCGGGATCACGTGGACGCTGACCAGCTCGCCCACCCGGCGGGCGGCGGCGGCCCCGGCATCGGTGGCGGCCTTGACGGCGCCCACATCGCCGCGCACCATCACGGTAACGTAGCCGGCGCCGATGTACTCCTTGCCGGTCAGCACGACGTTAGCCGCCTTCACCATCGCGTCGGCTGCTTCGATGGCGCCGACCAATCCCTTGGTTTCAATCAGGCCCAAGGCATCCATAGCGCGTCCCCCCAGAAAATAACTGTAATTGCTGAAGGTAACACAACGGTACGGCGCAAGACAAACTGCCTACAGCCCCGGCGCCAGCAGAAAGCTCGCCGCGGCCGCCGTCGCCTGCCGCAATCCGGCCAGGTGTGGGGCGGGAGGATCACAGATCAGTGTGCCGGGCGGAAACGTCTTTGACTGTTGCCACTCGATGGGAACGGCCAGCGGCAGGACGTTTCCGCGATTCGGCTGCAAGGCGGGCTGCACGACGCGCCGGAGATGGGCGAGGCCGTAGGTTGCGGCATTCGCCTGCCAGCCGAGCTGCGGCGACCAGCGAAAGCCCGACTGCCAGCCCTGGCCTGGAAGATAGGGCCTGGCGAGGGAGATTACGGGCCCGGGACGGAGAGCCGCCAGGCCGGGCAGCGCGTGCCATAACGGCGAGGCGAATCCCAGCAGGCTTACTGTGGCGTAATAGGTAGAAGCCTCCAGCGCGCCGCGGCCCCAGCCGGGCAATCGCGCGGCGATCGTGGCGTCAAGGCCGCCGGCGAAGCTCGGGGGACCAAGCGGGCCGGAGAGCGACCAGCGGCCGCGCGGGCGCTCGGTCAAAGAAATGGTCACGCGCACGTTGCGCTGGAGCGGGTCGGCGTCGATGGCGACGTCGCGTTCGGTCAGCGGCTCGAAGAACCCCAATCCGCTGAGCCGGGCCAGGCTGCGGCGCAGCAGGTCCTGGTCGAAAAGTTCTCCCTCGGAAAGTCGCAGCGCGCGGCGGAGGGTCGAGTCGCTGAAGTTGTGATGGCCGCGGAAGTCGATACGGCTGACCGTGTAGGCGGGGCCGGGATCGATGACGGGGGTGAAAGCCTCGCCGGCCCGGATGCGGGGGGAGAAATCCAACTCGCCCTTCTTCTCCGATTCGCGCCGGGCTTCGAGCAGGCACCGGCAAAGTTGCTGCGCGGGAAGATTGCCGGAGCGGCTGCCCGAATCGAGCGAGATCGTGACGGCGGCGTTCTCCTTGGCGAACTTCACTTCGCCGAGCGACACCCGGGCGTTGAAGTAGCCGCGGGACAGATAGAGAGAGCGCAGCCGGGCTAGGTCGGCTTCGACGCGTTGGTCGTTGAACGGAGGGTGCCGGAGCCAGCTCGGGCGGGTCGACTGCAAGGCGTGCGGCAGATCCTGTGGGTCGATGCCGGGGCTGCCGGTAAAGTGAACTTCGTGGACGCGATAGCGCGGGCCCGCATCGACCTTCAGGAGAAGGTCCACCTGCCGGAAGCCGGCGGGCGTCAGCTCGGGTTCGACTTTGGCGTCCTTATAGCCGTCGTCGAGCAATTGTTGCCTGAGAGCGGCGGCCAATTGCCAGGCGCGGGCCCGGTCGATTGTCGCGCCAGGATCGATGCGCATCGGGCGTTTCCAATGGACCGGTTCAAAATGCACCTCGTGCAGGTAGAGCCGCGGCTTTTCAGCCACGGTAAAGATGAGATGAGCGCCGCTGGCCTCGACGCGGATGTCGTCGAACCAGCCGGTCTCCCAGAGGCGGCGGACGTCACGGGCCACGCGCGCCGGGTCGAGCGGCTGCCCGGCCTGGGTTTCGAGCGCGAGCGGGCGCTTCGTGCCGTGCACCTCGAGCGTCTCCAGGGGAGGGACATTTTCGGCCCAGACGGCGGAACACAAGAAGATCGTCGCTACGAGGGCTCTGCCGTTGCGCATCGCTGAACACCGAATCCCGGCTGCGACCGTGATAAACCGTGAAAGAATCGAGCCGACCGAAAGACTTCGCGCCAAGCCGCAACCAGCGCAAAGCAAAGAAAGAAGTTGTTCTTGGCGTATTTGGCGCTGAGACCGAGGGAGCGGCTTCCGACTGCACGCCGATAACGGCTGTGGTTTGAATCTGCGTTTATCTGCATTCATCTGCGGTTCCGCCGCCACTCGGAAAACAGAGTCTAGGGACGCGCGGCCTTCGATTCCCGTTGCCGGGCTGTTATTCTTACTGAAATGAGCGTACTCAACCCTCCAACTACTTTGCTGGACGTGCTGGACGCGACGCCGGGGAGCCGGACGGCCGTGATCGCGGCGGAAAGCGGAATTCGCGTCACGTATGATTCTCTGCGGGCGCAGGTGCTGGCGATGGCCGAGGCGCTTGCGGGCGCCGGCATCGGCCGGGGCGATCGCGTGGCGATGGCGCTGCCGAATGGGCTGCCGGCGATTATCAGTTTTCTGGCCGCCTCGATTGCAGGGACCGCAGCGCCGCTCAACCCGGGGTATCGGCAGGAGGAGTTTTCCTTTTATTTGGATGACACCGGGGCGCGGGTGCTGATCTTGCCGCCGGAGGGGGCCGAAGAAGCCCGGAAGGCGGCGGCGGAGAGGATGATCCCGGTTTTGACGGTCGAGATGGACGCCGATGGACTGGCTCGTCTTTCGGTTTCGCGACGGACCAGCGTGGACTCTTATCCCACGGCGGACGACATCGCGCTGGTGCTGCATACCAGCGGCAGCACAGGACGGCCGAAGCGAGTGCCGCTGAAGCACGGCAACCTGGCGGTTTCCGTGCAGAATATTGTCAGGACCTATCAGCTCCAGCCGGAGGATGTTGCGCTGGCTGTGATGCCGCTGTTTCACGTGCACGGGCTGGTGGCCTCGACCCTTGCGACGCTGTTCACCGGCGGCACGGTGGTCGTGCCGGCGCGGTTCAATCCGCTCTCGTTCTGGCGCACCGTGCGGGACTATCGCGCCACGTGGTATTCGGCGGTGCCGACCATGCACCAGCTCCTGCTGGCGCGGGTGGGCAAGGGAAACGAGAGGCCGGCGGGGGCCGAGTCCCTGCGGTTCATCCGCTCGTGCAGCGCGCCGCTGCCGGTCGAGGCGGCCGAGAGAATGGAGGCGATTTTCGGCGCGCCGGTGCTTGAAGCTTACGGCATGACCGAGGCGTCGCACCAGATGGCATCCAATCCGCTGCCGCCGGCGGAGCGCAAGCTCGGCACCGTGGGGCCGGGGACGGGCGTGAAGATCAGCATCATGGATTCGAAGGGCAAGCACCTGCAAGCGGGCGAGCGGGGCGAGGTGGTCATCCGGGGGTCCAACGTGATTCAGGGCTATGAGAACAACCCGGAAGCCAATGCCACCTCTTTCGTCGAGGGGTGGTTTCGCACCGGCGACCAGGGAGTGCTGGATGCCGACGGCTACTTGCGCCTGGTGGGGAGACTCAAGGAGCTGATCAACCGCGGCGGCGAGAAGATTGGGCCGCCGGAGATCGACGAAGTTCTGCTCAGCCATCCGGCGGTGGCCGAGGCCGTCTGCTTTGGAGTGCCGCATCCGACTTGGGGCGAGGAAGTGGCGGCGGCGGTGGTGCTGAAGGAGCCGGTGAGCGAAGCGGATTTGCTGAAGCACTGCCGCGAGCGGCTGGCGGAGTTCAAGACCCCGAAGAAGATTTACGTGGTCGAGGCGATCCCGCGCACGGCCACCGGTAAGGTGCAGCGGCGGTCCGTGGCGGCGGCCTTGGCGCCCCAGTCTTCCGGAGCGGCGCCGAAATGAAGTTTGTCATCGCCGGAGCCGGGGCGATCGGGGCCTACCTGGGCGCGCGGATGGCGCGGGCCGGGCTCGACGTTACGCTGTTTGCGCGCGGCCCGCATTTGCGGGCCATGCAAGAGCGCGGCGTTCGCGTGGAAAGCCCGGAGGGGAGCTTCGAGGCGCAGCCCAAGCTGGCTGAGAGCCTGGAAGCGATCGGCCCGGCTGATGTGGTGTTCCTCGGCGTCAAGGCTCACGGCTTGCCTGATCTTGCGCCGCGACTGAAGCCGCTGGTGGGCCCCGAGACCACCGTCGTCAGCACGCAAAACGGGATTCCGTGGTGGTATTTCCAGAATCACGGTGGTGAGCTGGAAGGACTGCGCCTGGAGCGCGTCGATCCGGGAGGCGTGATCGCGGCGGCCATCGAAGCGCGGCGAGTGGTCGGATCGATTGTTTACTTTTCCACCGAGATCGTCGAGCCGGGCGTGATCCGGCACGTGGAGGGCAACCGCATTTCGCTCGGTGAGCCGGCCGGCTCGCGCTCCGAGCGTTGCCGTGAGATCGCGGGAGATCTGATCAAGGCCGGCCTGCGCTGCCCGATCACTACCCGGATTCGCCAGGAGATCTGGGTGAAAATCCTGGGTAACGTCGCGTTCAATCCGATCAGCGCCCTGACCGGGGCGACGCTGGTCGAGATGGTGCGGGATCCGGAGGTTGCGGCACTCGTCCGGCAGATCATGACCGAAGCCGAGGGTGTGGCGAAGCGGCTGGGCCTGGAGCTGCCGGTTTCGATCGAGCAGCGGATGGCGGGGGCGGAGAAGGTCGGGGAGCACAAAACGTCTATGCTGCAAGACCTGGAGGCGGGCCGTCCGATGGAGATTGAAGCCGTGGTCGGTGCGGTGGTGGAGTTGGGCGAGCGGCTGGGACTTCCGATGACCCACACGCGCGCCGTTTATGCCTGTGCCAAGCTGCTGGGGCAGGTTCATGGCAAACAAGCCCGGAGCGAGCGCCGATGAAGAACCGCTGGGTGCAACTGGTGGGGTCGCTGGTGGCGATGATCATGATCGCCAACCTGCAATACGCCTGGACCCTGTTTGTCGAGCCCCTCCACGCGGCCAACGGATGGAAGCTCTCCGATATTCAGTGGGGTTTCACGCTGTTCATCATCTTCGAGACCTGGATCATGCCGGTGGAGGGCTGGCTGATCGACCGCATGGGGCCGCGCATCTTCATCACGATCGCCGGGGTGCTGTGCGGCGTGGGCTGGACGGCCCTGGGTTTCACCACGGCGCTGTGGCAGCATTACCTGTTCTACTCCATCGCCGGAGTCGGCGCGGCGTTCGTTTACAGCGGATCGATTGCCTCGGCGCTGAAGTGGTTTCCGGACAAGCGGGGCCTGGCGTCGGGGATCATCGCCGCCGGCTTCGGGTCCGGCTCGGCAGCTTTCATCCCCGTGATCGCTCACCTCATCCGGCAGCAGAGTTATCAGAAGGCTTTCTTGTATACGGGCATCCTGCAGGGGCTGGTGATCCTGGCGGTGGCGCAGATACTGCGGAATCCCGGTCCGGAATTCAGCCAATCGAAGGCGGCGCTCAAGGCGGTGGGGGCGCGCGTGAGGCGCAACGGTGACCAGTTCAACACCGGGGAGATGCTGCGGACGCCGCAGTTTTACGTCCTTTACGTAATGTTTGTGATGATGGCTACCGGCGGGTTGCTGGTGACGGCCCAGGCCGCCCCGGTGGCCAAGGAATGGAAGATCTCGATGGCTGCGCTCACCACCGCGCTGACGCTCACCCGGGTGGCCAACGGGGTGAGCCGCATCTTCTGGGGCTGGGTTTCGGACCGCATCGGCCGGGAGACGACGATGATCATCGGATTCCTGCTCCAGGCCGTTTCGCTGATGAGCGTTCTGCTGGTGGGCCGGCTTTCAGGATTCCTGTTTACCGTGACGCTCATTCTGACGTTCTTCACCTGGGGTGAGGTCTTCTCCGTCTTCCCGTCCATCATCGGCGATTACTTCGGAGCCAGCAACGCGGCCTCGAACTACAGCTTCCTTTACAGCGCCAAAGGGGTCTCCTCGGTTATCGGCGGGGGACTGGCGGCGTTGCTGTTCGAGAGGTTCGGGAGCTGGTCGGGGGCATTTTACGGCAGCGCAGCGCTGGCCCTGATCTCGGGGCTGATCGCGATGGGCCTGCGGGCGGCTCCGCTGCCGCGGAAAACGGCGCGGGTGGCTGCTACGGTGGTGTGAAAAAACCAATGGAACCACAGATGAACACAGATGAACACAGATAAGGCCTTTGGTTTTTTCATCTGCGTTTATCTGCGTTCATCTGCGGTTTCATTTTTCCCGCAGCTTATACCGCTGGATCTTGCCGGTGGCGGTTTTGGGCAGCTCGTCGAGGAACTCGATCCGGCGCGGGTATTTGTAGGGGGCAATCCGCTGCTTCACGAAATCCTGTAGCTCGCGGGCCAGATCCGGGCCGGCCGGCCTTCCCGGTTTGAGCACCACGCACGCCTTCGGCTTCAGCAGCCGGTTCTCATCCTGATAGGACACCACGGCCGATTCCAGCACGGCCGGATGCTCGGCCAGCGCCCCCTCGACCTCGGCCGGCGATACCCACTCTCCCGAAACGCGGAAGATGTCGTCGGAGCGCCCGGCGTACCAGAGGCAGCCGCCGGCGTCCTGCGTGTATTTGTCGCCGGTCGAGAACCATCCGTCCTGCATCCGCTGCTCGGTCAGTTGCGGCCGGTTCCAGTAGTGGGGAGCGATGCTCGGGCCGCGGACCCAGAGGTCGCCGTCGTCGCTCAGGCGGATTTCGTAGCCCGGGACAGGCCGGCCCGAGCTGCCCGGTCTCGACTCGCCCGGGCGATTTGAGACGTAGATATGCAGGACCTCCGTCGATCCCAGGCCGTCCAGAAGCTCGAAGCCGAAGCGCTCGCGCCAGCGGCGGCAGATCTCGGCCGGCAGCGGCTCGGCGGCCGAGACACCGAGGCGGATGCTGTCCAGGCGATACGGGTTGTCACGGTCGGTCTCGGCCAGCATGGCGGCGTACAGGGTCGGCACGGAGAAGAACAGCGTCGGCCGGATTTGCTGGGCCTTCTCCAGGACGGCCCTGGCCTGCGGCCGGCCGGGATAGAGGGCCGTGGCCGCGCCGACATAGAAAGGGAACAGCAAGCCATTGCCGAGGCCATAGGCGTGGAAGAGTTTCGAGGCAGAGAACGTCACGTCTTCCGGGCCGATGCCCAGGATGCCTCGGGCGTAACCCTCGCAGCAATGGATCCAATCCTGGTGCCGGTGAACGGCGGCCTTGGGCGAGCCGGTGCTGCCGGAGGTCCACAGCCAGAAGGCGATGTCGTCTCTGCCGGTCGGAGCCGGGTCGAGCTCGGCGGCCTGGCTGGCGAGCCAGGCCTCCCAGGACAGACGGCCAGGCTGCGGCTCGCCGCACACGATCACGGCGCGCAGGTGGCTGCGGCCCTGGATGGCCGGCTCGACCTGCGGCCACAGCGCGGCGTGGACCACCAGAACCCCGGCCTGGCTTTCGTCCAGACAGTAGGCGTAATCAGGGGCATGGAGGGCCGTGTTGGTGAGCACGGCGACAGCGCCGATTTTGGCCGCGCCGAAATAGACGGCCACAAACTCGGGCGAGTCGGGCAGGAGCATCAGGACGCGGTCGCCTGGTTCGACGCCGAGCCGCAGCAGGCCGTTACCGGCGCGGTTGACCTGTTCGTGGACTTGGCCATAGGTCAGCGTTTGGCCTTCGCAAAGGATGGCGGTCTTCGAGCCGCGTCCTTCGGCCACGTGGCGATCGACGAAATAGGCGGCCAGATTGAAGCGATCGGGTGGGATCATAGCTGGGCCGACGAGCCGGACAAGCCGGAGGTTTATCCTACTCTATTCACCCGCGGGGGGCATGCGGGCCTATCGTCGACTTCACGTCCACCTGCCAAAGCGGCACCGCGATAAGGTGGACAGCCTCCTCAGTGGTGGAATCCAGCCGGTGCGGGTTGTTCTCCGCGCCCTTGCCCTTACGCAACTGCACGCCACGGATGTCCTTAGACGAGGGGAAGGGGTTTTGGTTCCTGCTCAGATACGACAGAGCGCGGTCGGAGCAGAGGAGGAGATGAACTCCTGGTGATCCTTATAGATGGGAAATG
>JBGOUJ010000244.1:0-10255 GCA_041477005.1 Terriglobia bacterium | reverse complement strand
CTTCCAACCCCGCCTGCACCTGCTGCCAGTCCCGGGACAGCAACTCGCGCTCGAAGCGTCGCAGCATCCCCTTGGGGGTGCCCACTATATAACGCCGCTGTTCCTGTTTCAGAAACTCGACATTCTCCTCGCTCACCATCCCACGGTCCATCACCCAGATCCGGTTGGCCTTGCCGTAGCGCTCTTCCATGCTCTGGACCATCTGTTCCAGCGTGGTCACATCCGCCCGGTTGCCGGCGAACACTTCGTAGCCCAGCGGCATTCCTTCCCTGCTCACTACCAAGGCGATGTTCACCTGCTTGTAATCCGGCCGGTGATCCCGCGAGTAGCCCCGCTGCGCCAGTGGATTCGCTTTGGCTTCCCCTTCGAAGTACGTGCTGGTCACGTCGTACAGCAGCAGATCGTAATCCAGATCAAACAGTTCCCCCAGACGCTCCTTCCGATGCTTCTCCAGGGCCCGCTTGTGTGGCAGCAACTCATCCAGCGTGCGATACAGCCGGTCCTGGTTCACCTTCTCCGCCGGCACTCCCAACACTTCGCTCAGCGCGCTCGATTCGTAGAAATGCTCGGCCAGATGCAACTCGCTCGAGGGATCGCTCAACCGCCCCAACACCAAAACCAGCGCCATCACCGGCCACGGCACTTCTTCCCGCCCCAACCGCAGTTTCTCCTCCAGAAATTCCACCAGCCCCAAGCGCCGGCACAACTCCAGCCCCAGCCGCACTCCGCCCCAGCCCCGGCTCTGCTCCACCGCCACCCGCTTCAGATCCACTTCGATCCATTCCGGCTCTGGCCCCTGAAACAAATCACCCTGCTGGGTTCTGGCTCCACCTTCCGCGCACCGCTGCATCCCCACCCGTCCGGCCGCATCCATCTCACCCAGGTAAGCCACCACCCGCTGCCGCGGCCCCCACGCCGTGCGATAGCTTTCCACCAAGGCCCAATATGCATGCCGCTTGCCGTCCTTTCGCCGATAGCAGCGCCGCAGGTACATACTGCGAGTCTACCGATTCCGACTCCGATTTCAAGAGGGTTGGTCTTCACTACACGGGCTTTTCGAAGAGTGGACTCACGCCGCGATTCACGCCGCGCTCAAAACAAAAGGCTATTTTCTTGTCTCGGCAGCCCAAAGGGTTAAAAAAAGTTCTCGCCGCCCCGAAACTGCGGAAGTTGGGCTAACTAAGGCGGGCGGCCGCAAAGCGCGTCTTCCGGTGAGGGAAACGGGGAGATTCAGGCCCGGTTTTTCCTGCTAGGCTGGTTTGAGGTGAAAACGGGTACAGTCTGACAGGCGATTGGAACAGGCTATTTGCCGTAGTAAGCGGCGTTCTCGGCGGTAAAGTTCTGCCACTTTTCCGGCAAGTCATCCAGCGCAAAAATGGCCGAGACGGGACAGACCGGGACGCAGGCGCCACAGTCGATGCACTCTACCGGATCGATGTACAGCATCTTGGCTTCGGCATAGTTCGGCTCATCCTTCTTAGGATGGATGCAGTCGACCGGGCAGGCGTCCACACAAGCAGTGTCCTTGGTGCCAATGCATGGTTCGGCAATGACGTAAGCCATGGTTCAGTTCTCCAGTTTCGGGCGTGCAGCCCGGAGATCGTAACCCTCACATATAACACGGACTGGAAGGAAAAAGAAAGTGGCGGCAGCGAAACGAGGGGATCGCGGGTCGAGCGGTGGTAGAGGGCGTGTGGCTCGAACCGAAATCTTCGCTTGCCGAGCCGGCCTTTCGGCCTCGGACGATTGCCCTGCCTCCGCCAGTGCTAGTCTGAAGGCCTCGCGCAGGGGGCCGATCAAAAGAATATTTTATGTTTAAAATGTTTTGCTGGCACAGATCATGAACCATCCCTCCGAGCGCCTGGACCACCTTCTGCAGCCCGTCCTGGAGACGCTGGGCCTCGCGCTGGACGCTGGCCAACTGGCCCTGTTGGTCCGCCAGTTTGCGTTGCTTCTCAGATGGAATCGCAAAATGAACCTCACGTCGGTGCGCGACCCGCTGGAAATTGCATGGCGCCATTTCGGCGAGTCACTCTTCGTGGCTAAGGCGCTTCCAGTTGACCGCGGCACACTCGTGGACATCGGCTCCGGTCCGGGCTTTCCGGGTTTTCCGATAGCTGTTGCCAAGCCCGGCTTGCGGATCACGCTTGTGGAGTCGGTTGGCAAGAAAGCGGCGTTTTTGGGCGAGGTCTCCCGGTCGGTAGATAACGTTCGGGTCTTTCAGGGGCGGTTTGAGGACATTCCCGAGAAGTTCGACTGGGGGGTCATTCGGGGGGTGGCCTTCGGAACACTTCTGGATTCTATAATATTGAAAATAAGCTATTTATCTATACTGGCAGGGACGGAAGTCGCCTCGACGATTTCCAGGAATGGAGCAATCCTCTGGCAGGAGCCGATCGCCGTGCCGTGGGAGCCGACCCGCGTCCTGATGCTCGGTCGTTCCACGTGAAACCGGCCTCCTTCGTTCAGTCGATTTAGTGCGGCAAACCGAAACGCGGCGCAAGCGGAAAGAATTGGGCGCACACTAAAACCCTTAATTAAGTCAGCGATTCCGCAACCAAGATTCTTAACCAACCCAAACATTTGATTCCGCTGGTGTTTTAGTTCTCTGTTCGCTCGGGAGCAGATTCGCATTGTGTTTTAGCTTTAGTTAGCTCTGGACTTTCAGGCTGATCTTGTATATTATAGATGTATAAGAGATGGGTGACACCCTCAACCGCGCCAAACTCTCCGCCGCCGAGCGCAACTTCCGTTCCCGGATTGCACAACTGGCCTCCAGCCAGTGGTTTCTTCGCGGCACTCTTTCCGAACGTTCGGGTAAGTGCGGCAAACCCAACTGCCATTGCGCCCAAGGCGAACGGCACAAGTCTTTGTACCTGGTTCAGAGCCAGGGTGGAAAGCCTCGCCAGATCTGTATCCCAAAAGCTTGGCAGGAACGCGTTCGTCAAGCCGTGAACGATTATCAACAGATGGAACGCCTGATCGAAGAAGTTTCCGAACTGGAATGGAAACGGCTCAAGGAAAGGAAACCCTAAGTTCTCCGGCGACTGATCGCGTATTCCGAAAAGATCTTCGACTTCTCCCGTGCGCTGCTCGATGCCGACACATTGCGACAAGGGATCCACCACAAGCACGCTCTGGTGGTTCTCAAAGATGAACGGCGCAACCTTTACCAAGACGTGGCGGGACTCTGGGACCGCCTAGCGCCTCAGAAAGGTTCCTACCGGTCCCGCCAGTGCTTGTGGTGGGATTTTCCAGACCTGCTCTCCTGGCCCCAGGTGAACGCTCCCGTGCGCGTCCTCCGTTCCTTGGAAACGCACTCGGTGCGCCGGCAGATCGACCGAAAGGATTCTCCGCAAACCAGCGACTCGATCTGGGTGACCACGCTTCCGCCCACGCAAGTTCCCACCGAGCGGGCCATCCGTCTCGGCCATCAGCGATGGGATATCGAGAATCATGGCTTCAACTTCAACGAGTTGGTCCACCAATGGCATGCCGATCACGTGTACAAACATGACCCCAACGCCATGGAGTGCTTTCTGCTCGCGGCGTTCCTGTCTTACACATCTTTCATGCCTTCTTGGCCCTGAATCTGAAGCCACAAGTCCGCAACGCAACAACCCAAGCCTTTTGGGCCAGCCTTATCGCGGCTGAACTCTATGCGGAGGTGATTCCCACCAGCCTGTCACCCTGAAACTTTCTCCGCACCCTCGTCTTCCCCCCTCGTTCCGCTGCTTCATGCCAGGACCGCAGTTGGGGCCTTGCGTCCGTGGTGTGTCCGAATGGCTCCCAACGCCCCTTTTTCTGCTCTCACCACGCCATGAGGATCTCCTCTTCTCCCCTCAAACGCTGAAAGCCGGGCCCAATACACGGGTTCCTGCCCCCCCCGTTCCTCGTTGCGGAATCGCTGCCCTTAAGTCGTTCCACGTGAAACCAGCCGGGTTCTGTGCTAGATTTGTGCTTTGCGACCTCATCACAACCTTCCTGGGAGCTTCCGTGGGCAAAGTCATCGCGATCGCCAATCAAAAGGGTGGTGTTGGAAAGACGACCACCGCCATCAACCTCTCGGCCTCGCTCGCCGCAGCGGAGTGCCGGGTATT
Organism: Terriglobia bacterium; assembly: GCA_041477005.1. Taxonomy (GTDB): domain Bacteria; phylum Acidobacteriota; class Terriglobia; order Bryobacterales; family JACQDG01; genus JBGOUJ01. Next base: position 6,155 of record JBGOUJ010000244.1, on the reverse strand, counting down.
GGTCGTGGATTGCGACCCGCAGGGAAATTCGACGAGCGGACTCGGCTACAGCCGGGATCCTGACAGAAAGAATCTATACGAAGTTCTGATCCAGGAGACGATGGCCAGCGATGTCCGTCTGAAAACTGCTATCGAGGGCTTGGATTTGATCCCGGCGGACCGCCGGCTGGTCGGGGCGAACGTGGAGTTGGTCGGCGCTGAAGATCGAGACCTGCGGCTCCGGGAGGCCCTGCGGCCGATCCGCGAGGAGTATCGGTTTGTACTGTTGGATTGCCCGCCGGCGCTTGATCTGCTCACTGTGAACGCCCTGGTGGCGGCCGACACCTTGCTCATCCCAATTCAATGCGAATACTTCGCCCTTGAGGGGGTATCGCAGCTCATCGATACCATGGAGCGGGTCCGGGACTCGCTCAATCCGCAACTCCGGATCGAAGGCGTCCTCCTGACCATGTTCGATGAGCGGACGAACCTGACCCGGCAGGTCGCTGAGGATCTCAGGGGCTTCTTTGCCGGGGAAGTCTTCGAGACCGTCATTCCTCGCAACGTCCGGCTGGCGGAGGCTCCCAGTTACGGCAAGCCGGTTATTCTCTACGATCTGCATTCCAGGGGGGCGGAAGGCTACATCCGGCTCGCGAAGGAGATCCTTGCTCATGACGAAGACACCAGAGCCGTCGGCACCACGTAGGGCCCTGGGACGGGGACTCAGCGCTCTGCTGCCGGAGAGGAGCAATGTCAGGACAGAAACTCCTGAAGCGGGCACCCCAGCGATAGAGCGGATCCTGAAAGTCCCTGTTGCTTTGATCGATCCCAACCCGTATCAGCCGCGCCGCGTGTTCCAGGCCGAGCGGCTAGAGGAGCTCGCGCAGTCGATCCGGTCCGACGGACTGATCCAGCCGATTGTGGTTCGGCGCAGTGGGTCGAGATACACACTGATCGTCGGGGAGCGCCGATGGAGAGCCGCTCGGCTGGCCGGGCTGACCACCGTTCCCGCCATCGTGCAGGAGATACCGGCAGACCGGCTGCTGGAGGTAACTCTCATTGAGAACATCCAGCGGGAAGACCTGAACCCGATCGAGACTGCGCAAGCGTTTGAGGGGATGGTGCGGGAGCTGCGGATCAGCCACGAGGAGATTGCACGGCGCACCGGGAAGGATCGTACCACCATCACAAACCTCCTGCGACTCCTAAAGCTGCCTGCTGACATCCAACAGTTGGTCGCCGAGAAGAGGATTTCAATGGGGCACGCCCGGGCCATCCTGGGGCTGCCCGACGAGGACCATCAGCGAGCGGTGGCGGAGAAGACGGCTGCCCAAGGACTCTCGGTCCGGCAGGTGGAGCGTTTGGTGCAGCGGATGACCGAGAGGCGGGAGGTCGGTGAGCCGGAGGGGACCAAGGTAGACCCCAACGTCGCCGCGGCAATCCGCGAGATGGAGCAAGCGCTCGGGACGAAGGTTCGAGTGATTGCCAAAGGAGATCAGAAGGGCTGCATCGAGATTGACTATTATTCCGCCGATGACCTCGACCGGATTTACGCGGCCATCGTCCGCTCCTGAACGGTTATGGTCCCGCTGACAGCGCAGGTGAAGGCGGCTGGTTGAGCGTCGAAACTCAGTCCAAAGTTGTTGGACTCGGTGCTCGCCAAGCTGCCGCGAGTGAAGAACGAAAACGTGCTGGTCGGCTTTGAGACCTCGGACGATGCCGGGGTGTATAAGCTTTCGGAGAACCTTGCGCTGGTGCAAACGGTCGACTTTTTCACTCCGATCGTGGACGAACCGTTCGTCTATGGCCAGATCGCGGCGGTCAATTCCCTGAGCGACGTTTACGCCATGGGAGGCCGGCCGCTCTCGGCCCTTTCGATCCTAGCTTTCCCGGCCAAAGGCGATGCAGACACCCTCACCGAGATCCTGCAGGGCGGATCCGAAAAGCTGCGGGAGGCCGACTGCGCGCTGCTGGGCGGCCACAGTATTGCTGATGACGAGGTGAAGTTCGGCTACGCCGTCACCGGGGTGATCGATCCTTCGCGGATCCTCACCAATGCCGGAGCTCGGGTGGGCGATGCCTTGGTGCTCACCAAGCGAATCGGCACCGGTGTGATCAGCACAGCCCTGAAGCGCGGAATCGCGCACGCGCCGGACGTGGCCGCCTCGGTTGCTTCCATGCTCACGCTGAACCGCAAGGCCTGCGAGATCATGCTCAGTCATCACGTTCACGCCTGCACCGACATCACCGGTTTCGGCTTGCTGGGGCACGCCCGGGAGATGGCTAAGGGCAGCGGCGTGACCATAGAGCTTTATAGTACACAAGTAGCACTTCTGCCCGGCGCGCTGGATTATTCCCTGCAGGGAGCGATTCCGGGAGGCCTGAAAAACAACCGGGAATTCGTATCGTGCGCGGTGGAGATCGCGGCGCCGATACCGGAAGAGCTGGAGAGCCTGCTCTACGACCCCCAAACGGCCGGAGGCCTGCTGATCGCAGTCGAATCCCAAGAGGCCGAGGCCCTCGCCGGCAAGCTTAGGGACTCGGGCATCGAGGCGCGCATTATAGGAGAAACCCGGCCCCGGGCCGCACACTCCATCGTGGTCCACTAACCGCCGGCTTTACTCGGCGCGGGCTTCTTCGATTTTTTCGCTGACAACTTCCCCGAACGCTTCCCCGATGAAGCCAGGCAGGCGGCTCACCATCTCGCCCCGCTTGTTGAAGATCATGGTGGTGGGAATACTGTTGATGCGGTAAAACTGGGCGAGGCCGTCCTCAAAATAAACCTGATCGGACCACTGCAGCTCCTCGATGAAGGGTTTTACGAGGGAGCGGTCCTGGTCGGTGTCGATGGAGAGAAACGCTACTTCGTGGTGGTTCTTGTATTTGGACTTGAGCTTCTCGATCATCGGGTGCTGGAAGCGGCAGGGACCGCACCAGGTGGCCCAGAAATCCAGGACGAGGACCTTGCCGTGAAAATCGCCCAACCGGACGGAATCGCCCCGCAAGCCGGTCAGGCGGAACTGAAAAGCGTCCTGGAGACCGGCGTTGGGAACGGCGGCGTTGCGACGCTCGTCAAGCACCCGAACGGCCTCGGCCGTACGATCATAGGCCTTCAGAACGAGGTCCCCCAGCCCCGTTTCCGAGCCGTTGAGCTTCGCGTAGATCTCACCCAGAACCTTCCGGTCGTGCCGGCGGTTGTCTTGGGTGATGTTGGGATCCGGAATAGCAAAAGCATCGGCGTAGTGCTCGACGGCCTCCCGGAGCCGGCCGAGCTTCACCTCCCAGCGGGCCATCTCGGCGGCGGCTTCACCGGTGGGATAGGTGTCGTAGCTCTTGCGAGCCTGAGCCACGGCCTTATCGAGCTCCCCGACATTGCCCCAGGAGCGCGCCTCCAGAACGCGCGCGCGCGCCAAGTTGCGGTCGAACTCATCCTGCTTCTCCGGCTGCGGGGCCTGGGCGTTCCAGTCCGCGGTCGCCTTCTCGAGCTTCTGGGAATACTGGAGCGCCCGGCGGGACGAATCTGGATCGTCCGAGGCCAGCAGGGCGCGGGCTACACGATCCAGCAGCACCAGGTCGTTATCCTGCTGGAGAATCTTTTCGCCGTACAAGATGATCCGGGGATTGTCTTTGGCATCGATCGCAGCCTTGAGGATGGCCCTCTCCAGGTCCTCCCGCCGGGGGGTCTGCGGATATTTCCGCAAGTGCCGCTCAGCGGCGCGAATGAAGTCGATCGGGCTGTTGCCCACCTGGGAGACTGCATCCTGGAGCATCCGCTCTTCTTCCTCGCGGGAGAGAGTGCCGTGGTGCGCGCCGGAGGCCGGAGCGGCGGCGCGAGCGGAGGGTGCCGCGGGGGGTGCGCCGGAGGCCGGAGACTGAGCGCCTCCGGAGGCTGCGGCGTGGGCTGCGCTGGAGGCTGGGGCTTGGGCACTAGCGGAGGAGGCTGCGGGGGGCGCGCTCGAGGCCGGGGCTTGGGCACCAGCAGAGGGTGCTGCGGGGGACGTGCCGAAGGCTGGGGCGGGGGTGGCGTCCGACTTCTTGGCTTGGGAGGGGGCTGGGGGCGACGTCTGGCACCAGGCAGGCAGCGCACCTATCAGTAAGATGATCCCGAGCTTCAATTCTGAGGCCTCCCGCCCCGGATCCGCTCGGCTAGCGATGCGGCGCGGGCTTGGGCGATGTGCACGTAATTCTGCTGGGTGGCGATTCTGTCGAGGATTTTCAGAAATTGCTCGGGTGCTACCAGGCGGTGCTTGTCCCAGGAAATTTCGAACAGCAACAGCGCCTTGTTGACTCCCAGCCGGTCGAACTGCGCACTCCGCTGAAGAGCGATCAGGTGCTGCTCGGTTTCACTGATCCTCTCAAACCAGTCCGCCAGAGTGCGCGCATCGGGGTCCTCGGAGTAGTTGAACTTTGCTTCGCCTCGCGCTTCCACGCCCTCGTACCGCAGGGTCTTCATTCCCATCTTGGCTACCTTGAGGTTGCTTTCCAGGGGCCGCTGAAAGTATTGGAGCTTGGCGGCCAGGGCGAAGATTTCCGCGGTTTCTTTGGGGCCGATCTCGAAGCGCAAAGGGCTGTCGTCGTCCAGCGACTCTTTATAGACCGTCTTGCCGCTTCGATCGAGATCGATCGAAAAGTACTCCGGGACGCTGCCGGGAAACGACTTCGAAAAGACAATCCGGGCGGCCTTCGAAGCATCCTGCGCGCTTGGTGTATCCTTCGCGCTCGGAGCATCCTGCTCGCTCAAGGCGCCGGCCAGCAGGACGAGGCAAAGAGCAATACGGGACATTCAGCGCGCGCTCCGGAGCATCTTGGGCCCGATCATCTTGGCTTCGACCGTGGCGGTCGTGGCGTGGCAGATGGCTACGGCCAATGCGTCGGAGGCGTCCTCGGAGACCGGTTCGGCCATGGAAAGAAGGGATGCGACCATGCTCTGCACCTGGTGCTTTTCGGCGCGTCCGTAGCCGACCACGCTGATTTTGACCTCGAGGGGCGAATACTCGCCGACGGGAAGGCCGGCTTGAGCCGCGGCCAGCAGGGCGATGCCGCGCACGTGGGCCAACTTCAAAGCGGTCTTGACGTTGGTCGCGTGAAAGACTTCCTCAATCGCCACCACCTCGGGCTGGTAGCGCCGGAGCGCCTCGGTCAGGCCGGCGTGGATTTGGGCGAGGCGGGCAGCCATGGGGTCATGCGTAGAGGTGCGAATAACGCCGGAAGAGATCAACCGATGGGTGCGGCCGTCTGTATCCACTACACCAAAGCCAGTCTTCTCGCAGCCGCAGTCGATGCCGAGCACGCGCATGGTCAACGCGCCAGCGCTTCGATTTCCTTCTCTTCGATGTCGAAGTTGGCGTAGACGTTCTGCACGTCCTCGTGTTCTTCGAGGGCCTCGCTCATGCGGAGCATCGCCTGGGCCATCTTACCTACGAGCTTGACCTGGGTTTGCGGGATCATGGTCACTTCGCTGACCGCCGGCTCGATGCCCTTCTGCTTCAGCGCCGCGAGTACCGCTTCGTGGGCGTCGGGCGCCGAGAGGATGGACCAATTGTCGCCCTCGTCACGGAGATCCTCGGCCCCGGCGGCCAGGGCCAGCTCCATCAACTGGTCTTCGGAGGCCTTCCCCTTAGGAACCACGATCAGGCTGCGCTTGGAAAAAATCCAGGCTACACAGCCGTTCTCGCCCAGGTTTCCACCGTGCTTGCCGAAGACGTGCCGGATCTCGCTGACCGTGCGATTTCTATTGTCGGTGGCAACATCGACCATGACGGCAACGCCGCCCGGCCCGTAGCCCTCGAAGGTGACTTCGTCGTAGGTGACTCCCGGCAACTGGCCAGTGCCTCGCAGGATGGCCCGCTTGATGTTGTCGGCCGGCATGCTGGCCGCTTTGGCTGCGGTGACGGCCGTGCGGAGGCGCGGGTTCGTGTCCGCATCTCCGCCCGCGCGGGCGGCAATGGTGATTTCCTTAATCAGCCGCGTGAACAAGTTGCCGCGCTTGGCGTCGGTGGCGGCTTTCTTGTGCTTGATTGTCGCCCATTTGGAATGGCCCGACATGGTGAACCTCGAATTGAGAAAAATCGGTAATTACGAAGATAGCAGAAAGTGGGCGCCGGGGGTAGATGGTGATGGGCGAGACGGGCGGTGGCTTGTGTGGCTTGTGGGCGCCGGGGGTAGGTGGGCGAGAT
>JBGOUJ010000243.1:0-10273 GCA_041477005.1 Terriglobia bacterium | reverse complement strand
GCGCAGGCGAATCTTGCCGATCTCGGAGGGGTGAGGGTTGTTGGAAGCGCACAGGACCAGCTCGTCGCGGTCGAGGAGGTAGATCAGGCAGGAATCGCACTCCATGAATTCGACCACCAGGTCCACAATGCCCTTGAGTACCTCCTGCAAGTTGAGATCACGCACCATGAAGCGGCTGATCTTTTGGAACAGTCGGAGCTGCTGCTCGGTGCGGGCCAGGCGCGTTTCCAGATCTTTCTGTTTTTGTCCCACCGCTAGATCATTATAGCCTGCCCGGCCGGGGCCGCGGCCGACAGGATATACTAGGATGTGAATCCTTCCGCTACAGCGCGGTCGCTGTCCGAAGTTCATTCCACGGTAGAGATCCCCAAGCTGTCCATTTGGAGACGCATGTTTGCGTTTGCCGGGCCGGCGTACCTGGTGAGCGTGGGGTACATGGATCCGGGCAATTGGGCGACGGACCTGGAGGGCGGGGCGGTGTTCGGCTACCGGTTGCTGTGGGTGCTGGTGATGTCGAACGCCATGGCGATCCTGCTGCAGACGCTGAGTGCGCGGCTGGGGATCGTGCGGGGCAAGGACCTGGCGCAGGCTTGCCGGGAGAATTATCCGCGCGCGGTGAACCTGGCGCTGTGGGTGCTGTGCGAGATCGCCATCGCGGCGTGCGACCTGGCGGAGGTGCTGGGCACGGCGATCGGGCTGGAGCTGCTGTTCCACATTCCGCTGCTCGGGGGCGTGGTGATCACGGCGCTGGACACGTTTCTGGTGCTGTGGCTGCAGCGGTTCGGAATGCGCGTGCTGGAGGCGTTCATCCTGTCGCTGATCACGGTGATCGGGAGCTGCTTCGTGGTGGAGATCCTTCTGGCGCGGCCGGATTGGGGCGCCGTAGCGGGAGGGTTGCTGCCGCGGCTGGACCAGAAAAGCTTGTACGTGGCGATCGGGATCCTGGGGGCGACGGTGATGCCGCACAACCTCTATCTGCATTCGGCGCTGGTGCAGACGCGGCAGATCGGGTCGGGCGAGAAGGCCAAGCGAGCGGCGTGCGGGTACAACCTGATCGACTCGGTGGTGGCGCTGAACGCGGCGATGCTGGTGAACGCAGGGATCCTGATCATGTCGGCGGCGGTGTTTTTCCGGCGGGGGATCGTGGTGCAGCAGATCGAGCAGGCGCAGCACCTGCTGGCGCCGCTGCTGGGGACCGCGGCGGCGAGCTGGGCGTTCGCCATCGCGCTGATTTCCTCAGGGCAGTCTTCTACCATCACGGGAACCATGGCGGGGCAGATCGTGATGGAGGGATTTCTGAACATCCGGATGCGGCCGTGGGTCAGGCGGCTGGTGACACGGGCGCTGGCGATCACGCCGGCGGCGGCCACGATCGCCCTCGCGGGGGAGGGGGCCACGCTAAAACTGCTGCTCCTCAGCCAGGTGATTCTCAGCATGCAGTTGCCCTTTGCGGTGATTCCGTTGATTCACTTCACGAGCGACCGGGAGCAGATGGGGGCGTTTGCAAACCCAGGGTGGGTGAAGGCGCTGGCGTGGGGCGCGGCGGTGATCATCGTCGGGCTGAACGTGCGGCTGGCGGCGACGACGCTGACGGATTGGGTGCGGGAGGGCGGGCGGTGGGCGCCGGCGATCGAGTTCGTGGTGATTCCGGTGGTGGCGGCGGCAGGATTGCTGCTGGTGTGGGTGACGCTCGAGCCGTGGATGAGGCGGCACGCGCGCAGACGGGATGCGGTGGCGATGCCGGCGGTGGAGGCGGGGTTGGAGCAGCCGACGTACAAGAAGATTCTGGTGGCTCTCGATCACTCGGCGCTCGACCGGCAGGCGATCGCCCACGCGGCGGCGATGGCCCGAGGGCAAGGTGGACGGATCTACCTGGTGCACGTGGAAGAGGGGGCGCCCAGCCGGATTTACGGGAGCCTGGCTTCGGACGCCGAGGTGAGAGCAGGCGAGGACTACCTCGAGGAAGTGCGGCGGTCGCTCGAGCAGCAAGGGATTCCGGCGGAGGGATTCATCGCGCACTCCGGCAATCCGGGTGAGGAGATCGTGCGGGTGGCGCGGGAGGTGGGGGCCGATCTGCTGGTGATGGGAGCGCATGGGCACCGGCGAGTGAAAGACTTCCTGCTGGGGGACACGATCGAGCCGGTGCGACACAAACTGGATACGCCGATACTGATCGTGCGGAAACCTGGACCGGCAGACCCAGGTGAACGCTGAATCAAGAACTTTCTTCAATTCCACGAAGGCAGGCAGCAATCGCTCCCTGGGGACGTCTTGGAGCAGGGTTGCTCTGTCACGTCACACCCCGGGAGGACACATCCCGGGGTTTCTTGTTTTGGACCAGGCGAAGGGCCATTTCGATAGCGCAGATCATGTTGGTGGCGTCGGCGACGTTTTTCCCGGCGATATCGAAAGCCGTGCCGTGGTCAACCGAGGTGCGGATGATGGGAAGACCGAGGGTGACGTTGACGGTCTCCTGGAAGGCGATGAGCTTGGAAGGGATGTGGCCTTGGTCGTGATACATAGCGACGACCATGGCGAAATCGCCGGAGACGGCGCGGTGAAAGACTGTGTCGGGCGCGAAGGGGCCGGCGACGTTGAGGCCGGCGGCGACGGCGCGCTCGACGGCGGGGACGATCTGCTCGCGGTCCTCGGAGCCGAAGAGGCCGCTTTCACCGCAATGCGGATTCAAGCCGGCGACGGCGATGCGGCCGGAAGGAAGGCCGAGGAGCGTCAGGCCCTGGGCCGCCAGCTCGATGGTTTTCAGCACGCGGTCGGTGGTGGCCCGGCGGCAGGCTTCGGCGAGGGAGACGTGGGTGGAGACGTGGACCACGCGCAGGCGGTCGCTGGCGAGGAGCATGCGGACGTCGCGGGTGTGGCAGAGATCGGCAATGAACTCGGTGTGGCCGGAGAAGTGAATGCCGGCCATTTCGACGGCGTACTTGTTGATGGGGCCGGTGACCATGGCATCTAGCTTCCCGGCGAGGCATTGCTCGACGGCGGCGCGAACCGTTTCAACGGCCATGCGGCCGCAGTCGGGGCTGACTTGGCCCAGGGCGACGGGACGCGAGGGGACGCCGAGGATGCAGAGGTCGGCGCGGCCCTGGAAACGGCCGGAGTCGAGGGCTTTGGCGGCCACTTCGGGGCCGATGCCGGCGGGGTCGCCGACGGTGATGCCGATTGCAGGAATCATAAATATCTAAGCCACCGCCGTGGCTTCGACTTCAACGAGCAACTCCGGATAGGCGAGGCGAGTGACGCCCAGCAGGGTGCTGGCGGGGCGACAGCCGGATTTCTCCAGGCGGCTGGACCGCACCTCGGCTGCCTGGCGGAAGGCGTCCACGTCGGTGGTGTACCAGTTGAGGCGCACCACGTCGGAGAGCTCGAAACCGGCTTGGCGCAGGACGGTTTCCAGGTTATCGAGGGCCTGGTCGATCTGGGCCGGCATGTTGCCGGGGTGCGCCACTTTGCCCTCGGCGTCAATGGACGCCTGTCCCGAACAGATCAGGATGCGCCGGACGCCGGTGATTTCGTTCGCCTGGACGAATCCAAAGCGGTCTTGCCATTTCCAGGGGTTGATGATTCGCCGTTCCATGAGCGACTCTTTCCGGTCAGTCCGAGAGTGCGAGGTCGATGGCGCGGAGGATCGCGTCGGGGGCGCCAAAGCCCCCTGCCTTGGTGATCATCCGAGTGCCATTATAGCGTCCGCCGAGGATGGAGCCGGCGGGGATGCCGGGGAGGAGTTCGCGGAGGCCTGTGATGCCGCGGGCTTGGGTGAGGCGGAGGAAGCGGGCGGCGGTTTCGCCGCCGGTGGCGAAGACGCCGGCTACCGAAGCAGGGTTGGTGCCGGGGTTGATCAGAATGTCTTTGCGAGGGGTGCTATCGAGGAATTGAAGCTGGGCCTGGGAGGCGGCGTGGTCGCTGCCTATGAGCACCAGCCAGGGGCCAGAGGGGGAGACGGGGAGAAGGGGAGAGGGGGGGACGCGGGGACCAGGAGACGCGGCAGCGAAGAAATGATACGCCAAGCCGGCGGAGCCGACCGGGAGGATGGAGGAGCAGATCTCGGCGGCGATGTGGGCCAGGTCTTCTTCGGTGGCGGCGTCGCGGACGGTGAAGGGGCAGACGATTTGCTGGAAAGGCTCGCCGTTGACGTAGAGCCAGCCGTTATGAACGGTGCGGCCTTGGGCGGGGAAAGCGGGGCAGACAATGGCCTGGGAGTAATCGGTGAGGAGGAGGAGTTCGTCAACTTCATCGATCCAGGGGCCGCGAAGAGTGGAATCGATTTTCTTGTAGAGGACGCGGCCGGCTAGCGACGGCGCGAGGGAGCGGATGGCGGCGCGGGCGAGGGCCGGAGAGAGATGGCGCGATTCGGTCGACACGGCCAGAAGATCGGCGCTGGCGTCTTCCAACGGAGGGACGAGGAGAGCGGTGACGGTGCAGCCGTGAACGGCGGCTCGGGCGGCGGCGTCGCAGGCGCCGGAGAAATCGTCTGCGATGATGAGGGGCGTCATTCGAACCAGACGCGGACGGCGATGAGGACGAGAAAGACAGCGAAGGCCCTGCGAAGCACATCGGTCGAAATGAACTGGACCAGATAGGCGCCGGCGAACGAGCCGAAGGTCAGACCGAGGGCCATGGCCACGCCGATGTGCAGGTCTGCCCTGCCGTGGCGGTAATACTCCAGGAACGCGAACAGACCCGTGGGGGGCAGCAGCACGGCGAGCGAAGTGCCCTGGGCGGTCTTTTGATCGAAGTGCAACAGCAAAACCAGGAGCGGAGTCATCAGGACACCGCCGGCGATGCCAAGCAGGCCGCTCAGGAGGCCGGCGGCGAGGCCGATGGCGATACCAATCAGTAGCATGCCCTTACGATAGCAGGAGAGGAGAGAGGAGAGAGGAGAGAAGAGAGAGGAGAGACTCCGCTACGCGGTGTCGGCTTATGGAATTAGGGTCGGTCACTGATGTTTCTAAAATTTTTGGGATTTGTTTTCAATTAGATTGCTACGCGGTGGGATTGCAGAGACAGGGGCGGGTGATAAGCTGAGTTCAGAAGGAAGGTCACGTGACGTTTGCGGGTCAGGCCCATTTCGGCGCCGGGGGGCGTCCGGGATGGGCTTTTTTATGGGGACAACATGGCCAGCAAGACGAAGCCAAAAGCGAAGAAGGCCGGGGGCAAGGACGAAAACGAGACCGTCGAGCCGCCGGCGGACGAAAACGAGAAAGCCGATCCACAGACTTTGATGGAAAAAGCCTACCAGAGAGTGGGCGAGAAGTTGGAAGACACCGCGCAGTCCAGCAAGGCAATCGATGATCTCGTGAAGTTGATGAAGCTGGAGAAGGATCTGGGCGGCGGGGAGAACGAAGTGAAAGAAGTCAAGGTCCGATGGGAACCGAGCGAGGACGAGTCGTCGAGCGAAGGATAAAGTATGACGCGCTGCCTTCCCAAAAACGGTTTCATGCGAGCACGGCCCGGTTCAAGGGTTTTTCCGGGCCGGTGGGATCGGGCAAGAGCTTGGCTTTGTGCCACGAGGCAATCCGGCTCAGCTATCTGGACGCGGGGAGGACGGGGTTGATCGGAGCGCCCACTTACCCGATGCTGCGGGACGCCACGCAGGCCACGTTTTTCGAGATCTGCGAAGACAGTGGACTGCCGTTTGAGTTCAACAGGGGTACTAACACCGTGGTCATGAGAGACACCAGGTCGATGATCCTGTACCGGTCGCTGGACGAGTTTGAGCGGCTGCGAGGAACGAACCTGGCGTGGTTCGGCGTGGACGAGATGACGTACACGTCGGAGGAGTCGTGGATGCGGCTGGAAGGGCGGCTGCGGGACCCGAAGGCGTCGCGGCTGTGCGGGTTCGGCGTTTGGACGCCCAAGGGGTTCGATTGGGTGCACCGCCGGTTTCGGGGCGAGCCGGTGGAAGGGTACGCGCTGATCGAGGCGCAGCCGTATGAGAACCGGCACTTGCTGGAGAAGGTCCCGGATTTTTACGAGAGGCTGAAGGTTAGCTACGACGGGAAGTTCTTCCAGCAGGAGGTGCTGGGAGAGTACCTGAGCTTGACGGCGGGGCAGGTCTACTACGCGTTTGACCGGCGGGAGAATATCGGCGGATATCAATGGGACCCATGGAAGCCCCTGATCTGGTCCTGGGACTTCAACCTGAACCCGATGTGCTCGGTGATCTGCCAGGAGCAGGGCGAGGACGTCCTCGTGATCGATGAGATCGTGATCGAGACGTCTTCGACGCCGGAGGTATGCGAGGAGTTCCTGGGGCGGTATGGAGAGCACAAGGGGTGGATCGAGGTTTATGGCGACGCGAGCGGAGACCACGGGCACACGGTGACGGGAAAGTCGGATTTTCACTTGATCAAGGAGTTCTTCCGGAGCCATCCGGAGCTGAAGGCGGAGGTAAGGGTCCTGGGCGCCAACCCGCCGGTGCGGGACCGGGTCAATGTGACGAATTCGCGGATTCGGAACGCGCAGGGGGAACGGCGGCTGCTCGTGGATGCCCGCTGCAAGGAACTGATCAAAGACTTTGAGCAGGTTTGCTACAAGATGGGGACTAGTCAGATCGACAAAGACAAGGACGCCAAGCGGAGCCATTTGTCGGATGCGCTGGGGTATTACCTGTGGTGGAGCTATCGGCCGCTGGCTAAGGCGGGCGAGCAGTCGAGGAGGTTGATGTAGCCATGGGGGCCTCTGTGATCGGGCTGCTGAATCGGGAACATCCGGCGTATCGCGCCAAGAGGGAGATGTGGCAGCGGTACCTGGATTTTTACGTCGGCGGGGAGCAGTTGCGGCGGAACGCGGGGCTTTACCTGGTGCGGCGGCAGAAGGAGCCGGGCGAAGTCTACCAGGAACGGCTGACGCGGGCGTTCTACGAAAACTATTTGGGTTCGATCGTGGATTGGTACGCGGCGACGCTGTTTCGCACCGAGCCGACGATCAGCTTCGACAAACCAGCCGAGTTCTACTCGGAGTTTCTGACGGATGTGGACCTGGAGGGGCGAAGCTTCCTCGAGTTCTGCCGGAAGGCGTTGATCCAGGCGCTGGTGTACCAGCAAAGCTTCGCGCTGATCGATTTTCCGCGGGTTACGGCGCAGACCGAGACGCGGGCCGAAGAGGATGCGCTGGGAAAGTCGCGGGCTTACCTGGTGAATTACACGCCGGCGAACCTGATCAATTGGAAGCTGGACCAGCACGGAAACTTCGATTGGGTCGTCTTGCGGACGGAATCGACATCCCAGCCGGATTTTCTGAGCGAGGAAGAAGTCACCGAGAAACGGTGGGCGTATTACGACAAGCAGAACTTCCGGATCTACACGCAGACGCGGCGGAGATCCGAGGGGGATAGCGGGCCAGGGGAGCCGGTGCTGGTAGATGAGGGGCAGCACGGGCTGGCGAAACTAAACCGGGTGCCACTGGTGAAGCTGGAAGTATCCGATGGATTGTGGCTCGCAAACAAGGCGGTGCTGCTGCAGCAGGAGCATTTCAACAAGACCAATGCGCTTTCCTGGGCGCTGCACATGGGCCTCTTTGCCATGCCGGTGATCTACTCGGACCGGGAGTGGCACCAGATCGTGGGCGAGGCCTACTACATCCAGTTGGGGCCGGAGGACAAGTTCGGCTGGACGGAGCCGGAGGGACACGTTTACCAACTGGCGGCAGACAACCTCGACCGGCTGAAGGACGAGATCTATCGGATTTGCTACCTGATGAGTCAGGCGGTGGGGCGGGAGGCGCGGAACCTGGCGCAATCGGCGGCCAGCAAGCAAAGGGACCAGGTCGTGACCAACGAGGTTCTGCGGGCGTACGGCGATCTGGTGAAGGCGTTCATGCGGCGAACGCTGCGGTTGATTGCGGCGGCGCGGCAGGATGAAGTCTCGATCGAGGTCACCGGGCTCGATCAGTTTGACGTGAAGGACTTCACCGAGGAACTGAGCAACGCGCAGACGCTGAGCCTGCTGGTGACCGGGTCGAACACGTTTGCGCGGGAGATGCAAAAGAGGCTGGCGCTGAAGTACCTGGAGGACGCCAACCAGGAGGTGAAGAACAAAGTCGCTGGTGAGATCGACAACAGGCTCTAGAGAGAGGCAAAAGGCAAAGTGCAAAAGGCAAGAGGCATAAATCAAGGCAGGGGGCATTTTTGAGATCCCGGGCCTGACGGCCGGGATTTTTTGTTTGAAGTGACGCGGAACAAGGGGCATCTACTGAGATCCCGGCCCTGGGGGCCGGGATTTTTATTGCGGGGGGACATGGAGCAGGAACAAAAAGCAATCGAGCCGGATATTAGGAAGATCGTGCAGGAGTCGATCGAGGAGTACACGAGGAAGCTGGCTGAGGAGAAGGAGCCGGCGGTGAAGGCGGAGCTGGTGGAGGAGAGGCGGCGGCGGGAGCAACTGGAGAGGCGATTGAACGAGCTGGTCGATGAAAACGACCGGCACCGCAAAACGGTGGAGCAGACGGACCGCTTTTCGACCATCAAGTCGGAGCTGCAGCAGTTGGGCGTCAAGAAACCGGACCTGGCGTTTCGGGTGGTGAAGGACGAGATCTTTCGAGGCGAGGACGGGCAGCTCTACGCGCGTGGCGAGCAGGGCAACGTGGGGGTGAAGGAGTTCTTGACGCGGTTCATCTCGGAGAACCCCGAGTTTTTGCCGGCGCGGATCGCCGGCGGGTCGGGGGCGAGCGGGGCCAACCGGCAGGAGGGCGAGGGAGGAAGCTTCGACCTCGGGAAGATCCGGCCGGGGATGAGCGCGGAGGAGAAGGAGCGGGCGCGCCGGGAGATTGCCCGGGTCGCCGGCAAGGACATAGCAGGGTGGCTGTAATCAAACACGGGCCGGAAGCCCGAATCAAAGGAGCAAAGAGAGAATGCCAGCAATTACGTCAACAAACGTCGCGCAAGCGATTGTGAAACTGGTGGCGGCCGAGGCACTGCCGGCACTGGTGGGGAACCTGGTGATGGGAAACCTGGTGAACCGAAACTATGAGCCGGTATTGGCGCAGGCGGGCGACACGGTAAACGTCCCGATCTCGCCGGTGCTGGTGGCGAATAACATCGCGGAGAGCGGCTCCGTGGTCGCGCAGAACCCGAGTCTGGGGAACGCGCAGATCGTGCTGAACACACACGTCGAGGCCACGTTCATCGTTCCGGACGTGACCAAGGTCCTGGCCGTGCCGGACCTGCTGACCACCTACATGCAGCCGGCGGTGGTGGCGATCGCGGAGAAGATCGAGCGGGACCTGTTGAACCTGTACGCCGGCTTCACGGTGAACAGCGCGGTGGGGACGGCTGCGACGCCGCTGACCGAAGCGGTGATCGATTCGGCGGAGACGGCCCTGTTCGCGGCCAAGGCGCCGCCGGACCAGAACCGGTATCTGGTGGTGGACGCCAACAGCTACTCGGCGCTCCGGCAGATTGCGCGGTTCAGCGAGTGGAACACGGTCGGGGAAGCGGGCGTGAACGCGCTGATCCAAGGCACGGTGGGACGGATCAAGGACTTCTTCATTTTCCGGTCGCAGTACGTGGCGCAGACCGGGACGACCACAGTGACCACCCACAACCTGGCGTTCACGCGGGACGGGCTGGGGCTGGTGATTCGGCGGCTGCCGCAGCCGCTGCCGGGCACGGGCGCGGTGGCCGAGTACGCGGAGCTGGGCAACTTCGGCATGCGGGTGGTGATGAGCTACCAGCCGAGCACCCTGGCGCAGCAGTTCACGGTGGATGTTCTGTACGGATGCGCCGTTCTGCGGAACAGCTTCGGCGTGCAGGTCAACTCGTAGGAAAGCCCTCAGCAGTCAGCCATCAGCTTTCAGCAACCCCTCGGGCGAGGAGTTTGGCTGCTCGCTGATGGCTGGTTGCTGGTTGGAACTTTCGTTAGGAAGGCTTTCAGCGGCCAGCTTTCAGCAATCCCTCACGGGAGGGTCCTGCTGATCGCTGGTGGCTGGCAGCCACAGTCGCCGGCTTTGGGCGACCGCCCGAGGCGAGACGGTTGGCTGACGGCTGTTGGCTGTTAGCTGGTGGCTGATGGCTGATGGCTGATGGCTGATGGCTGCCGGCTGTTGGCTGACCGCTGACGGCTGTTGGCTGTTAGCTGATGGCTGACGGCTGACGGCTGACGGCTGATGGCCGCCGGCTGTTGGCCGCCGGCTGTTGGCTGACCTCTGACCGCTGACGGCTGTTGGCTGATGACTGATGGCTGTTGGCTGTTAGTAAGTGGAGACGGATTCTTTATGGACTTGAGAGCGTACTACCGGAAGTTACGGGAGATCGAGAAGG
>JBGOUJ010000242.1:0-10300 GCA_041477005.1 Terriglobia bacterium | reverse complement strand
GTCTCGCTCGCGTTTACGATCGCCTCGGCAAGACCGCCGAAGCCGAAGCGCAGCGCGCCCTCCACGCCAAGCTGTCGGCGCAGGAGAAGAGCGGCGAAAGGGGAATGCAGCTCTCGCAGCCTGGGTCAAAATGAGCCCAGCGGAGGAGCGGCCGGGAACCGGCGACCCTTCCTCGCCGCCGCCGCGCTTCGGTGAAAGAATCGAATCGCCCGGACGATTTCGCGCAAAGGAAACAGAACGGTTTTCTTGGCGTACTTGGCGCCTTTGCGCGAGATCGGCATTTATTCGCGCCCGGTCACGGAAACGACCTTGTGGTAGAATAGCGCTACGATTTTTTGAGGGATCTCATGGATCGCCGCAGATTTCTCGCCGCGGTGGCCGGAACAGCGGCTGGGTTACCGGCCGCCGAGAACAAGACCAAGCTGCTGCTCCCCACCGATCAGCCCGACCAATACGGCTTCCGGATCATGTGGTACAGCCCGGTGGCGCCGATCGATCCCCAGGCGTACCGCCTGAAAATCAGCGGGCTGGTGGAGCGGCCCCAGTCGCTGTCGATCGAGCAACTGCGCCGCTATCCCGCGGTCACCCAGAGCTCGCGCATGAAATGCGTGCAGTGCTGGTCGTCACGGGCCACCTGGGGCGGCTTCCGGTTCGGGCATTTGCTGGAAACGGTCAAGCCGCTCAAGACGGCGAAAGCGATCCGCATCGACTGCGCCGATAAGTGGTATGAGTACATGTCGCTCCAGGACATGCTGTCGCCGCGCGTGCTGGTGACCCTCGATCTGGAAGGCCGGCCGCTTCCCGACCGTCACGGAGCGCCGCTGCGCCTGATCGATCCCTCGCGATACGGCTACAAATCGGCCAAGCTCATCACCTCCATCCAGTTCGTCGCCGAGGGAAAGGGCAGCATGGCCTGCGATCTCGGCCCGTACTATTCGCCGGGCGGCGAAATTCAGGGCGGCTACGACCACCCGCTGGACCTGGGGCCGACCGCGCGCAAGAAAATCAACGGCGGCGAAATCACCGATTATTGATGTGGTCCCTGACCAAACGCGGCTTTCTGCGGCTGGCGGGCCTTTCGATCGCCGACCGCGTCCTGCCGCGGCGGCTCTGGAGCGGCCCCCGCCCGCAACGGCGGGACTCCGCTCGCAAAGTCATCATTGTGACCTTCGGCGGCGGCGTCCGCTACTCCGAGACCTTTGCGCCGGAAGGGCTGCGGAACATCCCGTCGCTGGTAAAGATGAAGCCCGACGGCCTCTTCTTCCGGAACTGCTCGAATGCCGGCGTGCTCTCGCACTTCAACTCCACCGCCAGCATCGTCACCGGCAACTGGCAGCGCGTGGACGACTTCGGCTTCGAGGCGCCCGCCGGGGCCACCATCTTCGAGTATTACCGCAAGCAAGCCGGCGCCGGCCCTATGGACGCCTGGGCCATCGCCACCAACAAGAGCTTCGCCACGATGGGCGCCGGCTCGGACCGCGATTGGGGCGTGCCCTACGGCGCCAACGTCGTGCTCCCCAAACAGCTCCTGCTCGAAGCGGTCGGCGAAGTGGTGAAAAAGCAGTCGGGCCAGAGCGTCGCCGACCGCGACAACGTCCTGCGCCAGCTTCAGGGCATTCTGAACGAAGGCTACGAGGGCGTCGGCTGGACCATCTTCAAGGCCGGACGCCAGCTCGACCGCCACGTCCGCGACACGCTGACCCGCGGCCTTGTCGAGTTCATCAACGGGCCGGAAGCGCCCTCGTCCGGCGACGAGCTGACGTTTTTCATCACTCGCGAGGTGATGCGCGAGTTCGCCCCGCGCCTGATCCTGGTGAATTTCTGGGATATGGACGTGGCCCACTGGGGCGCGTATTCGCTCTACCTGGGCGCCATCACCCGCACCGACCGGCTCACCGGCATGCTTTGGGAGGAGATCCAGAGCAATCCGAATTACAAAGATAAGACCACGCTGCTGGTCCTTCCCGAGCTCGGCCGCGACGGGGATCTGAACGCGGCCAACGGCTTTCTCAACCACCGCAGCGGCGACCCCTCCTGCCGCAACATATGGCTGCTGGCGATGGGCGCCGGAGTGGGCCGCGGCGAGACCGACCGGCCCATCTACCATATCGACGTAACCGCCACCGCCGCGGCATTGCTCGGCGTCAAGACCGGAGAGATCTCCGGCAAGCCGATCCGCGAGATTCTTTCCTGATGGCCGACGTCCCGAAGGTTTCCCCGGCGCTCCAGACCCTCCTCGACAAAGGGCTTTTCGACCGCCTTCCGGTAACCTTCTCGACCTACTTCTTCGACCAGGTGAAGGAGTGGGCCTTGCTGTTTCCCGCCGAGCGAAACTACTACGAGCGGCTGTTCGGACTGCTCGACCGCTCCGACCCGAAACGGTTCGACGAGCTGTTCGCCCCGCTGCGGGCCGCCGAAGCCAGGATGGGGGTAAACGAGAAAGTCTGGCCGAAGCGGACCTTCACCCTCGACCAGGTGGACTTCCTGAATCGCTCGCCCCACTACCCGGAATGGCGCAATGCGGTGGCGAACATCTTTTCCCGCATCGATCCACTGCTCGATGCCGAGATCGCCCGGGCCGGCCGCCCGCGGCTGGTGATCGTGAGCACGCCGGCCGAGCTCCCGTTCGGGCCGGATCGCATGTGGCTGCGCATCCGCGAGAACGGGAAGAGGGTCTCGCTCGATCTCTCGGAGAACCAGGGCCTCCAGGGCCACATCTCCCGGCTGCTGGCCGCCCAGGCGCAGTCGCCGAAGCAAGCGCCCTACGGCGCCTGGCTGATCGAGGCGGGCGATGGGATCGCGGCGCTGGGCCACGCCGCGGGTGGTGATGCCGCCGGCGGGGTGGTCCATCTCAGTTACGCGCGCCTGGAAGCTTACCGCACGCGGCTGATGGCCGAGGTCCGCAAGATCGTGGAGGCCCAGGAAACGCGCGGCCCGCGCCAGCTCAGCGCCAGACTCAAGCAGCTTCGCGTGCTGGCTTCCGAGACCGACCTCGCCCACGACCCGATCCTGGCCGAGTTCGTCCGCGCCGTTTTGCTCAGCGGCAACGGCACATTGCTCATCAATAATACCTTTGTGGAGTGGGCCGCCGTGCAGGCGGTGAGGCGCGCCCGGCCCTCGCTCGCCGTGATCGGCTTCGGCGTGCGCAACAAGATCAAGCCCTTTACCAGTCTGCTGATCTACGCCGACCAGCAAAGCACCACCCCCATCCCGAACCAGATGGACGCGCTCGGCTCTTACGTGGATCTGGAGATCTTTCACCAGTACCTGTGGCAGGAGTTCGAGAAATACGCCGAGTACCGCCGCAACACCGTCTACCTGTTCGTCGGCGAGGGCCTGGACGAGATGCTGGTCATCGCCCCTCCCGACTTTGCCGCGCCCGGCGCCGGGAAACCCTGCAAGCCGGCCGAAGTATTCTCCCAAGCCCGGGAATGGCTGGGCGTGTGATTGGCGGTGAAGTGCTACGATAACCAACCAGAGGTTTTCAGAGATGGCCGGGAGATCCCTCACCATCTGCGTCACTCTTGGCGCGGCCCTCGCTGCCGCCCAGACCAAGCCCGGTGCCAGCCCCAGCCTGGGCAGCACCAGTGTTGTTTATCACCGCGCCTGCGCCGTTTGCCATGGCCGTGACGGTCATGGCGGCCGGGGACCCGACCTAGTCTCGGGCCGCTGGAGCCACGGCTCGAGCGACGCCGACCTGGCGCGGGCGATCGCCAACGGCGTTCCCGGCAGCGACATGCCCGCCTTCGGCGGCCGCTTCGACGAAGAACAGATCACGAAACTGGTCGCCTTCGTCCGCTCGCTCTCCGCCGGGGGCGGCAGCGTCGAGGTCACGGGCAACGCCGAGCGAGGCCGGGAAACCTACTGGGGCAGGGGCGCGTGCTCGCAGTGCCACATGGTGGCCGGCCGGGGCGGAACGCTGGGGCCGGACCTGGCGCGCATCGGGGAGCAGCGCTCGCCCGCCAGCCTCCGGGAGTCGATCGTCTCGCCCTCGGCCCGCATCGTCACTGGCTATCAGGGCGTGCGCGTGACTCAGGCCGGGCGCAGCATCACTGGAATCCGCAAGAACGAAGACAACTTCACAATCCAGGTGTACGACGGCGAGCGGCATCATTCGTTTCAAAAGAGCGCAATCGATCTGCTGGAAGTACTGCGCGAATCTCTGATGCCGCCGAGTTCTCTCACTCCAGCCGAGGTCGATGACGTGGTCGCCTACCTCGATACATTGAGGGGGAAACGATAAATGCGGCGGATCTTGCTTCTGTTGCTCTGTGTTTCTTTGCCCGGTCCGCTGGCCGCCCAGCAATGGACCGTTTACGGCGCCGATCTGGCTTCCACCCGCTTCAGCCCGCTCAACCAGATCAACGACTCGAATGTGCAGCACCTTGTAGTGAACTGGGCATTTCAGACGGGCGTGCCCGGCAAGTACGAATCCACCCCGCTGTTTGAAGACGGCATTCTCTATTTCACCGGCCCCTCCGGCTACGCCTGGGCGCTCGATGCCCGCACGGGCCGCAGCTTGTGGCAATACGAGCGGCCGGTCCCGAAAAAGATGGGGCTGTGCTGCGGCCCGGTGAATCGGGGCTTCGCGCTGGCGGGCAACCGGCTCTTTGTGGCGACGCTTGACGCCCACGTCGTGGCTCTCGACAAGAGAACCGGCCAGGTGCTGTGGGACACCGTCATGGCCGACTACAAGCAAGGCTACAGCTCGACGGCCGCCCCGCTATTGGTCAAAGACAAGATCATCGTCGGCATGGCCGGCGCCGAATTCGCCAACCGCGGCTTCCTCGACGCCTACTCCATCACCACCGGCGAGCGGCTGTGGCGCTTCTGGACCATCCCCGCTCCCGGCGAGCCCGGGTCCGAGACCTGGCGAGACGGGAAGGACTTCTGGAAGCGCGGCGGCGGGTCCACCTGGGTCACCGGCTCGTACGATCCCGAGCTGAACCTGCTCTACTGGGGCACCGGCAACCCCGGACCGGACTTGAACAGCGGCGTCCGCCCAGGCGATAACCTCTACAGCAACTCCATGCTGGCCCTGGATGCCGACACCGGCAAGCTGAAATGGCACTTCCAGTTCACCCCCCACGACACCCACGACTGGGACGCGGTCAGCGAGCCCGTCCTCGCTGATATCACCGTCAAGGGCGCTCAGCGCAAAGCGCTGCTGCAAGCCAACCGCAACGGTTTCTTCTACGCCCTGGACCGCGTCACCGGCAAGATCATTTACGGATTTCCCTTCGTCCACCAGACCTGGGCGAAGGGGCTCGACGCGAACGGCCGGCCGATCGTGATACCGGGCCTCGATCCGACCAAGGAGGGCATGGTCGTCTGCCCCAGCCTCGGCGGAGGCAAGAACTGGAATCACATGGCCTACAACCCCCAGACGGGTTTGGTTTATGTTCCCTCCAGCGAGGGCTGCGAGAAGTTTTTCATCGACGATCTCCCCGAGCCGGAGCCGTTCCGCATGTGGATGGGGAGCATCCACGAGACGTCCCCGAGCGAGCCGCAATGGGGAGCCCTGCGGGCGTTCGACGCGGGCACCGGAAAGCTCGTGTGGGAATTCAAGATGATCACGCCTGACCGCGGCTCCGCCCTGACCACGGCGGGCGACTTGGTGTTTCTGGGAGACTCCCAGGGCTACTTCGCCGCTTTCCACGCGCGCACGGGGAAGGTCCTGTGGAGGATGCAAACCGGCGCCGGGGGCGAGCGCCGCGGCGGCGGCATCTCCGCGCCCGCGATCAGCTACCTGCTCGACGGCAAGCAGCAGGTAGCGGTCATAGCCGGAACGTCCCTGTACACGTTCCAGCTCCATTGAATCCTAGTCGATGAATTGCCTGACAGACCGGCGCCGGCGGGCGGGGTGCGATGCGAAACCTGTGCGAATACCGGCAAAACCAAAGCGCTTTGCCGGAGCTGGTGGTCGCAGCAGAGCGCATCACTGTTACTCCTAAGGCAAACCGAGGCGATCAAGGTCTGCCTCAGTCCAGTTAACAGAACGCAGAATACTGCGCAAGGTCTTGCGGGTGAGGGTATCCCCGCCGTGATGGTAGTGAATCACAGCGCGCCTGCCGTCAGCATGTCGGTAGATCCTGGCGCCTGTGGGGCCGGCTCGGTCAAGAACAAAGCCATCGTGCTCAACTGCATGGATGAGGTCTCGAACCGGCGTGTTGCGAAGCAAGTGCGCTAACCGCCCGAGATCGGTCATACCGTAACGGCAACTGCAGGCTCCTCCATGACCTCTTTGGGGGCATCGGCGGGGACCGGATCTCCGTGGGCTAGAAGTGACTCGATATAAAGCTCCGTGGCTTCCCGGATGCTCTGTAAGGCCTCCTCTTTCGTATAGCCCCAGGTGGCGCAACCTGGCAACGTGGGTACCTCGGCGCTCCAGCGCCCATCGTCCTCTTCCTCGATCTCAACCCGGAAGATATAAGTTTTCATGCCAGCCCTCCTTTTGAGTCGGGCATAATAAATGAGTCGCATAAGACAAGTAAAATCAATAGGTTAGACACTGACGATAGTATATCAAGAATTCCATGGACTGAAAAGCTGCCTGGAAAAGCGGATACCAGGGCCTCGCCGGGTCCCGGCGATTCGTTCCTGGACCCTCTGATCGCGAAATGTCACCTCGAACGGCGTCGACTCTTCCGGGCTCGACTTCGGTGGAGTCGCCGGGAAAAGGCAAGGGGGCAACCAGCAGCATTTTCATCCGTTGTGGGCCTGAAAGGACCATGACTCACTCATAGCGCAGCGCGATCATGGGATCGAGCCGAGACGTGCGCCTCGCAGGCAAGTAACTCGCCAGCGCCGCGATCGCCGCCAGCAAAGCCCCGGACGCAATCAGCGTTAGCGGATCGTAAGGCTGCAACCCGAATAGCAGCGCACCGGCGCTGGTCGCCCCGGCAAGCGAAAGGATCATTCCGACAGCAACACCGATGACCAGCAGCAGGGCCGCTTCGCGCATGATCAAGGCCACCACCTGATACCGGCTCGCGCCCAACGCCATACGAATACCGATCTCATTCCTGCGCCTGGCCACCAGATACGAAATAACGCCGTACAGCCCAATTCCCGCCAGCAGCGCCGCCACCACGCCAAAGAAGCCGGAAAGGGCCGCCATCAGCCGCTCTCGCGCGAGCCCCTCGCGAATCTGCGCCTGGAACACGCGGAAGTCCATCACGATCTCGGGATTGAGCTGACCCACGTCTCGCTTTACCGCGGCGACCACCTCGGTCAGCGGCGCCGAGGAGCGGATCAGTATGGCCGCCCATGGTCCCGGGTTCGGGTGCTGCGGCGCGGGCGCAAATGCGATGGCCTGCGTGTCCTCGCGCAAGCCGGCGTACTTGGTGTCCTTCACCACGCCCACAATCTCGTAGAGCGCCACCGGATAGTTCGGCTCGGCGGCGGTTCGCATTACTTCGCCGATCGGGTTCTCTCCTGCCGAGAACCGCCGGACAAAGGTCTCATTCACCACCGCGACCTTGTGCGACGTATCCGTATCGCTCGCATTGAAATCGCGGCCGGCAAGCAGGGGGATCTCCATCGTCCGGAAGTATCCGGGGCTGACCCACGTGAACTTGGATGCACCTCTTTGCTCACCCTGCCGGCCCGCCACGCGCACACCCATCGTCCAACTGGCGCCGTTCAAGGGAACGTTGCTCGTGGAAGCAGCGGCTTCGACCTGCGGAATCGCCCGCACCCGCTCCAGTAATTCCCGCTGAAAAGAAACGCCTCGCGCTGCGGGCAGATGCAAACGGGTCAGATCGAAGAACGTGATCAGAATACCCTTCTCCCGAAAGCCCGGATCGAACGTCACCAGGTTCCGGAAGCTCCGCACGAACAGCACCGCCCCGACCAGGAGCACGAGCGAAACCGCAATCTGCGAGACCACCAGTAAACGCTGAAACGAGAACCGTTCCCGGCCCGCGGTGAGCCCGCGCCCGCCCGCCTTCATGGCCGCGCCGGGCTCGATCCGCAACGACCGCAACGCGGGCGCCAGCCCGAACACCACGCACGTCAGAATCGCTGCCGCCGCCGTAAAGGCGAGCACGCGCCAGTCCGTGCTCAGATCGAGCTGCAACGAATTCGCTTCCGAGCTGAGGAACCGGACGATGCCCTGGCTCAGCAGGCGGGCCAGACCGGCGCCAAGGGCCGCTCCGCTTACAGCCAGCAGCAGGCTTTCGGACAGCAACTGCCGAATCAACCGCCCGCGCGATGCCCCCAGCGCCAGCCGCACGGCGACTTCCCGTTCCCGCGCACTCGCCCGCGCCAGCATGAGGTTGGCGAGATTGGCGCACGCGATCAACAGCACGAGCCCGGTGATCGCCAGCAGCAGCCAGAGCGGCGTGTCATACGTCCGGCGCAACCGGCTCACGCCGGTCCCAGCCGGGAAAGCCGCCAGCCGCAATTTCCGGTAACGCTCCTGCGTCCCTTCATACCCCGTTGGCGCCGTTGCGTCGAACAGGCCGGGGCTGATGCCATTCAGGTGCGCGGAGGCCTGCGCCAGCGTCCAACCCGGCTTCAGGCGGCCCATCACCGTCAGCCACCAGATGTCGCGTCTTTCGATAGCGCGGCCCCAGATCGATACGGTACAAATCGGCAAGGCTATGTCGAAGGTCTGCCCAACCTCCAGGCCGAAAAAGGCCGGCGGCGTCACGCCGATCACCTCGAACGGATGGTTCTGGATCATCATCTTGCTGCCGACCGCCGAATCCTGGCCGCCAAACTCGCTCTGCCACAAGCCGTAGCCGATCACCACGCCCGCGGGCCCGCAGCCTCGGCGGTCGTCCGCGGGACCGAATAACCGTCCCCGAATGGGGGGCACGCCGAGGACTGAGAAGAATTCCCCACTCACCCAAAGGCCGCGCACCCGCCGCGCCTGATTGCCCTGACCCATACCGATGAGGTCGCTGCCCCAGGCGAAGACGCCGGAGAACGCCTGTTGCCGCTCCCGAACCTGCTCCCAAAGCGGGTTGGTCATCTCGGCGTTGAAGCCGTTCGAGACACCCATCCCACCATTTCCGTTGGCCACCCGCACCTCGGCTAACTCCTGCGGGTTCGGCACCGGCAGGCTGCGCAGACGGACCGCGTCAATCAACTGAAAGATGGCGGTGTTGGCGCCGATCCCCAGCGCCAGGGACAAAATCGCCACGATGGCAAACCCCGGACTGAGACGGAGCAGCCGCGCGCCGTAGCGCAGGTCCTGCCACAACGTTTCCACAAATCCGATGGTGTTCATGCGGTAGATTTCCTCCCGGATCAAGACGGGGTTGCCCAGCTTCCTGCTAAGACGAACGAGCGCGTGATCCGTTAGCACAACATTTTTTGAGGTCCAGGAGGGCGGGTCCACGCGAGTGGCGCGCCACGCCGGGACGGAGCACGCCGGCAGCGCGAGCAGCAGCAGCACCAGCCGGCGAACTTGATCTACAATCCAGTGACCGACCGGAGGCGTGATGATCGAAGACGTGCTGGAGGTGTGGCGGGTTCACGATGAGATCAACTCTTTCCTCCTGGAGCGCATTCCCGACGAGGGCCTCCGGGCGGTGACGCTGCTGAAGAACGGGCAGCCATCCACCGGGCGCACGGTGGCTCGAGTGTTCGCTCACATGCACGCCGTCCGGGTGTCGCACGTCGGGCGCGACTTTCTCAAAGGTATTCCTCGCTTCCCGACGGGCGCCACACCAAGCCGCGAGGAGCTGCAGACAGCGTTGCGGGCCTCCAGTCGAGGGGTTGAGGGACGCCTGGCGCGAGTGATCGAGCGGCACGAGCGCATCAAGGACCGGTCGGGGTTCGTCCTGCTGGGGTACCTTATCGCGCACGAGTCGCACCATCGGGGCCAAATGCTGCTGGCGCTGAAGCAGTCGGGCGTGCGTATGCCGGACGAAGCGAGGTTCGGGATTTGGATGCACTGGTTTCGCCCCGCTTTTTCCCGCCGACCGTAGGCGGCTGCTCGACACGGTCAAAGACTGTACCGCAAAGAAGACCTGGAGGGAGCCTCCCGAAGGCGAGGCACAGATCCGGCCAAGTTTGGGTAGTGGGTAGTTTGAGGTAAGCACCGGGTGGGGTACACTCCCAATTATGCTGTTTATGGTCATTGAATGCTTCAAGGATGGCAATGCCCGGCCTGTTGGCGAGCGGTTCAGGCATTGTGGCCGAATGCTGCCCGAAGGCGTCGCCTACCACGCGAGCTGGGTGGATTCGGCTGGTGCTCGCTGTTTCCAGGTCATGGAAGCATCGCATCCAGAATTGCTGAGCCTCTGGGTCAGCCGCTGGGATGACTTAGTCGACTTTGAGATCATTC
>JBGOUJ010000241.1:0-10305 GCA_041477005.1 Terriglobia bacterium | reverse complement strand
GCCGTCAGGCGCCACCGCCGAGCCGAAAACGATCCGGAAGCCGGTAGCGTCCACGGCTGGCGGAAGCATGGGGATCGGCAGCCCAATGATCGTGGGGAGCGCGCCCTGCCCCGCCAACACCGCCGGCCACAGCAGGAGCAAGCGCCCAAGCATACCTCCTAGTATAGTTCCCATCCTAAGACCCGCAAGCACGCCAACCGCCCTCCAACACAGTTTAGAGCCGCAATCGAGGTGCGAAAGGATACGAGCTGCGCCGCGAATGCGCGAATGCACGCGAATCGGAGAACTGTTCATGCGCGTTAATTGGTGTTTATTCACGGCCGTAAATTCGAACTTTCCCGGTTCTTTGTTCTACCCTATTAGGGTGGAAACACTGGATCAGGCTGCTGTGGAGCGATACCGGACGTTGCTCGAGGTTTCCGAGTCCATCGCCCTGCATCGGGACCTCGCCGCGCTGTTCCACGACCTCGGCCAGCGCCTGCACCGCGTGGTTCCCTTCGATTTTCTCAGCCTGGTTCTGCCCGACCCCGAGCGCAACGTGATGCGCCTCCACGTTCTCGAGACCCCCCTCTCCGACACGGTCGCTGTCGGTTACGAGTCGGCGATGGGCGAATCGCCGGGCGGATTGGTCTGGCAAACGCAGGAGCCGCTGGTGGTCGACGATCTGGCGCAGGAAACCCGCTTCCCCGCGGTGTCGGAAATGCTGCGGGGCCACGGCGTGAGGTCGATCTGCACCTTGCCCCTCACCACCGCCCAGCGGCGCGTCGGATCCATGGGCCTCGGGTCCGTCGAGAAGGCCGCCTACGGGGAGGCCGATCTCGAGTTTCTCCAGCACGTCGCCCGGCAGGTGGCCGTGGCTGTGGACAACGCCCTGAATTACCAGGACTCGCAGCTCTACCACCAGCAGCTCTCTCGGGAGCGCGACCGGCTGAGCGTCCTGCTCGAAGTGACCAACGCCTTGGTGACCAACCTGGACGCCCCGGAGCTGTTTCGCAGCATCACCACCTGCCTGCGCCGGGTGATTCCGCACGAGTTCGCCAGCATCGCCCTGCACGACGCCGCCAATAACCAGTTGCGGGTCTATGCGCTCGACTTCCCCACGGGCCAGGGCCTGCTCCGCGAGGAAATGACCGTTCCGGCCGAGGCCGCGCCGGCCGGCTGCCCCATCACTTCCCGCCAGCCCGTGCTGCTCGGCCCCGGCGAGCTGCATCGGTTTCCATCGGAAATCGCCCACGCTCTCGAAGCCGAAGAGATGAAGACCGTCTGCTGCGTACCCCTCATCACCCACAACCGCGTGCTCGGCACGTTGAACGTCGCCACCCGGCGCGAGAACGCATTTTCGCAGGCGGACGTCGACTTGCTCTCCCAGGTGGCTGCCCAGATCGCCATCGCCGTCGAGAACGCCCTGGCGTTTCGTCAGATCGGCGAGCTCAAGGACAAGCTTGCCGAGGAGAAGCTCTACCTCGAAGGCGAAATCCGGACCGAACACAACTTCGAAGAGATCGTCGGCGAGAGCGCCGCGCTGAAGAGGATCCTCAAAGAAGTGGAAACAGTCGCCCCGGCCGACGCCACTGTGCTGATCCTGGGCGAGACCGGCACGGGCAAGGAACTCATCGCGCGCGCCATCCACAGCCTGAGCCCCCGCCGCGACCGAACTTTCGTCAAGCTGAACTGCGCGGCGATTCCCACCGGCTTGCTCGAAAGCGAGCTGTTCGGTCACGAAAAGGGCGCCTTCACCGGCGCCATCGCGCAAAAGATCGGGCGCCTCGAACTTGCCCACCAGGGAACGCTCTTTCTCGATGAGGTCGGCGACATCCCGCTCGAGCTCCAGCCGAAGCTCTTGCGCGCCCTGCACGAGAAAGAGTTCGAGAGGTTGGGAAGCACCCGGACCATCCACGTGGATGTCCGGCTGGTCGCCGCCACCAACCGCGACCTCGCTCAAATGGTCAACGACCGGCAGTTCCGCGCCGATCTGTTCTATCGGCTGAACGTGTTTCCCATCTCTATGCCCTCCTTGCGGGAGCGGCCGGAGGATATTCCGGTGCTGGTACGCTACTTCGCCCAGGAAATCTCCCGGCGCATGAACAGGGCCATCGAAACCATCCCCGCCGAAACCATGAACGCGCTCAGTCGCTACCACTGGCCGGGCAACGTCCGGGAGCTCGAAAACCTGATCGAGCGCGCGGTGATCCTTTCCCCCGGTTCCGTCCTCAACGTTCCGCTGGCCGAGTTGAAGCGGTCATCCGAAACCGAAGCCGGCACAACCACCGGCGGCGCTACCACTCTCGCTGACGCCGAGCGAGAGCACATCCTTCGCATCCTTGGCGAGACCAACTGGATCGTCGGCGGCCCGCACGGCGCCGCCGCCCGCCTGGGGATGAAACGAACAACGCTGCAATCCAAGATGCGCAAGCTGGAAATCGCCCGCCCCACGGCCTGACCTCATTTCGGCAGGCGCCGATATTTCGGCTGGCGCCCTTCGGCACAATCGCCGAAAGGCGACACAAGCTCCTTATTTTCAATGGCCTCTCGATTGGAGCAGGACCTGCGGCCAAGTCCTCCGCAAGGAGGGCCGACCGATGCTCAGGATCATAGTTCAAGCCAGCGCGCGGGCAGCCAGGTTCCAGCTCTGCGGCAAACTGGCCGGCCTGTGGGTGAGCGAACTGGAACAGTGCTGGCAGCGCGCCAAGGCGGTTCTCCAGAGCAAGTCCTTCGTTATCGACCTTACTGCCGTCACGTTCATTGATGCCGCCGGCAAAGCGTTGCTGGCTTCTTTGCATGAGCAGGGCGCGAAGCTGTTGGCGGCCGGGCCGTTGAACAAGGCGATCGTCGAAGAGATCACGAGGCTGCGAAAGCCGGCCGCCACTGGCTCCAACCAGCCGAAGCCGGCCGCCACTGGCTCCAACCGGCCGAAGCCGGCCGCCACCGGCACGAACCGGCCAAAGGGGGCCGCCACCGGCGCCAACCGGCCGAGGCGGGCCGCCACCTCCCCCGGCCCCCATCTCCTCGTGCTGCTGATGATCTTGTTCTTGCTGGCGGCCGCGGGGAGCCTGCGCGCGCAAGACAAACCGGTCTTGCGGCTCACCCTGCGCCAGGCGGTCCAACTAGCCCTACGGCAGAATCCCCAAGTCCAGATCGCCAATCTCAACGTGGCCCAGAGCGGTCAAGACAAAGACCTGGCCCGCTCCGCCTTGCTGCCGCAGGCCGGGCTTCACGCGACCGAACGGGTGGTGCGCACCAACCTGGCAGCCAGCTTCGGCAGGACGTTTCCCGGCCTGCCGGAGCACATCGGGCCGTTTCAGGCAATCCAGGCCGGCCCCCAGTTCAGCATGCCGGTATTCGACCTGACGTTGTGGCGAAGGCTGCAGCAGGGGCGTCAAGGCATCAGGGCCAGCCAGGCGCAGGAGCTTTCGGTGCGCGAGCAGAACGTGCTGCTGGTGGTGTCGCAATACCTGGGTAGCCTGCGGGCGACCGCCGACGTGGAGGCCGCGCGATCGAGGGTCGAGCTGGCCCAGGCTCTCTACGATCTCGCCGCCGACCTTCAGAAAAACGGCGTCGGCACGGGGATCGATACCTTGCGGTCCAACGTGCTGTTGCAGCAGGAAAAGCAGCGGCTGATTGCCGCCGAGAGCCAGAAACAAACCTCACTCTACGGTCTGGTCCAGCTCCTCAACCTCGATCCGCGCCAGACCATCGAGCTGGCCGACGAGATCAGCTTCTTTGAAACTCCGGAGTTTCCGGCGGACCAAAGCATCGAGCAAGCGCTGGTCAACCGCCCCGAGATGAAGGCTCTGGCCTCGCGCGAGCGCATCGCCCAGCTCGAGCGCAGCGCGGCCAGCGAGTCGCGGCTGCCCACGGTGCGGGCGGTCGCCTCCTGGAGCCAGCTCGGAACCAAACCGGACGCGGTGATTCCCGCCTACGAATACGCGTTGAGCCTCGATGTGCCGCTGTTCACCGGCGGGCGCATCCGGGCGGAGACCACCAAAGCCGATCTGGAGCTGAAGAAGATCGAGCAGGATCGCCAGAATCTGCGTAACCAGATCGCTTTCCAGGTGAAAACCGCCCTGGTCCAGCTCGGCTCCGCCCGCAGTGAAGTGGATGTGGCCAACCTGACGGTGAAGCTCGCCCGCGAAGAAGTGGACCAGGCCCGCGATCGTTTTCGCGCCGGGGTCGCCAACAACATCGAGATCATCACCGCTCAGGACGAGCTGTCCCGGGCCAACGACAATCAGATCGCAGCGCTCTATCGCTACAACCAGGCGCGGGCCGACCTGGCCCATGCCATCGGTCAGATGGAAACCCTATACGCGAAGTAGAGGTGATGTATCATGTCGGATGTCATAGAAGACCTCGAAGAAGCCGGGCACAAGCACGGTTCCCCCCCGCCGCAACGGCGCAGCCGGGCCAAGGTTCGGGTGGCGCTCGCCGCCGCCGCGCTGGTGGTCCTGCTCGCCGCGGCGTCGGCGTTTGACTATTACCGCTACCGGGTGTCGACGGATGACGCCCAGGTCGACGCCCACATCGTCCCGATCGCCGCCAGGATTTCCGGCAGCGTGGCCGAGGTTCTGGTCAACGACAACCAACCGGTAAAGGCCGGGCAGGTTCTGGTGCGCATCGATCCCCGGGACTATCAGGCGAAAGTGGACCAGGCTCGAGCCGCCCTGGCGCTGGCCGAGAGCCAGGCTCGCGCGGCCCAAGTCAGCGTTCCCTGGACGCGGGAAACCACGGCGAGCGGAACCTCCGGCGCCGAGGCCCACTTGGCCGCCGCGGAAGCCGATTATGCTCGTTCGAAGGCGTCCTACGAGCAGGCTGCCGGCTCCGACCTCGCTTACGCCCGCGCCGACGTCGCGTCCCACGAAGCCCGCAACAAGCGCGCCCAGGCCGACCTGGAGCGCATGCGGCCCCTGGTCGAAAAGGCCGAGATCTCCCGCCAGCAGTTCGATGCTTACGCCGCCACGGCCCAGGTCGAGGAAAGCGATCTGCAGGCCGCCCGGGAACAATTGGGGACCGCTCAGAAGGAAGTGGAAATCCGCCGGGCGGCGATGCTCCAGAACCAGGCCAAGATCGAGCAGGCGCGCGCCGGGCTGACGGAATCTCGGGCCAACTCCAGGCAGGTGGACATCCGCGGCGCGCAAGCGGCCTCCGCCGTCGCCGGCATTGCCCAGGCCCGCGCGAACCTCGAAGCCGCCGATCTCTCCCTGAGTTACACCACCCTCACCGCTCCCACCGACGGCGTGGTCACCAAAAAATCAGTCGAGGTCGGCCAGATCATCCAGCCCGGCCAGGACCTGCTGGCGGTGATCCCGCTCCACGACGTCTGGGTCACGGCCAATTTCAAAGAAACGCAGCTCGCCAACGTGCGGGTCGGGCAAAAGGTGGAAGTGAAAGTCGACTCGTACGGCAAGACGTTCACCGGCCACGTGGACTCCATCGCCGGCGCTACCGGCGCGCGACTGAGCCTGCTGCCGCCCGAGAACGCCACCGGCAACTACGTCAAGGTGGTGCAGAGAATCCCGGTGAAGATCGTGCTCGACCCCGGCCAAGGTGACGCCCCCGCCGGCCAAGCTCCGCTCCGCGTCGGCATGAACGCCGACGCTACCATAGTCACCAAGTAGCCCTGGATCCATAGTAGTCCACAGCAACACAGCGTAGTCCACAGCAACACAGCGGGAAACAATCTTACGGTAAGACGATACCGTTAAATAACCCAATCATACTTTTGCCGCCGTCTCCGGCCGATGCAAGCTGAAGGCACAGGGGGAAGGAGACTACGGTGATGCGCAGCAAGCTGCTGGTCGCTATTGTTTGCGGTGCGATTGCTCTCTGGGGTCAGGACCCGCTCTGGGACAAAGCAGTGCGCGAAGGAAATGAGCTGCGCGCGCAGGGCCGCTACGCGGCCGCCGAGCAGAGCTACCGCGCCGCGCTCGAAGCAGCGGAAAAATTCGGTGAGCAGGACAGCCGCCTGGCCAACAGCCTCAACAACCTGGCAGCCCTTTATTACGACCAGGGCAAGTACTCCGAGGCCGAGCCGCTCTACTTCAGAGCGGTGAGCGCCTGGGAAAAAGCGGCGGCGCGAAGCAACGCGGCAGAGCTTCCGGAGCTGGGAATGAGCCTGAACAACCTGGCGGCGCTCGACCGCACGCTGGGCCGCTACGGCGAAGCCGAAGCGCTCTACCACCGCGGGCAGGCCGTGCTGGAACGGACCCTGGGGCCTGAAGATCAGAGGGTGGCCACGGCCATGAACAACCTCGCCGAGCTCTACGCCGTCGAGGGCAAACACGATCAGGCCGAGCCGCTGCTGCGGCGGTCGCTCCAGATCCGGAGGAAAGCTCTCGGGCCGAACGATCCGCGAGTCGCCGCCACGCTGAACAACCTGGCCGACCTCTACATAACCGAAGGGAAATACGCCCGGGCCGAACCCCTGCTGCTGGCGGCGCTGGAGCTGCGGCGGCAGACCCTCCCGCCCGGCCACCCCGAGCTGGCCAAGAGCCTCAACAACCTGGCCTCGTTGTATCGCCGCCAGGGCCGTTACGAGGAAGCCGAGCCCCTCTACCGCCAGGCGCTCGCGTCGTGGGAGCAAGCGCTCGGTCCGGACCATCCGAACCTTGCTGCCGGCCTCAACAACTTGGCTCAGCTCTACTACGCCCAGGAGCGCTACGCCGAAGCGGAGCCGCTTTACGACCGGGCGCTCGGGATCTGGGAAAAGTCGCTGGGCCCGGACCACCCCAACGTGGCTGCCGGTCTGAATAACCTGGCGGAACTCTACTGCGCCCAATACCGCTACGTCAAGGCCGACCCGCTCTACCGCCGGGCGCTCGCCATCCGCGAAAAAGCTCTTGGTCCCGATCACCCGGACGTGGCCACCAGCCTGAACAACCTCGGTGCGCTCTACTACCGCACCGGCCGCTACGCCGAAGCGGAGCAGCTCTATCGCCGCGCCCTGGAGATCCGTCAGAAAACGCTCGGACCCAATCACCCGGACGTGGCCGGCAGCATCCGAAACCTGGCCCAGCTTTTCCACGCGGAGGGGAAGGAAACCAAAGCTCGCGCGCTCTACCGGCAATTGCCGGCGGAGGCCTTGATGCCCGCTCCCGCCGACCCGGACCCGGCGAAGTAAGGGATGCTCGGCGCTTGCCGACAACCTTTCCCCTACGGTCGCGGCTCGGCTTGGCGGCTTCAGTGACGGTAAGCGAGCGGGTGAAAATGCTCAGCACTCCAGGCCGAGCTTTCGAACCAGGGAAACGAAGCGCGGATCCCGCCGCAGGCGCTCGTAGGTGGATACTCCTTGAGCCAGACCAGCCGGCAGTCGCGTTCTTCGTAAGCCCGCTCGAGCCAGCGGAACCCCTCCGCCTTGCTTCCGAGGCCGAAGTGGATCACCGCGATGTTTACCGGCGAAACGTAGCGTCGCTCGGAGAGATCGAGCAGCTCGCCGAGCAGCTCCTGCGCCTTGTCCTTGCGGCCCCACAGCGCGTAGCAGTAGCCCAGGTCGCCGATGATGAGAGGGCTGCCCGCGGAAAGGGCCCGTGCCTTCTCGAACTCCTCCACGGCCTGCTCGAACCTCCCCTTTTGCTCGTAAGCCCATCCCAAGTCCCAGTGGGTCCGGTAGAAGTTCGGATCGAGATCGAGGGTCCGCTGGTATTGCCCGATCTCTTGTCGATATCGCGTCTGCAGCCGTCTTTATGGTAATATGGTTTCCCATATGAAGACGACGATCGACCTGCCGGATGACCTGCTGATCGAGGCGAAGAAGCGGGCGGCCGAGACCCGGACGACGCTGCGGAAAATCTTCGAGCGCGGTCTGCGGAGTGAGTTGCGACGGGCGCGCGGGGCGGGGCGGGGCGCATCCCGGAACCGCCGTATTCGCTGGGTCACAGCGCCCGGAGGGCTGCCGCCGGGGTTGGACGTCGCGGACCGCCAGAAGATGCACGACTGGCTCCGGCATCCGAGATGATTGCGATCGATGCGAACCTGCTGATCTACGCGCACCGCGCAGGCACGCCGGAACATCGGAAGGGCCGGCGGGCGATTGAGAAGGCGGCTTCCGATCCGCGAGGCTGGGGCGTCGCGCTGCCTTGTATCGCCGAATTCTGGGCCATCGTGACGCATCCGTTGGCCGCGGGAGGCCCTTCTACGGCGCACCAGGCCCAAACCTTCCTGCGGTCGCTCCTCGTGGATGGCGGGGCCAGAGTATGGGCGCCACAGGAGGGCTTTTGGGAAAGGCTCACCGGTCTTGCAGGCGGCCTGGGGGTGCAGGGGCCGCGGATTTTCGATCTTCAGATCGCGCTCACCGCGCTCGAGAATGGGGCCACCGAGATCTGGAGCCACGACCGTGGCTTTGCGGCCGTTCCTGGGCTGCGGGTCTACGATCCGCTGTAAGGGTGTCATCCTAGACAAAGGAATCCGGACCCGACATGGCGGGCGCGAGCTTGGTCGAGACTTTGTTGTACGACATCCGCTACGCGGCGCGCTCGCTTCGGCGCAGCCCGGACTTTGTGGCAACGGCCGTTGCGGCGCTGACCCTCGGCATTGGGGCCAACACGGCCATCTTCTCGGTCGTGAATGCCGTTGTGCTCAAACCGTTGCCCTATACGGATGCAGACCGCATCGTTCAGTTGCTGCTCAGCAGCCGCAGGGCAGCGGGCGCACGCTTTCGATCCCCGAATTCGTGAGTTTTAGGGATCAAACCAGTGTCCTGCAGGATGTCGCGGCGTATGATTTCGGCGGGCCGGGCGTGAACCTGACCGGTGGCGACAGGCCGGAGCCGGTAAAGGGCATTCACGTTTCGGCCGACTACTTCCGGCTTTTCGGCGCGAGGGCCTCAGCGGGGCGCACCTTCACATCTGAGGAAGACCGGCCCGGCGGGGGACGGGTTGTCGTGATCAGCAACGGCCTCTGGCGGCGCAGGTTCGCCGGCGATCCGGATCTCGCCGGCAAGGCCATTTCGCTGGGGAACGAGCCATACCTCGTGGCCGGGGTGCTGGGGCCGGGCTTCGAGCCGAGTCCACCGGCCGATCTCTGGCTTCCACTGCAGGCGGATCTGAACAGCTTGTCTCAGGCCCACTACATTCGGGTGGCCGCCCGCCTGAAGCCTGGAGTGACGCTGGACCGGGCCAAGGCGCAGCTCCGGCTTACCTTCGCCGAGTTCCATCGAAAGTTTCCGTTGTTCAATCCGGAGGCGGTGTTCACGGCGGAGCCGCTGCGGGACACGGAGACAACCGACGTTCGGAGGGCGTTGCTCATTTTGCTCGGCGCGGTGAGCTTTGTCCTTCTGATCGCCTGCGCCAACGTGGCGAATCTGCTGCTGGCGCGAGCGACCGGGCGCCGGCGCGAGATCGCCATCCGAAGTGCGCTGGGAGCCGGCCGCGGGCGGATCATCCGCCAGTTGCTCACCGAGAGTGTCCTGCTGTCCCTCAGCGGCGGGGTGCTGGGGTTGGTTGCCGGCTACCTGGGCGTGCGCGGACTACTGGTCCTGAGTCCGGGAAACATACCGCGCATCGGCGAGCAGGGGTCGGCCGTCACGCTCGACTGGCGGGTGCTGGCGTTCACGACCGCGGTTTCGGTCGCGACCGGGATTCTGTTCGGGCTGCTTCCGGCGCTCAAGGCTTCGCGCGCCGACTTGAGCGCGGCGATGAAGGGGGGCAGCTCCGGCTCCGGCCGGCGCGAGAACAAAGCCCGGTCGCTCCTGGTGGTCACGGAGGTGGCGCTGGCACTGGTCCTGCTCGTTGGCGCTGCGCTGCTGGTTCGCACTTTTGTGGCGCTGCGCGCCGTGGAGCCGGGCTTTGACGCTCACAACGTTCTGACTTTCGAGATGTCTCTCACGGCGACGCGGTTTGAAAAAACTGCGGGAATCGCCGCGATGGTTCGGGATGCCGAGCGACGTATCGAGAACCTGCCCGGTGTCGCGGCCGTGGCCAGCTCGTGGATGCTTCCGCTCGAGTATGCCTTCGGGTCGAGCTTCATCGTCGAGGGCAGGCCGTTGACCAGCGGACCGGTACACGGCGGGGCGGGTATGCGCCCGGTTTCGCCCCACTACTTCCCAGTGTTCCGAATCCCGCTGCTACGGGGGCGGGTATTCACAGATCGGGATGATGGTGCGGCGTCCGGAGTTGTTGTGATCAGCCAGGCGATGGCCCGGCAGTTCTGGCCCGGTAGTGATCCGATAGGCGAGCGGCGGGCTGCCGGATTCGCGCGTCCGCAGCATGGAGCACGTCCTCGCGGGATCGACGGCGCGCAGCGACTTCAACACCGTTGTGCTCGCGATTTTCGGCGGCGTTGCACTGTTTTTGGCCGCCATCGGCATCTACG